>NZ_CP011968.1:1580650-1896780 GCF_001077535.1 Clostridioides difficile ATCC 9689 = DSM 1296
CCTGAAGCTATAGCCTTAGTTATTTCTTCTTTAATTTGTACATAAATAGATTTATCACTATTAAAATCTAAATTTAAAACCATAAAAAACCTCCATTATGCTTTATAAATGAAAACGATTGTTATATACATAGTATAACATAAAAAATAATAACAAACACAAAATATAAGTTTATATTTTGTAAAAATTGTAATTTAAAAAATAACATAATTTTTATTAAAATAATACAGATACTATTTATAGATAGAAATAAAAATTAGAAAGGAGAAAAAATATGTTAACATATTTAATGAAAAGACAAATGCATAAAAAAGATGATGGAATGAGTAAACCAATGATGATTACAGGAGCTGTAATTACAGGTGTAGGAGCATATGCTGTATATAAAATGGTAAAAAGCCATAAATCTAATTCTCAAATGGTCAATACAAATTATTATGGAAATAGCGATTATGATGATTATAAATATGACGAATTTGATTATGACTGTGATTGTAGAGACACAAAACAAGATTATGAATATGAAGAATTAAAAAAAAAAGTAAAAGAATTTAATTCAAGAAGAATAAATTGTGAAAATTGTCCACATGTTTCTCAAGAAGAAATGATGCAATATGTAAATAGTGTTAAAGATGTAAAGGAAGAGATTGATTTACATGAAGATGCTAAAAAAGATAATATTTACAAAGAAGATGAATACAAAAAATATGAAGAAGAATAAGTAATATTTTGTATAACTGAACAAATAGTAATGTCAAATTATTTAATATCTAGTTTTAATATGTAAGTTGTAACTTAACTTGAAAGAATCAGTATCATTCTTTAGATAGTTAAGTAACAACTTACATTTTATTTTTATAAATTTTAATAGTTCTTTGTGACTATTTTGTAATTTTAGAAATATTTTAGTATCCATGGTAATTGTGTATAATAAAACTTGTATAGATAGATAGTATGAAATTAAGCAGATAGTTTAAAATTAAAATGAAAAGAAAGGAAATAGTTATGTTAAAGTTGTTGATAGTTGAAGATGACAGTACTATATCTTTTGGAATAAAGTATGCTTTAGAACAAGAAGGATTTAGTATAGATATATCAAAGGATTTATCTAGTGGAAAAGAAATGATTTCTTCTAATGAATATAGCATGATACTGTTGGATGTTACATTGCCAGATGGAACTGGTTATGAGCTTTGTCAATATATAAGAGGATTCTCTCAGGTTCCTATAATATTCTTGACTGCTTGTGATGAAGAAGTAAATATTGTAATGGGTCTCGATATAGGTGGAGATGATTATATAACAAAACCTTTTAGAATTAGAGAATTAATATCCAGAATAAAAGCTGTTTTAAGAAGAAAAGGTAATACTTCAGAAGAAAATAAGAAAATACTTAAATTTGGAGATTTAAGTATATATACATTAGAAGCTAGAGTATATAAAAATGATAAAGAAATATTTCTGACATCAGTTGAATATAAACTTCTTTTAATTCTTATACAGAATAAAAATACTGTTTTAAGTAGAACTCAAATATTGGAAAAACTTTGGGATGTAACTTATGATTTTGTAAACGACAATACTCTAACTGTTTATATAAAAAGGCTTAGAGAAAAAATAGGTGATGATTTATGTGAACCAATCTACATAGAAACTGTAAGGGGGATTGGTTATAAATGGATAGGAAGTGAAAATAGTGTTTCTATATAATCCAGAAGTGAAGAAGTTTTTAAGTAAGTATGTTACTTTGATGTTTATTGTTATCATAATATCTATTGGATTTAGCATAATCAACGTGTCCTTAACTAAAGAGATGGTTGTAAGAAATAATCAGGCTATAATAGGAACTTTATCAAGCAAGTATCCAAACTTGGAAAGTCAGATAGTAGACATAATAACTCAAGGGAAGTCTATGGAGAACATAGATTATGGTCAGAAAATATTAATTAAGTATAATTATGATAAATCTATTAGGATAAACTCTGAGCCTATTATTTCTAAATTAGTTTTAGAGACTATCAAAATAAATATAATATTAGTATGTATAATATTTATTTTGATATTTGTGTTGGTTGTTAGATATTTTACGTCAATTTACAATGATTTATCAGATATGACTAAGTATGTTTACTATAGTTCAGAGGGTAAGCCATTTGATATGAAAAACAAGAATCAAGAAGGGCAGATAGGTCTTCTAAAAACTGAACTCTTAAAGATGACAACAATTCTTAATGAAAAGGTTGAACTTTTAAAAAGAGAAAAGATATTTTTAAACAATACAATTTCCGATATATCACATCAATTAAAAACTCCTATGACTTCTTTAATAATGTTGAATGATTTATTATATAATGATGTACCATACGAAGTAAAAATCGATTTTTTAAATAAGATAAAAAATCAATTAAATAGAATGGATTGGTTGATTAAAAGCATGCTTAAATTATCAAAGGTAGAAGCAAAAGTGATAAATTTTAAAAAAGATAAGGTAAAATTTAGTGAACTCATACATAGAGCAATGCTATCTATGAAAATACCTATGGAGATTAAAAATCAAAAACTGACTATAGAGGGAAATGATAATGTATCTTATATTGGTGATATTGATTGGTCCGTGGAAGCATTAGTGAATATAATCAAAAATTGTGTAGAACATACTCCTGAATTTGGAAATATAATTATAACCTATAAAGAAAATCCATTATTTTCTGAACTAATAATAAAAGATGAGGGTGAAGGTATAGATAAAAAAGATATACCACATGTATTTAAACGATTCTATAGAGGAAGAAGTAGTTCAAAAGAAGATAGTGTAGGAATAGGTCTTGCAATGTCAAAATCTATAATAGAAAGCCAAAATGGCGATATATATGTAAACAGCGAAAAAGGTAAGGGTACAGAATTTCATATAATATTTCATAAAATGTATGATAGTGACTAATCTGTAATATTTAATTCACTTTATAGTAATAGCCAAAACCTAATATATGAAGTATAGAATATAAATATTGGAGGTAGTTATGGAAATTTTAAGAGTAGAAAATCTAACTAAAAGTTATGGTAAAAATGAAACAAAAGTTGATGCTATAAAAAATGTAAGTTTATCAGTTGAAAAAGGAACGTTTATAGCAATAACAGGTCCAAGTGGAAGTGGTAAAAGTACCTTATTACATTTATTAGGAGGAGTTGACAGACCAACTAGTGGTAAGGTTTATATAAATGATGTTGATATATATAATTTAAAAACTAAGGATTTGGCGATATTTAGAAGAAGAAATATAGGTCTTATATATCAATTTTACAACTTAATTCCAGTCTTAAATGTGAAGGAAAATATATTGCTTCCAGCAGAGCTTGACAATAGAGATATTGATAGAGAATATTTTGATGATTTAATGAAAACATTAGGTCTAATTGATAGAGAAAAGCACCTTCCAAACCAATTATCAGGAGGTCAACAACAGAGAACCTCTATAGGACGTGCATTAATTAATAGACCTTCTATAATATTAGCAGATGAGCCAACAGGTAATTTAGATAGTAAAAATTCAAAGGAAATATTAGAATTGTTAAAATTGTCAGTAAAAAAATACAACCAGACACTAATAATGATAACTCATGACAAAAATATGGCACTTCAAGCTGATAGAATTATAAGCATAGAAGATGGAATCATAAAAAGTGATGAGGTGATGTAGATGAATTTATATACATCACTAACTATTAGATACTTAAAACAAAATAAAAGAAGAACCATTGTAACCATAATTGGTATAATACTTTCAACAGCTTTAATTTGTGGTATAGGAAATATATTTGAAAGTTTTATGGATTATCAAATGAGAGAAACTATAAAGAATGATGGAAGTTTCCATGTTACATTTTATGATGTAAATAGAAAAAATGTGGAATATGTAACGAAATCAGCTGAAATAGAAAAACATGCATTTACCAAACAACTTGGATATTCTAAATTAGAAAATAGTGAAAATGCTATATTAAGTATAAAGCAATATGATAAAAATGCAATAAACGGATATAAAGTTTCTATAAAAGAAGGTAGATTTCCAGCTAAGGAAGGAGAAATTGTTTTAAGTGAAAGTATTATTAATCTTATAGATGATAAGTTAAAAATAGGAGATAAGATAACTTTAAAAGTAGGGGATATGTTTGACTCAAGCAAGAAAAAGATTGATAGTATGACATTTCATGAAGGTGATTATATAGCAAATGAAAAAGATAGAACTTTTAAAGTTGTTGGTATAATTGAAAAACCTGGGTTTGAACGTTATAATGGAATTGCAACAGCTATAGCCTACTTTAATCCTATGAATAATTACAATGATACAATTAATGTATCAGTAGCAGTAAGAAATCCTAAAGATGTGTATAAGATAAGTAATAAAATAAGTAAAAATATATATTCAAATAAAGATAAAGAAGCAGTTTCCGATATGATAAAATACAATGAACATTTATTGAGGTTACAAGGTGCTAGTAAGTATTCAAATATAAATAGCTCTATAAAGTCTATAATTATAGCAGTAACTATTTTAGTAATCATATGTACAATTGCTACAGTGTACAATTCCTTTAGTATTTCTATAAATGAACGAAAAAAACAGTTTGGGATATTAAATTCTATAGGTGCTACATCTAGTCAAATTAAAAGATTAGTTTTTATAGAAGGTATTATAATTAGTTTAATTGGTATACCAATAGGACTAATATCTGGAACAGTAGCTATAGACCTATTGTTTAAAATTATAAATAAGTATTTTACTGAATCGGTTGTTACTAAGATGAGTTTGCAGATAGTGTATAATCCAATAATAATTATTGTTAGTATAATAATAGTTTTGCTTACAATCTTTATATCAATTCTACTACCTGCAATATCGGCTTCTAATATTTCTCCCCTTAATGTGATTAAAAATACTGGAGAGTATAAAGTGGGCAAAATCAAAAGCTCAAGACTTATTAAAATGATTTTTAAAACTGAAGGAGTACTTGCATATAAAAATATTAGGAGAAATAGAAAAAAATTTATAATAACTCTTTTTTCTTTAATGGTAAGTATAATAATATTTATATCTTTTAGTGGCTTTACATTACTTTTACTAAGAGGTGAAGAAATTAGAAATTCTCAAAGAAAATATGATTTGTATTTAACTGCAAAGAACACAGCTAGGTCTGTAGAGGATACTATAAGTGAACTAGAAGATATTGATGGGATAAAAAACTTTGAATTGGCAACAGGACAATATGTGTCTATAAGAGTAAGTGAAAATAAAATAAATAAATCCAAGGAAGATTTAATCAGGAAATATTATCAAAAATATAAGATTGGAGATAGTTATGAATATGATTTCAGTAATAATGAATTAATTTTTCCAGGAGATTTTGCAGTAAAAAACAAAATAAATAACTTAGTACAGGGCTCTTTTAATAAAGAGAGAGCAATTGAAGAAAATGGTGTTATATTAGTTAGAAAAAGTGCATTTGAAGAAAATGGGAAGAAAGGTGTAGTAGAACTTACCAACTATAAAGTAGGAGATACAGTAAATTGTGAATATCTTGATGAAAATGCCTTAAGTAAAAAAGTAAAGGTCAAGATTCTTGCTATAACTGATGAAGAACGTCTAGGTCTTGGTTATCAAAATATGGGGTTACAATTTATAACTTATGATGAAGTTGCTAAAAATTTAAATTTAAAATTAAGTAAAAGCCTTATATTTATTGATTCAGGAGGAAGCATTAAGACTAAGAAGGAAATAGAAGCTTTGGCAAATAAAAATAATTTTAACTTTTATGATGAAAGTGCAAGCAATGAAAGTGAAAAACAAGATTTAAAGGTTATTAAAATATTTGTATATGGTTTTATAGTAGTGATATCTTTAGTGAGTGTTACAAATATTCTAAATACAGTAAGTACAAGTATAAATCTAAGAAAAAGAGAACTTGCAGTAATACAATCTATAGGGGTTACTCCTAAAGGATTTAGGAAAATGATATATTTAGAAAGTTTTATATATGGTATACTGTCATTGTTGTTTGGAATACCAATTAGTATTGGTATAATTCTAATTATGAATAAACTTATTTCAGGTGTAATTGAATTTTCTCCGATTATACCGTGGACAGCCATAGTTATCTGTATAGTAAGTGTTTTTATAATAACTTTTATAGCAGGGTATATACCAATGAGTAAATTAAATAAAGAAAATATAATAGATAATATAAGAAGAGAAAGTATATAGATATAAAAATAATTCTTAACTATATAAAATATTATTAAAATCATTTAAGTGGTATAAAATATTATTATATCACTTAAATGATTTTTTATTTATATAAGAAATCTAATAATAAATTACTAGAGGTATTTAACTATTTAGAAAGAATTGGTATTATATAAAGTAAGAGAATATATAATAAGAAAGAATATTTGATTTTATTGGAAAACAAAAGAAAAAGAAGGTGATTACTATTTCTCATATAACTGCGAAGAATATGTATAAAAGTTTAGAGGAAAGAATAAACAAGTTTCCACAAGGTGCTCCACCATCTGATACATTATACAAAATACTAAATGTACTATATACAGAACAAGAGGCGAAGTTAGTTGCTCAGCTTCCAATAAAGCCTTTCAGAGTAAAAACAGCAGCTAAAATTTGGAGTGTAAGTGAAAGTGAAGCATATAGAGTATTGGATAAACTTGCTAGTAAGGCTCTGATACTAGATATAGAAGATAATAAAGGGAAGAAATATATAATGCCTCCTCCAATGGCTGGTTTTTTTGAGTTTGCCATGATGAGAACGAGACACGATATAGACCAAAAACTTTTGGCAGAGCTTTACTATCAATATATGAATGTAGAAGAAGATTTTATCAAAGATTTATTTTATTCAACAGAAACGAAGCTTGGAAGAGTATACGTTCAAGAGGAAGTTTTAACTAATGATAATGAGGTTAGTATTTTAGATTATGAAAGGGCTACTCATATAATTGATGAATCAACTCATATAGGTATAAGTATGTGTTACTGTAGACATAGAATGCAACATGTTGGAAAAGCTTGTGATGCTCCCATGGATATATGTATGACGTTTGACAATGTAGCAAATTCTTTAATAAATAATAAATTTGCAAGACGTGTGGATAAAATAGAATGTAAAGAACTACTTCATCAAGCATATGAACATAACTTAGTTCAATGTGGAGAAAATGTTAGGAAAGGGGTTACGTTTATATGTAATTGCTGTGGATGTTGCTGTGAAGCAATGGTAGCAGCTAAAAGATTTGGAAATCTTCATCCAGTACAGACAACAAGTTTTATACCAAATATAAACCATGAAAATTGTGTAAAGTGTGGTAAATGTATAACTGCATGTCCAATAGATGCGATAAGCAAGGTTAAGGAAGATGGTAAAGAATATATAAAAATTGATGAGGATAGATGTCTAGGTTGTGGAGTTTGTGTTAGAAATTGCCATAAAAATAGCATTATGTTATTAAAGAGAGATGAAAAAATAATAACTCCAGCAAATTCAGTACATAGAGCAGTTCTTATGGCAATTGAAAAAGGGCAGTTACAAAATTTAATTTTTGATAATAATGCTCTGGCTAGTCATAGAGCTATGGGAGCTATACTGTCAGCTATATTAAAGCTTGAACCAGCTAAAAAGATTTTAGCCAGTAAACAATTAAAGTCAGTATATTTAGATAAATTGTTAAGTATTAATGATAAATAGAAACTAACTTAAAAAAGGCAAAGTTTTAGACTTATCTATATCTTAATAAACTTATCATTTAATATTTAAATTTAATTTTTACACATATAAAACTTATAACTTAAATAAAAAAAGGCTATATTCAATTAATATTACTTGAATACAGCCTTTTTTAGTTATGTTAAGCTATTTCTTTTATTTGCTTAAATGAGTTTTCATTTCCATTTCCACCAATTTGTGTTACAGATTTAAATCTCATAGTTTTAAATAGTTCTTTTTGATTATAATCTAGTGAGTTTCCTACTAGCATTACAGGAGATTTAGTTTTTCCAGCCAAAACTCCAACAGATAATCCGTCTATTAAATCATCTTGTTTATTCATTCCATTTTTAGCAACATATAAATTGTCTATCTTAGAATCCTTGTAAAATTCTTTTATTACTTTTGCATTAGTTTCATTTCTAGTGCTACCTGATATTCTCTGTGGATTTTGAAGTTTACTTTCTATATTTTTAGAAACTGTATATTCTCCACCGATTACATAAGATTTATCAATCTTTTTGTTTTTAAATACGTTATTTATTTCAGTTATATTACTATTTTCATTAGTAAGTATTATAGGCATATCATTTTGAGCTGATACAGCTCCAATGCTTACTGCATCGGCTAATCCTTTTTCGCCATTAACTACTGAAATCTTTGATATATTGCTAATATTGTTCAATTCTTTAGCAATGTTCATAGAAGTTTGATATCTATCACTTCCTGAAATTCTAGATACAGAGATATTGTTTGATTTTATAGTATCTAAAGATTTTTCATTTATAGAAGCTTCTCCACCAACTACATATACATTTTTAACTTTTAATCTCTTTAATTCAGCCAAAGTTTTTTCATTTATTTGAGAGCTTCCAGTCAATAATATAGGAGCGTTTTTCTTGTATGCAAATGGTGTTGCAGCCAAAGCATCTGCAATTGCTGAATCGTTTATTAAAACTGCATTTTCAGCATTTTCCCAACCTGCTTGACTTATCTTAATAGAAGTTTCATATCTATCAGTTCCTGTAAGTGCACTTGCATTTACTTCATCTTGATATGTAACCTCAAATCTAGCATTTGGACTTCCTAAGAAAACAATTACGCCTCCTTTTGGCAATCTAACTCTATTGTTCTTTGTAACTAAAGAATAGTTTACAGGAACACCTTTATCATCATAAACAGCAAAAGCTGAATTTTGAGGAAGATTAACTTCTATTTTTTTATTTGCGATATCGTCACCAATCTTATACCATTTTGCATAACCATTGGATTCTAGTTCACAAGTAAAAGATTTTTCTGCTGGCAAATTAGTTATAGAATCTTCACTAACATACGTTAGTGTTCCAAAAGATAAATACTCTGTACCATTTTCTTTATGAAGTTTAATGTCGGATAAATCACGACCTATTACACCAGGTATTTCTATAAAAGCATTTGAGTTATTCTCATCCATTATTTTAGTGTTAACTATATAACCTGGAGTTTCATCAGAAAGACTAAAACTTGCTTTTACAGAGCCAAACATATAGCTTTGAGAAGTATATTTTTCATCCACTAGATAGTAACCTTTGCCACTTCTTTTTTTCCACACTTCTTTGACACTATTTGATATATTGTTGTCATCTACTTTTTGAGCTACATAGTATAAACTTGCTGTCTGACCTAATCCAGGGACATCATCATAAGAGCTCATATTTAAATATGTGATATTATTTTTTTCTTTTACAAATTTTAAACAACTATTACCTTTTTCAGATACAAATCTATCTTGACCTATGTATACGTATTTATCTTCAGGTCCATTTTCTATATAAGGAGAAGATACTGTTAAAGTACCATTATCATTAACATCTACTTTTATCATATTTGAAGAAGCATAAAGACCACTATTTTCTTTTAAAGAGCTTGGCATTTTAACTTGTTGTGGCTTACTAAATGTTTTATCAGGTTTTATTTCTTTAATTTTACCTTTTTCTTTTAATGCAGATAGTAAGATTTCTTGTCCAATTATTTCATTAAGTTGACTACTTCCACCAGAAGAAAGAACTGCAACTGCCATATTTTCATCTGGAAGAACTATAAGATTACTGTGGAATAATAAAGAATCTCCACCTTTTGTAAGAGCTTTTAAATTATACTGATTAAATGGATAAGTGTTGACACAATCCCACCCTAAACCATATCCAAGTATAGAGTCTTCTCCTTCAGGCCATAGACCATTTAAATATTCTTTGTTTTCCATAGCTTTTACTGAAGCAGGAGAAAGAATACCATTTGAATTTTTCATAAATGTTTGTGCAAATGTACATAGATTTTCTGCACTTGAATATAAACCACCTGCACCTATAGCATTAAGGTTATCTTGTGGAACTGCATCTTCCCAATAAGGTACGTATGCTTTTGCTAGTTTTGAACTATCAAAGCTATTTTCTGTAGTTTTTGTATTTTGTAAGTTAAGTGGATTATTTATGTATTTATCAAGAAAATTAGTAAATGACATACCAGATACTCTTTCTACTAAAATTTCAGCTAAAGTAAATCCATCATTACAATAAACGGAAAAAGCTCCTGGTTTAGCTTTTAATCTTTGTTTTTGTAATTCTTTTAAGAAATTATCATGACCATAAGAATCATTGTCTGCTAATAAAATAGTGTTTTTAAAACTACTTCCCATCAACCCTGATGAATGATTTAATAACATTCTTGGAGTGATTTCCTTGTATCTATCATCAGCCATTTTAAATTCAGGTATATACTTTACAACAGGAGTATCTAAATTTAATTTTCCATCATCAACCAACTTCATAACAGCTGTTGTAGTAAACATTTTACTGATAGATGCGATACTATACATATTATCCTTATTTAAGTTTTTGTTATCCTGTTTGCTGTAAACTCCACCATTACCAGAAATCTCAATTTTGCCATTATCAATCAAAGCATATTGAGCACTTACAGCACCATACTTTGATAGCAAAGTTTGGATTTTCTCTTTAGCAAGAGCTTTAGTTTTTGTGTAAGATTCCGCGTTTTTACTATAATCATGTAATTCTATATCAGAACTTTGATATTTTTCGGAATTATCTTTTGTATTATCAGCAAAAGTAATATTTGGAGCAGCAGTAAATAACATACTCAATACTAATGTACTAGATAATAATTTAGAGAGCCTTTGCTTAAACATATTACATTACCTCTTTCCCTTTTTAATAATTTATAATTAGCATAACATTCTTAATTATTTTAATCAACAGATTATTATCAATAAAAAAAGCTTTTATAAGTATAGCTTTTTATATAACAGAGAAAAATATAAAAATAATATTTGTTGTTGTATAAAGAATAAAGGGTATAGGTAATATATAAATAAAATGGAGGAATTTTAGACATATGTATAAGAATATAAATAAGAAGCAACTTAAAGAAATGATGAAAAATGAAAAGGATGTTTTATTATTAGATGTAAGAACTAAAGATGAATTTAAGGAATATAAAATAGAAAATGCTATAAATATATCTTTACAAGAGTTAATCAATAATATAGATGAAATTTACGATTATAAAGATAAGAAAGTAGTAGTTTATTGCAGAAGTGGTCATAGAAGTGTTACTGCATGTAATTTGTTAGCTGAAGAAGGTTTTGAGCATTTATATAATTTAAATTCAGGAATAATTGATTATATGAGTTAAATAATGTAAGTTATACATTAAATACTATGTATAGCTCTGCTTATTAAGTAGGAATATATCTAAATATTTATAAGATAAATTTAGGAAAGAACGAATTTTTTCGTTTTTTTCTATGACAGTTTTTGTAGTAAATATTAGTTTTTAAGTTGGAAAAAGGTAGTAGCTTTTTAGCTACTACCTTTTAATATGAACTTAGAATATTATTAAAAAAATATATTTAAAGACAGAATTAATTTTTTAATGACCAGTTAAATTACTATCGCCAAATTTATCATTAAATGGTTTTATAACTCTATTTATAGGTCCTTTTAGAAGTACATTTAAACAAATAGACAGAATCATAAATAGTAATAGAACTAGTATATCTTTAGTTAGATTTGGAGCATATATACCACCAACTGCTTCCCTTGTAGCACCTATTGCATAGGTAAATGGCATTATAGGGTTTATTCTTTGGAAGAATGTAGGTGTAACTTGTATAGGGAATGTACCACCAGAAGAACCAATCTGAACGACTAATAGTACTATTGCAATTGCTTTTCCTACATTTCCAAATACAGAAACTAAAGAATACACTATAAAGTTAAATACCATACTAGTAAACATAAGCAGAACTATCAATAAAATTGGATGTTTTGCTGTTACTCCTAACAATAATATATCTCCAGTTCCTATTATAAAACCTTGGACAAGAGCTATACTTAAAAAAGTAAGGCCTCTTCCAAAGTAAATTTCATAAGGTTTATAGTTTCCATGTACAGATGTAGACAATAGTGCTGAAATAAGTAATATACCAACCCATGTAGAAAGAACACTATAAAATGGTGTCATTGCAGAACCATAATTTTCAATTGGATATAATTTCTCTGTTTTCACCTCAACAGGTTCTTTTAAGAAATTAGACTTTGTCAATATATCACTTTCAAGCAAGCTGACTAATTTTTTCATATCTTCACCATTACTAATTTTGCTTAAAGTATCAATCAAATCATCCAACATTCCTTTTGCTAAAGGAAGTCTTTCTCTTATCAATGATATACTTTCCTGTGCATTTCCTGAAAGTTTTAGAGAAGTAGTAAGTATTTCTTCAACCTTTGGAAGTTTTGCTTCTGCCTTATCTAAAACAGTAATTATATCATTTGCTACTTTTATACTGTTTGCAAATATACTATTTATAGGTTTTGATATTTTTGAGTCAAAATTATTTAAAATATTTAAATTAATTCTTCCAATACCATTTGATAGACTTAAAACATTATTCAAAGCACTTATAGATGGTTGTTGTCCAGATATAACTTTGTTTTTAATATCATTTAATGTTGATATAGATGAATCTATTTTATTGCTAGAGTCTTCAAGATTATCTATGACATCATCCAATCTATTATTTGATGTAAGTTGGTTTAATTTAGTTAAAAAATCCACCAAAGTATTATTTAAAGATTGCAAATTAGAAAGTTTTTCTGATAAATTATCTATCAACTTAGGTACATCTTCACTGCCACTATTTACTGCATCAATTAAATTTAATGTAAGAGAAGAAGCAGAAGATGAAAGGTCAACCATTAAATTTAAGTCAGACTTAATAAGAGGAGAAAGTTCGTCTAAATTATCATTTGTATCCTCTAAGAATTTTTTTAAGTCACTTGATAACAGTTTTGTATCATTCAGAGTTTTTTTAATTGTAGGTAAATCAGATTTAATATCTTTAACTGTATCAGATAATTTTGAAGTAGCATCAGAAGCTAAATCAACAGTCTTATTTATATGGTCAAATCTCTTTTGAAGGTCAATAAGGGAATTTTCAACTTTTGTCAATTTTGGAAGACTGTGTTCAATTCCTGCACCAACTCCGTTTGATATACCAAGAACGATTTCACTAACTGTTTTTACTATAGTCTGATTAACCTGTAGTTGTATTGTAGAAGCACCTTTATCTGTAATCTTTGGTGCAACTGCATTTATTTTTTCATTAACAGTATAGATAATTTCCCCTTTTTTAACATCATCTGTAATTAAAGATGTCAAATCTTTTGTAAAATTTTTTGGAATCTTAAGTGATGCATAATAAGTACCTTTTTTAACACCTTCAAGAGCCGTTTTTTCATCTACAAACTGCCAACCTAAACTCTTGTTATCTTTGAGTTGTTCAATTAATTGGTCTCCTACATTAATCTTTTGTCCTGCTATTTCATTTCCTTTATCTTCATTTGTTACTGCTACAAGCATATTAGCAGTGCTTCCATAAGGGTCCCAAGATGCCTTTATATTGAACCAAGCATACAGAGATGGTAAAAAAGCAAGACCTAAAACTATTACAAGTACGGCATAATTGCCACGTATATCTTTTAGGTCACTTTTAAAAATTTCTAATATATTTTTTAAACCCTTTGAAGGTCTTAAATTCTTGATATTATTCCAGTTTAAAATTTCTTTTAAACTATTAGTTTTTTTCAAATGTCTCACCTCCTAAAATATTTTGATAAAGAAAAAAGTTAGATTTATAATCAATTTTAAATTATATTACTTTTTACACAAATAGTAAAGTTAAAATTTTGTCTTAATTTTAATACATATATATTATATATAATAGTATGCTATAAATATATATAAATATAGGAAATAAAAACAAATAATTTATAAAATATATGGTATAAAAATTAATAATAAATCAAATATTTATAATTGATATAATCAATTAAATTAGCCATTATGATATACTTTTGGTAATGAGAAAATTCTATGAAGGGATGATTGAATGAGGTATTTTAAAAAATACATAAAAAAATATATAGTATTATTTCTAACAGCAGTATTTTTTTTAACATTGGAAGCTTTTTGTGATTTAGCTCAACCAACTATAATGGCAAAAATAATAGATATAGGGGTTTCAAATAAGAACTTAGACTACATACTATCAACAGGAGCTATAATGATAGGTATAACTTTTTTAGGTGCAATATTTGCAATAATAAGAAGTGTAATCTCGGCAAGAGTTTCTCAGCATTTTTCTTATGATTTAAGACAGGATGTATTTGAAAAGATAAATACATACTCATTAAAACAAATAGATAAATTTGGTAGAGCTTCATTAATAACAAGAATTACTAATGATATCAATCAAATGCAACAATTCGTTAATGGAATGATGAGAGTTTTTATAAAGTCACCAATAATGTGTATAGGAAGTTTAATTATAGCTATAAAATTAAATTTAAAGATGTCAATAATTATTCTAATTGCAGTTTTAATTATATTTATTATAATATTGCTTAATATGAAGATAGGGTATAGATTATTTAAAAATGTACAAGAAAGTACAGATAAAGTAAATTCAAAATTAAGACAGTTTTTAAGTGGAATAAAAGTAGTTAAACTATTTTGTAGATACGATTATGAGAACCAAAGCTTTGAAGAGTTAAATGATGAACTTTTTAAAAATAGTAGAAAAGCTACAACTATGATGTCATTTTTTAGACCGACAATTACAATAATCATTAATGTTTCCATAATAATAATATTACTGATTGGAAGGCATTTAATTTATTCAGGAGAAATTAAAATTGGGATTATAGTTGCTTATGTAAACTATATGACTAGAATATTAACATCTCTTATAATGATTTCACATGTTTTTAATGTTTTTGTTAGGGCAAAAGCATCTTATGAGAGAATAAGTGAGGTTTTGGTTGATGAGAATGAAGAAGTAATTGAGAGAGAAGAAAGTTTAGATGTTGGAGAAAAAGATTTAAAGTTTGTAAACTGTGATATAATTTTTGAAAATGTAGATTTTTCGTATAACAAAAATACAGATGAAAAAATATTAAAAAACGTATCCTTTAAAATAGAAGAAGGTCAAAATATTGGTGTGATTGGTCAAACTGGTTCAGGAAAGACTTCTTTAGTAAATTTAATTCAAAAATTATATATAATTGATAAAGGTGATATTAAGATTGGAGGACGTAGTATATACAGTATTTCTGAAGAAAGTTTAAGGGCAAGAATAGGTGTAGTATTTCAAAATAGTAGTGTGTTTGGAAAAAGTATATTGGAGAATGTAGTTATGGGAAATAGAGATATATGCAAAGAGGATGTTGTAAAATCATGTGAAATAGCAAATGCAAATCAATTTATAACAAAACTCGAAAATACTTATGATGAAGTTTTATTCCAAAGGGGTAAAAATTTATCAGGAGGACAGAGACAAAGAATTACTATAGCTAGAGCTATAGCCAAAAAACCACAAATATTAATTCTTGATGATTGTTTTAGTGCAATGGATATTAATACAGAGACAATTATAAGAAAGAATATAAAAGAGTATATAAGTAATTTAAGAGAAAAGGAAAGTAAGAAATGTACTGTAATAACTATTTCACAAAAGATTAGTTCTATAATTGACTGTGATAAGATTTTAGTCTTGGATGAGGGTGAGGTGGTTGGATTTGCTACACATGAAGATTTACTGGTTAGTTCTCCAATTTATAAAAAAATTTTTGCGTTGCAAAATTTAGTAAGTGAAGATGTAAATTAAGGAGGAAGTATATTGAATTTAAGTACTGGAAATCAGAAGGTCAGTAGATTAAAGAAAAAAGAAAAGCCTAAAGATTTTAAAAAAACGTTTAAAAGAATTTTTATGTACTTTAAAAAAGATAAGAAGATTACTAGATTTATTTTTTTGCTAGTAATAATTGATTCAATTATATCAACTGTAATACCATATACTATTGGAAAGGTAGTTGACATAATAGATATCGATACTTATTCAAAATCCATTTTCTTAAAAGGAATAATTATTTTACTTTCATTTTATATAATTGAGTTTTCAGTTAAACTGTCTAAGGGGATATGTACAGCTAGATTATCTCAAAGTATAGTCAGAGAAATGAGAAGTAATTTATTTTTAAAATTTAAAAATCTACCAATAACCTTTTTTGATAAAAGTTCTACTGGAGATATTATGAGTAGAGTGACAAATGATGTCGATAATATCAGTACAGGAATATCAAATTCATTAGTACAGTTAATTACAGGAATCTTAAACATATTGATGACTTTTATTATGATGTTTGTATTAAGCCCAATTTTAACCTTTTGCAGTGTAATATTAATACCGATAGTAATGTTTGTGAGTAATTTTATTGCAAAGAGAACTAGAGTTTTTTTTAAGCAACAACAAGTTGAGTTGGGAAAACTAAATGCACATATTGAAGAAATGATATCAAACATAAATGTAGTAAAATCTTTTAATTATGAAAGAAAATCTGTAAATGATTTTAAAGAAGTCAATGATAGACTTCTAAATATTTCCCTTAAATCGCAAATTTACACTTCTCTTTTAATGCCTATTATGAATGTGATTAGTAATATAGGATTTGCAACTATATGTATTATAGGAGGCATTCTTGCATCTAAAGATATTATAACCATAGGGGTTATAGCTAGTTTTTTAAGTTATGTAAGACAATTCACAAGACCTTTAAATGAATTAGCAAATCTATTTAATACATTACTTTCAGCCATAGCTGGATGTGAAAGAGTTTTTGAAATTATAGATGAACAAGAAGAGCAAGAAGTGCATAACATGTTTAAAAGTGAGATTAACGATAATAAAGATGGTAATTTAAACTCTCATTTTGTAAAGGGAGAAATTGAGCTTAAAGATGTAAGTTTTTCTTATGATTCAAAAAAGAAAATTTTAGATAATATAAACCTAAAAATCAAATCTGGCACATCAAATGCCATCATAGGAGAGACGGGAAGTGGAAAAACAACTATTATAAATCTAATTACAAATTTTTATCATATAGATGAAGGAAGTATATTTTTAGATGGTAAGGATATATACTCTATTAACAGAAACTATTTGAGAACTTGTTTTGGAGTAGTTCCACAAGAAGGTTATATATTCAATGATACAGTTATGGAAAATATAAGGTATGGAAATCTGGAGGCTACTGATGAAGAAGTTATATATGCTAGTAAAATAGCAAATGCACATAAATTTATAGTTAAAATGCGTGAAGGATATAGTACTGTATTATCGGATAGGGGTGAAGATTTAAGTGAAGGTCAAAAACAATTAATAAGTATTGCTAGAGCAGTATTAAAAAATGCTCCAATACTTATTTTGGATGAGGCTACAAGTAACATAGATATAGCAACAGAAGCTAAAATTCAAGAAGCAATAAATAATTTAACTTATGGAAAGACAAGTATAATTATAGCTCATAGATTAAGTACTATATCAAATTGTGATAATATAATAGTTTTAGAAAATGGTAGAATTGTGGAATCAGGAAATCATAAAGAATTGATAAAATTAAAGGGACATTATTATAGAAACATATTATTGACACAGGGAAAATAAGTATTTAGAAAAAACTTTTAAAAAAATTGTTTAAAGGTATATGGTGCGGGTATATATAGACTAACTTAATAAATAAAAAATTTAATTTGATATATAAAATTTAGGAGGAAAGTAATTATGAAGAAATTTGTTTGTACAGTATGTGGATATATACATGAAGGAGATGCTGCACCAGCACAATGTCCAGTATGTAAAGTTGGAGCTGATAAATTTGAAGAAATGAAAGGCGAAAAAAATTGGGCTGATGAGCACAGAATAGGAGTAGCTCAAGGTGTAGATGAAGAAATAATCGAAGGATTAAGAGCTAACTTTGTTGGTGAGTGTACAGAAGTAGGAATGTATTTAGCAATGAGTAGACAAGCTGATAGAGAAGGTTATCCAGAAGTAGGAGAAGCTTATAAGAGAATAGCTCTTGAAGAAGCTGAACATGCTGCTAAATTTGCAGAACTTCTTGGAGAAGTTGTAGTTGCAGATACAAAAGAAAACTTAAGAGTTAGAGTTGATGCTGAGTATGGTGCAACTGATGGAAAATTAAAATTAGCTAAGAAAGCAAAAGAATTAGGATTAGATGCTATACATGATACAGTACATGAAATGTGTAAAGATGAAGCTAGACATGGTAAAGCATTTTTAGGATTATTAAATAGATATTTTGGAAAATAAATTTAATATAAAGTAGATTTTAGGAGTATCTCACTTATAATTTTTAAAGTTATGAGTGAGATATTTTTTAATTATTTGTACTTTATTTTTTATTTCTAACGATTATATTTTTAATAATAGAGAATAATTTAATAGTAATAATGCACAACTTTTAAAAATAAATGATTAATCCAAAAATAAATTTGATTTTAGAAAAGTAAATTGACATGTAAAGAAGAATATATTAAACTAAGTATAAAAAATTTGCTGTTTTGTAAAGGTGGTGGATAATCTGATAAAGTATATACATAAAAGTGATGTAGCTATTGTTGTTTTGCATGAAATCTATGGGATTAATAGCTTTATAGAAGATGTTTGTCAAAAGTATTATAAATATGGATATGATGTATTTTGTCCTGAACTTCTGGGAGAAAAAAGAGTTTTTCCATATTCAAAAGTCCAAGAGGCATATGATTTTTTTATAAATAATGTTGGTTTTGATATTTATAAAAAAGTTGAAAAGCTTATAAATGATTTAAAATCAGAGTATAAATATGTATTTGTTGCTGGGTATAGCGTGGGAGCAACTATTGCATGGAGATGCAGTGAAGATTCTTTTTGTGATGGCATAATTTGTTGTTATGGCTCTCGGATTAGAGATTACATGGATGTAATTCCAAAATGTCCTACCTTATTAGTATTTGCAAAGCACGATTCATTTGATGTTGATTCTATTTCTTACCAACTTTCTAGGAAACAAAATATCCAAATTGAGATTTTAGATGCAAATCATGGTTTTATAGATAGATATTCAAATAATTATTCTGATATTCAAACAAAAGTATTTACTATTAAAGAAAAAAGTTTTCTGTCTAAATATTTAGCATGATTTAGATTATTATAAAATATATAGAAAGATTTAATTAATCTGAAAAGTTTTTATGACACTATTGATATTTAAAATATTAGTAGTGTTATTATATTTTTTGAAATAAAATTAATCACTAGAATTATAGTGTTAGTTGTGCTTTTATGACTTATAAGAAACTAATATTAGATAGTGTATTTAAATAGATAATAATAAATTCATTATAGTTGAATAAGAATATTATATGAGAATATTGCAATTTGATATATTTACCATTACAATAAAAGTAGTTACAACTAGAAAACGAAATAAGTTAAAGTAAGTTGGCAAATTGGAGGTTTTTAAATATGAAAGCATTTAAAAAGCACTTCTTGATACTTTCTTTGATATTTTTACTTATTATATCATGTTTTAACAATATACTATGCTTTGCTGATGAGTCTGAAAATTCAAAAAAAATAAGAGTTGGATATTGTGATGACTACGGAATAATATCCTCATCAAAAGAGCATTCTTATACAGGATATGGTTATGATTATCTAAGAGAAATCTCAAAATATACAAGATGGGAATATGAATTTGTAAAAGGGTCTTGGGAAGAATGTTTAGACAGACTAGAAAAGGGTGAAATAGACTTACTCGGACCTTTACAGAAGAATGATGAAAGAAATAAACTATTTAATTTTCCTAAACTAAGTTCAGGATATGAATATAGTGCACTATATACAAAGGATAGTAACAATAATATGTTTTATGAAGATATAAGTTCCTTTAAGGGAATGAGAGTAGCTGTACTTAGAGGAAACTTTCATAATACTGCATTTGAGAAGTATAGAGAAGAAAATAATTTTTCAGTTGAATATATATACTGTAATTCTATTGATGAATTAATTGAGTCCGTCAATGAAAAAAAGGCAGATGCATTTGTTTGTGGAAGTATTATAAATGCTAAAGGAATGAAAATAGTTAGCAAATTTTCAGTAGAACCTTTTTATTTTGCTACTGCAAAAGATAAACCTAATTTGGTAAAAGAATTAGATTATGCTTTAAAAGAATTAAAAATAAATGATATGTATTATGAGTTGGAATTATATAAAAAATATTTCAAAAGAGAGGTCAATAATTCCATAGCATTTACTCGGCAAGAAATGAATTTTATTAAAGCAAACCCAAAACTTACTATGGTATATGATTCAGAGTGGTCTCCTGTAGAGTATTATGATAAAGAAAGCAATTCATTTAAAGGTATAAGTTCCGATTTAATGTCAATTATATCAAAAAAATGTGGTATAAAATTTGAATATATTAAAACAAAAAATTATAATGAGAGTCTTGATTACATAAAAAGTGGTAAGGCAACTATGCTATGTGGCTCAATCAATGAAAATGATAAGGCAAAACGATTTAATATGAAATTGACAAATCCATACATAAATATTCCAATGATTATGGTAGGAAAATTGGATACCAATCTCAATAATGATTTAAATATTGCTTTAACTAGTAGTTATAAGTCTATTGATTCTTATATAGAAAAGAGTTTTGAAAATGCTAAGACAACATCTTATAAGAGTGTAGAAAGTTGTCTAAACGCTATAAATGAAGGTAAAGCAAACTTAATGATACTTAGTTCTTATCAGTTTGATGAACTTTTAAGAGAAGGAAAGAGTGAGAATTTATCTGTTATATCTGTTTTAGATACAAGCTATGGGATGCGTATAGGGGTATCAAATAAAACTGACCCTATATTAGTGTCTATTTTAAATAAATCAATAGACAAAATTACTGAAGAAGAATTAAGTGATTGTATATATTCTAATACTATTGACAAACCTTATAAAGTACCATTTGGTGTGATTTTTAAAGAATATTCAATACAAATTATTTCTTTTGTATGTATTTTATTCTTAATTGCTATTAAATATATAATTTATAATAAAAAGAAGAAAGAGGATTATCTAAGGAAGATAGCATATACAGACCCATTGACAGAAGCAGATAGTATAGATAAATTTAAAATAAATTCTAATAAACTGTTTGCTAAGAATAATCCAGAAGAATATGCGTTGTTTTATATAGATGTTGACAAATTTAAATATATAAATGATATGTTTGGATATGATATGGGAAATGATACTTTGATACATATATCAAATACTATTGCAAGTGAATTAAAGGAAGATGAAATTTTTGCAAGAGTTTCTGCTGACCATTTTGTTCTTCTTATTAAGTATAAGACAGATGATGATATTAAAACAAGGTTAAACAATATTTACAATAAGGTTCAAATACTTAGTAATCCTAAAATAAACTATTATAAATTGATTTTAGATTGTGGTATATATAAAATAAGTAAAAGTGATAATGACATAAATACTATTATGGATAGAGCTAATACTGCAAGAAAAACTATAAAAGGTGGTCATAAAAATTCATTTGCTTTTTACGATAAGGAAATGCACAAAAAAATATTAAAAGAGAAAGAAATTGAAAATTCAATGGTAGATGCTCTTAATAATGGAGAATTTATTGTTTATTTTCAACCTAAATATAGCCTTTCAGATTATCAAATTATAGGGGCAGAGGCTCTTGTTCGTTGGGATAATCCACAAAAAGGTCTAATACCACCAATAGAATTTATTCCTGTATTTGAGAGGAATGGTTTTATTGTAAATATTGATTTCTATGTATTTGAGGAAGTGTGTAAAAAGATTAGAGAATGGATGGATGAAGGACAAAAAGTAGTACCTATATCTGTAAACTTGTCTCGAATGCATTTTGTAAATAGTAATTTTATAGAGGAGTTTAAATTAATTGTAGATAAATACAAAATTCCGACAAGACTTATAGAATTAGAGCTAACAGAAACAGCAGTATTAGATAATATAGAAGGATTACTTGATACAATGAACAATTTGAAAGAAAAGGGATTTGTAATCTCTATGGACGATTTTGGTACAGGATATTCCTCTCTTAATCTTTTAAAAGAATTGCCTGTTGACATATTAAAACTAGATAGAGCATTTTTTACAGAAAAAGATGAGAGTAATAATGAAAAAATTGTTATATCTAATGTCATTAAAATGGCAAAGGAACTGAAAATGAAAGTAATATCAGAAGGTGTAGAGACTATTTCGCAAGTAGAATTTCTAAAGCAAATTGGGTGTGATATGGTACAAGGATATTTGTTTTCTAAGCCAATGCCTGTAAAAGAGTTTGAAAAAATCGCTTTTAAAAAAGAATAAAGCAATGTGTAAATAATGACATATATAATAAAGGTGCTTTAATATTAGTTGAGTATACTATTTTAGAGCATCTTTATTTTTGTATTAATTTTTACGATTTTATTAATAAAATAAATCAAATGAGAAAAAAAATCAAAAGAATACAATAATCACTTGCAAAAAATATACTATTGTGATAGACTTAAATCAAAATTAGGAATTGTAAAAAGAAGGAAAAAATAGGATGTTATTTTAATAGATTAAGATTTAAGGTATTGTAATTTATATATAAGATAACGATTGCTTGTAGATTTAAATTACTTTAAGAGGAGGGATATTATATGATGCCATTGATATTATCAAATACAGGTGAAGAAGTAGTTATAAAGAAAATTTCGGGAAGTGATAAGACGAGGACTTTTTTAAATAGTATAGGTTTTGTAGTGGGTACAAATGTTAAAATAGTTTCTAAGATAGATGGTAACTTAATAATAGACGTAAAAGATACTAGAGTTGCATTAGATAAAAAAATGGCAAGTAGAATAATAATATAGGGAGGTAATGACATGAACAGACTGAAGGATATTAAGTGTGGAGAGACTGTAAAAGTCAAAAAGTTAGAGGGAGAAGGAGCTACACGAAGACGTATAATGGATATGGGGATTACAAGAGGTGTTAATATATTTATAAGAAAAGTAGCTCCTCTTGGTGACCCAATTGAGGTAACAGTCAGAGATTATGAACTATCAATTCGTAAGTCAGATGCAGAAAAAATTATTGTGGAATAATAAAGATTAATTAGAGTAGGGTTAATGTAATTATATAATGAGAATGATTTTCTGTATCACAAACAGTGATGTATTTAAATAATAATGGAGGGAATGGAAATGTCAATAAAAATAGGTCTCATAGGAAATCCTAACTGTGGTAAGACAACAATGTTCAATGGGCTTACAGGATCATCACAATATGTTGGTAACTGGCCAGGAGTAACAGTTGAAAAAAAAGGTGGAAAATTAAAAGGAAATAAAGATGTGGAAATAGTAGATTTACCAGGTATTTATTCTTTATCTCCATATACATTAGAAGAAGTAGTTACACGTAATTTTATGCTAGATGATAAGCCGGATGCAGTAATAAATATTGTAGATGCATCAAATATAGAGAGAAATTTATATCTTACAACTCAAGTTTTAGAGCTAGGTATACCGACCGTTATAGCTCTTAATATGATGGATATTGTAAATAAGAATGGTGATAAGATAAATATTAAAGAACTATCTGAAGTTATAGGTTGCCCAGTGGTAGAAGTAACAGCAGTTAAAGGTCAAGGAATTATGGAGGCTGCTGAAAAGGCAGTTGAACTTGCAAGTAGTAACAATAAATTAAATTTCAAATTACCCTTTGTTGATGAAAGTAAGGATGCAATAGAAAAAATTGAAAAAATAATAGAAGAAAAGACTCCATATATAGATGTAGAAACACGCTGGTTAGCTATAAAGCTATTTGAGAGAGATGAAAATGTTATACAAAAACTTGATATTTCTAAAACAATATTGAATAGTATTGAAGAAATAACTAGAAATTGTGAAGATGAATTGGATGATGATAGTGAAAGTATAATAACAGCCAATCGTTATGAATTTATTAGTTCAATAATTTCAAGTATAATAAAGAAGAATCGAAAAGGTAAGGAAACTGTATCAGATAAGATAGATAAGATTGTAACAAATCGTATACTAGCATTACCTATTTTTGCACTTATAATGTGGGGAGTTTACTATATAGCAGTAAGTTCATTGGGTACTATAGCAACTGATTGGACAAATGATGTACTGTTTGGAGAAATTATTCAAGGCAATGTAAGTAATTTTCTAGCTTCTTTAAATGTAGCAGAGTGGTTACAAGGACTTGTAGTTGATGGTCTAATTGGTGGAGTTGGAGCAGTACTAGGATTTGTACCACAAATCATGCTTTTATTCTTATTATTATCAATATTAGAAGATTGTGGGTACATGTCACGTGTAGCTTTTATAATGGATAGAATTTTCCGTAAGTTTGGTCTTTCAGGAAAATCATTTATACCAATGCTTATAAGTTCAGGTTGTGGAGTTCCAGGAGTTATGTCAACTCGTACTATAGAGAATGATAGAGATAGAAAAATGACTATTATGTTAACTACATTCATTCCATGTGGAGCTAAGATTCCAATAATAGCATTATTTGCAGGGGCATTATTTGGAGGTGCTTCATGGGTAGCTCCATCAATGTATTTCTTAGGTATTGCAATGATAATCATTTGTGGAATTATATTAAAGAAAACTAGTTTATTTGCAGGAGAACCATCTCCATTTGTTATGGAATTACCTCAATATCATATTCCAAGTGCAAAAGGTGTTTTAATACATATGTGGGATAGAGGAAAAGCATTTATAATCAAAGCAGGAACAATTATATTTGTTGCTTGTGGAGTAATCTGGTTCTTACAATCATTTAATTGGTCATTACAAATGGTAGATGCTGGAGATAGTATATTAGCTAGCTTAGGAAATATAGTTGCACCAATATTTGCTCCTCTTGGATTTGGAAATTGGCAATCATCAGTAGCAACAGTTACAGGTCTAGTAGCTAAGGAAAATGTAGTTGGAACATTTGGAGTTTTATTTGGTATATCAGATGCAACAGAGCAAGACCCAACACTTCTTGCTTCAGTTGCAAGCATGTTTACAGTAGCTAGTGCGTTTGCATTTATGGCATTTAATATGCTTTGTGCACCTTGTTTTGCAGCTATTGGAGCCATAAAAAGAGAAATGGGTTCATGGAAATGGACATGGATTACATTAGGATTCCAAACTTTAACAGCGTATATAATTGCTCTTCTTATAAATCAAGTTGGAAGTTTAGTTTTAGGTACTGGAGGAAGTATTGCTGGGGCAATAATATCTATATTTATAGCAGTAGCAGTAGTCTTTGTAGTTTTAACTTATTCAAATAAAAATATGAAAAAAGAAAAAATGGGTAAATTAAGTTATATGAAAAATTAATTCATATAAATAAGGAGTGATGAATATGGCTACATTTATTATAGCAGCTATTGTAGTAGTATTAATGGCACTAGCTGTAATGTATATGGTTAAAAATTCAAAAAAGAATGGTAGCAGTTGTGGATGTGGTTGTTCTGGATGCTCAAGTAGTAAGAGTTGTCATAGCGCTAAGAGATAAATAGGATAAGAGCCTGATAAAAAGTTAAATTGCTTTATTATCAGGTTCTTATTTTTTGTATAAATAACAAATTTCATATTTGAAGTAGGTTAGACTATGCTGTAATTTTACTGTATAATTATATATAAATATATGATTAGGAGGGATTATTGCTAAATTAAGCAATATAAGTGAATATTATGTTTAAATTTGATGTTACAAACGAGCTTATGTGTATAGCAAGGGGAAGTGGTAAATTTTTTGCAAAAAAAGGTGCTATGGTAGCCTTTAAAGGAAATTTTAATTTTGAAAAATTGCTGTTAGGTCCAAGTAATGGCGGTGGATTGGGAAGAGCATTATTAGGTCATGTTCAGAGGTCATTGACAGGAGAACAAATGCCAATAATGGTGGTTGAAGGTGAAGGTGAAATTTACCTAGCTCAAAATGCTTACCATGTAGATGTAATATCAATTGACCCAGGTGATTCCATTTATGTTGAGAGTGAAAACTTATTGGCATTTTCTGAACAATTAAATTACAGTGTAAAATTGATTGGTTCAGGGGTAATATCTCAAAAAGGTCTTTTTACTACACATTTAGTAAATAAAACAGGTCAAAATCAAGATGTTGCTATAATAACAGATGGTAATCCTCTAATTCTTGAAGGACCTTGTTGTGTTGACCCAGATGCATTAGTAGCTTGGACTGGAAGAGAACCATATCCTAAAGTATCAAAACTATCATGGAAGACTTTTATTGGTCAGACTTCAGGAGAATCTTATCATATGGAATTTGTTGAACCTGGACAAATAGTCATTATACAACCATCTGAAAGATTGTCTGGCTTAAAAACAGATTCTACACCTTCTGATAGAATGAGTTCAGGTGGATTAAGACTTGGCATAGATTAAATCTTATGATATAGCTTAATTATTATTTAAGATATTAAAAAATAAAAAGGGTAGCAGGGATAGATATGTTAAAAGGAGTTTTATATGTTTGAGAAAATTCATAAAAGGCTTAAAGGATATTATATTTTTTTAATAATTTTAATTTTATGGAAGATAGTATGTGTTTTGGGTATATGGAGTAGCTATATTCTGCCTCCTCCTGAAATAGTCTTAGATACTTTTATAAAAATGATATATGACGGTTCTATTTTCTTAAATGTTTATGCCAGTGTAAGAAGGATATTAATAGGTTTTTTAATAAGTTCATTGATGGCTATACCACTTGGAGTTTTATTTGGAGTAAATAAAAAAATGTATGAATATTTCAAACCACTATTTGAATTTATGCGAAGTACACCTCCACTAGCTTTGGTGCCAATGCTTATTTTATGGTTTGGTATAGGTGAAGAATCTAAAATTATAATTATTATTTTGGCATCCTTTTTTCCAATATTTTTAAATACATTGAAAGGTATAAAAAATTGTGACAATAAATTAATAGAAGTAGGTAAATCTTTTAATTTATCTAAAAAGAGAATTTTTTATAAAATAATAATCCCTAATTCTATGCTGGATATTGTTGTTGGACTTAGTTTAGGGCTTGGGTATAGTTTTAGGGCTATAATTGGAGCAGAGCTTATTGCAGCTTCTTCAGGACTAGGATATTTGATTTCTGATGGAAAAGATATGTCTAGAACTGATGTTGTATTGGTAGGAATTTTTGTTATTGGATTTTTAGGTATACTTTCAGATTATCTATTTTCAAAGATAATAACAAAATTTAGCAAAGGGAAGCAGGTTGATTTAAATGGTTAGAAGTGGATTTTTGCTAGAGAATATATATAAGAAATATTTAGTTGATAATAAAGAGCATTTAGTTCTTGATAATATATCTTTAAATATATCTAGTGAAGAGATAACTGTTATATTAGGTGAAAGTGGATGTGGGAAAACAACGCTACTTAGAATTTTAGCAGGGCTTGAAAATGCTACTAGTGGAAACATATATTTTTTTAATAATGATAAAAAGTGTACTCCAAAAGTAGGAATGGTATTTCAAGAAAGTAGACTTATGCCATGGCTGAATGTAAGTGAAAATATACTTTTACATACTGAAAAAGATAATAGAAATAAAGTTGATTTAGACAAGTATTTAAAAATGATGAAGCTTGAAAAGTTTAAAAACTCATATCCAAATGAATTATCAGGAGGAATGGCTCACAGAGTAAGTATAGCAAGAGCACTTTCCTTCAATCCCGATATTTTGCTGATGGACGAACCATTTGCAGCACTAGATTACTTCACAAGAAGAAAAATGCAAAAAGAAGTTGTAAATATCCATAAAAATACTAAAAAAGGTGTAGTATTTGTAACTCACAATATTGAAGAAGCTATGGAAATAGCAAAGAAAATAATTGTTTTTAGTAAAAATAAAAGGATTAAACAATTTAGTGTCGAAGATGAATATAATAGAGATTTAACTAAAAACTATTATATAAACTTGAAAAAAGAAATATTAAGGGAATTGGGGGAGTTTTAATTGATTAAAAGAAACAAAAAGATTTTAGCAGTAATGACATCTTTAATAATGGTGTTGGTTGGGACTGTAGGATGTTCAACAACAAATGATAAGAAAGATGAACCTGCAAAAAAAGAGGCTAGTTTACCTAAGGAAATAAATTTAACTTATGTAAAATCACCACTTAATGTTCCTAGTATATTAGAAAAAAAGGATGATTTATTTGGAAAGGAATTTAAAAAGGACAATATAAAAGTCAATTTCCATGAATTGACAACAGGACCAGAGCAAACTCAAGCATTAGCAGCAGGTGAGCTAGACTTTTTACATGCATTAGGAGGAACGTCTGCAATAATAGCTGCATCAAATGGTGTTGGTCTTAAAATTACGAATATTTATAGCCGTTCACCAAAAGGATATATGCTTATAACTAATAATGATAATATTAAATCTATAAAAGACTTAAAAGGTAAAAAAATTGTAGGTCCAAAAGGGACTATACTTCATCAACTGTTGATTGCTGCACTTGCTAAAGAAGGCTATACTATAGATGATGTTGAATATGTAAATATGGATATTCCTAGTGCTGCTTCTGCATTAGAAAGTAAAAGTGCTGATGTAGCAATGCTTGCAGGTCCAGTGGCATTGAAAACGATAAATTCAGGTGCCAAAATGATTGTAAATGGAGAAGGATTAGTAAGTGGAATAATAGTTACTGCTGTAAGTGATGACTTTGCTGAAAAATATCCTGAATTAGTAAAAAGATTTATGAAGGTTCATGAAGAAACTTTAAAATATATGAATGAAAACAAGGATGAAGTGATGGATGTTGTATCTAAAGAAGTTGGTTTATCTTTAGATGAAACAAAAGAAATGTATTCTTGGTATGACTTTAGTTCTAAAATAACGGACAAGGATATAAAAGAATTAGAAGATACACAGGAATTTTTGATGTCTAATGGAATGCAACAAAAGAAAATAAATATTAAAGATATGTTGTACAATCAAAATTAGAATACTTTAAAATATTAAAGTGGAAAATACACCCTTATTTATTATGGAAACTGTATGGTAAAAGAGGGTGTATTTTTATTATTATACAAAAACACAATTAAAAACAGCTTACTATTTTATCTACACTTATGTAGTCTAGTAATTTTCTCATTTTCTTACGGTGAAGTAAAAACTTCGAATATGTGTCCTCGGATTGTTTTGTGTCACCATAAACTTTCCAATATTTAATCATAGAAACTTCATAATTACTATATCCCATAAATCCAATCACATCTTTAAGAGGATATCCTAAAAAAATACCTATTTCATCAGGAAAAACATCACTCTTAAGTTTATCTACTAAATGCTCTAAATAAGCATTAACATTCGTATTTTGTTTGTATCCTAAAAACTTTAAAAAGTTTACTGTTTTTTTACATTTTAATTTTTCTGATAATGCTTTTTTATTTACAAATAAGATTTTTAATCCCTTTTTTTCTTTATCAATAACTATAAAATCTATTTTCTTACATTTATATAGATATTTATAAATATCATTAATTTTTTCCTCTCTATTTACATCAGTAAACGAAATATTTATTATTTCAGCAGGTTTAGAGCCTAAAAAGACTGGACCTAAAACTTCTAAAAGCCATTTTATATATGATGATTCAATTTTATTTTTACAACAAAATTGTGAATTACAACAAGACATAAAAGATAACCTCCTTCAAATGAAAATTAATATCAAGTAATTAGATTATACTATGAATGATAATCAATATCAATAATAAAATTATAATTTTTTTATTTAATTATTTATTCATTATGATTTCCAAAAAAATAAATTATAACTTGTTTAATTTTAGTAAATAAAATATAAAAATATAGAAATACTAAATTAAGAAAGAAAATTATTAAAATTTTTTATAGTATAAAACATCTAGGAGGGTAATAAAAATGAAATTAAAAAGAACTTTATTTGTAGGATTAGCACTAGTATTAGCTATAGGTATAACTGCATGTACTAAAAATAATGAAAAACCAAGTGAAAATACAGGAAAAAATCCTAATGAATCTGTAAATAATAATGAAGGATATATGAATTATTATTCAACAAGCTATAATGATTATATAGCAGGTCTAAATAGATATTCTATTTATGATACTCCAGAAAGTATAAATAATCAGTTTAAAGATAAAGAATATCCAGGAAATGAAAAATATCTAAGTGATGTAAAGGCTGCATATAAAGATAGTAGAGATAAAATACAATCATTTGTAACATCTCTTAAAAAAGACGGTAAAACAGAAGATACAGAGTTAAAGAAAATGAATGATGACCTAATCGCTGAAGGGGAAAGATTAGTAAAAGATATAGATAAGAGAATAGAAAAATTAGATAAGGTATCTGATGAAGATATGAAAAAAGGTCAAAATGACTTTATAAAATTAGTTCATGGAACTGAAGATGTTGGAAATGATATAGGTAGTGGTTTTAGAAAAATGATAAAAGATATGAATGATAGATTAGGAATAACAGGAAATAATAAGAAATAATAGAATAAATAGTTTTGAAATTTGAAATAAATTATTTGAGATATAGCGAAGCCTTATAAATAATACATTTTTTGGCTTCGCTTTTTTGCATGTTATTAAGATATTAATTTTTATCTTGTAACCTTAATATTTTTATTATGATTTATTTAGGGATTATTTTCATATGTTTTTACTTGTTTTTTCTCTTTTTAAATTTTTGTTTTGCAAAATTGTAAGATTCTCCTATTAAAGTTTTAAAGTTCTCAAATGTCTTTTCAGTAGGGCTTAGGACGCATATCCATCCCATCCATGAGTAGATAGGATGTGGCATGATTGTGTCCAATTTTGTAAAATCAAAATCCATATCAACTATTTGACCTACACCTGGACGCTTTGGAATATATCCAAACATTTCAATAAAAGTTTCTTTTTTTAATCCTATATTCACACGGTATACATTTGGACGACTAACTAACGAACCTTTATCATGATTACTGTCTTTTTCTTTAATGGTAAGAACATATACTCCTCGTTTTAAAATACCATTAGGATTGTAATAAATTGCTCGTTCCCCCCAACTATTCATTAATAAAACATCATCTAAGTTTGATAGACAATAATTGATAATATCATCAGCCTTAATAGTATTATTTTCCATAAAGTATCAGTCCCTTCTTTCTTTACTATTATTATTGATTTAAATGTAAGAATATCTTATCATATAATAGTGACAATTATTGTCACTATATTTAAATTAGGAGTATAAATATGTCAAGAGCTGAGCGTTTAATTGAACTGATGATAACAATAAATGCAAAAAGAAGTTTTACAGCAGGAGAATTAGCAGAAGAATTTTCTGTATCAAAACGTACTATACTAAGAGATTTACAGGTGCTGGAGAGTATTGGATTTCCATTATATTCAAAAGTTGGAGCGGCTGGTGGATATCATGTACTTAAAGAGCGTATACTTCCACCGATTGCATTTTCAGAAAGTGAGGTAAAATCTATATTCTTTGCATATCAGTCACTAGAATATTATAATGATTTGCCATTTGAGCAAGAAACTATTTCTGTTTTAAAAAAATTTTTAAATTGTATACCAAATGATATTCAATATAATATTGAGAATATAAGGCGTAAATTTGTTTTTTGGACACCAGATAGGCACTGTTCAACACCATTATTGAAAGAATTGTTTAATATAGTAATGAATGAATCTACAATTAAAATTGAATATTCATCAAAGCAAAAAAATAGTGTACGTACCATTGTTCCTATTGGTTTGTATGCCATGAATGGACTTTGGTATTGTCCAGCTTACTGTATAAAATCAGAATCTATTAAGGAATTTCGTGTAGACAGAATTGTGAAGATTTTGAGTATAGAAAACTTATCAAGTAAGAAATATAAGGTTTTATCTTCTATACATGATTATCTTAAGAATATGGAAGTAGGTACAGATTATCATATTAAAATTAATTTGACAGATGAGGGAGTAAAACGTTGTGAAACAGAATTTTTGTTGGCAAGAGGGTTGAAAATCTTGTCTAAAGGTGGATACATAGATATGTATATACCAAAATCTACACTTAACTGGGTGGCTGAATATTTTTTAACTTTTGGGAAAAATGCTACAATAATAGAACCTATAGAACTTAAACATTTGATAAAGTCTAAAGTACTAGAGCTATATAATCATCATTGTATTTAAATTATTTTATTTAATAGTAGGATAGAGTTTGGATAAAATGTTAATTTTCTTAATTTACTTTACAGATGATTTAGATAGATTGATGTTATTTAATTTATTTCTTATAATGATGTTCTATAGTTATATAGACATTAAAATATAAAGTGTTAGGAGCTAGAAAACTAATTAAAAATAGTTAATTAACGATAATAAAAAATAAAAAATTTAAATAAATTTATTGACAAATACTATTAATGAATATATCATATATAACATAGCAACAAATGATAATAGAATTAAATTAAATAACGTCTTATCAAGAGTGGTGGAGGGACTGGCCCTTTGAAACCCGGCAACCAGTATATTTTATATACATTGGTGCTAAATCCTGCAACTAATATAGTTGATAGATGAGTATAAATAGCTTTCTAAGCCTGAGTTTATACTCGGGCTTTTATTTTGTTGTAATACATAAGAGAGGATAAACATAAAAACTGAGCAGAATATATGGGAGGAAATTTTATGATTAGCATAAAAAATGTTAATAAGTATTATGGAAAGATTCAAGTGCTTAAAGATGTAAGTATTGAAATAGAATCTGGAGAAATTTTTGGAATAATAGGTCATAGTGGTGCAGGGAAATCAACACTACTGAGATGTATAAACGGATTAGAAGAATACCAAGAAGGCAGTGTACTTGTTTCTGATAAAGAAGTAAAGTCATTGAATGAAAAGCAAATGAGAGATTTAAGAAAAGAGTTAGGAATGATTTTTCAACACTTTTCATTGCTTGAAAGAAAAACTGTATTTGATAATGTAGCATTGCCATTAGAATGTTTTGGATACTCAAAGGCAGAAATTAAAAAAAGAGTTTTAGAGTTATTAGAAGTAGTTGGAATATCTGAAAAGAAAAATGATAAACCCAGAAATCTAAGTGGCGGACAAAAACAAAGGGTTGCAATTGCTAGAGCTTTAGCACTAAATCCACAAGTACTTCTTTGTGATGAAGCGACTTCAGCATTAGACCCAAATACTACAAAGTCAATTCTTTCATTGCTTGAAGATATAAATAAAAAATTGGGAATAACAATAATAGTTGTAACTCATCAAATGGAAGTTATAAAGCAGATTTGTGGAAGAGTAGCAATAATGGAAAATGGAGAAGTATTAGAGGTAGGAGATACAGAAGAAATATTCTTAAGAAATACTAAAGGACTTAGAAAATTAATAGGTGAAGAAAGTATAATATTGCCAAAAGGAACAAATATAAAGATACTATTCCCTAAAGATATTTCTAATGAAGCTATTATTACGACTATGGCAAGAGAACTAAATATAGATGTGTCTATAATATTTGGGAAATTAGAACAATTTAAAGATGATATTTTAGGTTCACTTATTATAAACATTTCAGATAAAAGTGGAGAGCAAGTAAAACAATATCTAACTAGTAAGGGCATAAGATGGGAGGAAATGATAAATGAATAGTTTAATTGACTTTTTAACAACACTATTTCCAAATGCATTGTTACAAACTTTGTATATGGTTATAGTACCAACTATAGTGGCAACAATATTAGGATTTATATTAGCAATCATATTAGTAGTTACAAAACCAGATGGATTAAAACCAAATAGCACAATAAATAGTGCATTAGGATTTATAGTAAATATATTTAGAAGTTTCCCATTTATGATACTTATAGTTGCAATGATTCCAATAACTAGATTAATCGTTGGAACAAGTATAGGGGAAACTGCTGCAATAGTGCCAATAACTATTGGGGCAGCACCGTTTATCGCTAGAATTATAGAAAGCTCATTAAATGAAGTTGATAAAGGATTGATAGAAGCAGCAAAATCTTTTGGAGCTACAAAAAGACAAATAGTATTTAAAGTTATGATAAAGGAAGCTATGCCTTCAATAGTATCTGGAATTACATTATCAATAATATCTATACTTGGTTATACAGCTATGGCAGGTGCAGTAGGAGCTGGAGGATTAGGTAATATAGCACTTATTTATGGATATCAAAGATTTGATACAGCAGTAATGGTATATACTGTAATAGCACTTATAATATTAGTTCAGATAATCCAGGGAGTAGGAAATCTGGCTTATAAGAAACTAAAATAAATTAATTATAAACATTTTAAAGAGGGGGAGTAAAAATGAAATTAAAGAAATTATTATCAGTAGCATTGGTGTCAGCAATAGCAATATCAGCAGTAGGTTGTTCAAACAAAGAGGATAAAAAAATACTAGTAGGAGCTTCATCAAATCCACATGCAAAGATATTGGAAGTTGCAAAACCTTTGTTAAAAGAAAAAGGATATGATTTAGAAGTAAAAATATTTGATGATTATGTACTTCCAAATACAGCTTTAGATGAAGGGTCTTTGGATGCTAACTTCTTTCAACATATTCCATTTTTAGAGGAAACTGTGAAGGAGAAAGGATATAAACTTACTTATACATCTAAAGTTCATATAGAGCCAATGGGATTCTATTCAGAAAAAGTTAAGTCATTAGATGAATTAAAAGATGGAGCTGTTATAGCTGTGCCAAATGATGCAACTAATGGAGCTAGAGCACTTAAATTATTAGCAAAAAATAAATTGATAGAAGTAAAAGATGGAGAGCTTATAACTAAAAAAGATATAACTAAAAATCCTAAAAATATAGTAATAAAAGAAATGAATGCAGAGCAATTACCAACAGTATTAAAAGATGTTGACGGAGCAGTAATAAATTCTAATTATGCTTTAACAGCTAACTTAAATCCTACTAAGGATGCAATAGTAATAGAATCAAGTGATTCTCCATATGTAAATATAATAGCTTGTAGAGAAAATAATAAAGATAGTGATAAGATTAAGGCTTTATCAGAGGCTATGAATAGTAAAGAAGTTAAAAAATTTATACAAGATGAATATAAAGGAAGTATAGTTCCAGCTTTTTAAACTGAATATACAAAATCTACAAAATGAGTAAAATTAAAAATATTTACTCATTTTTTTTTATAACTAGAAAGTGACAAATTTTTTGGAAGAATTGTGGTAACATATTTATAGGTAAAACTATATAAAAATGAAGAAGTGGTGGGGAATATGGAATCTAAAGGAACTTTAAGTAAGAATAAGGTCTATATACTAGCTAATGGGTTATTTTTGGTTATTGCACTTTTAAATATAAATTTGTATACAGTTTCTATAAATATGTATAGAATAATTTTACTTTGGATATTTGGATATTCTATAGTTTATATAAGTAGCTTTAAAACGGATGAATTTATAAATATATTGAAAGTAGGGTGTCTTGTATTAGTTTTTGTAAGTATTTTAGGAGTAGTAAATTTAAAAATTCAAAAATTCCAAATTGTATTGCTTAACTTAAGCATAATTAATATGTCTACTTTTATATACTTAACCATTTCTAAAGTAAAAAAACTAAGAATAAGCCCAATACTAATTTTTTATAGTGCTTTTGTGATATTAGATTACTTTATAAGAAATATTTTTAGTGATATTAACTGGAATATGATTATTATATTAATTAATATTTGTATATCTATGTTTAATTTACTATATTTGTTGAATAAACTTGATAGTAACATTGAGCACTATAAGTTAATAAAAGATTTAACATATTTTGTTTTTTTTACAACTATTATATGTTTTGTAGCAATTTCTAAGATTAATATAGTAGATTCAGATAGATTAATAGGAGTAATATATTTACTATTATGTAACCATACTTATTATGTATATGTATACAGTCTTAATAATAGAGTAGTGTATCCATATTATGAACTTGATTCAATCAATAAAAAATTAAGTAAAAAGTCAGAGCAATTAGGAAAGATAAATTTAGCAATAGAAAAGGATATGATTATACAAAGAACATTAAAAAACTACATAGACCAGAGAAAAGAATTACTTAGACAAGCTCTGGATACAATACCAAATGTATGGATAGTAACAGACTATGATTTTAATATAAGTTACACAAATAATAAATTTAAAGATGAATTTTCAAAGGATATGAATAATTATTATAAAATATTAACTTTTATAAAGGAAGATGAAAAAGTTGCTGAAAAATTGAAGAAATTTGATAACGATATAAGTATAATTGATAAACTGGTAGAGTTAAATGATAAAATTTATTTGTTAAGTTTAAGTAATAATAAAGATGAAAGCAATTACTTAATAAGTTTAAATGATATTACAAATGAAATCAAAATAGATGAAGAAATAAGAAATATAAATAAAGACTATGAAAACATTATACTAAATATTCCATCTCCTATACTTGTAAGAAGTGCTGAAGGTGGCATAAAGAAGAATAAGGTAATAAGTATAAATAAAAAATATGAAAAGAGTTTTAAATGTGTTTCAAGTGATTTAGTCGATATGACATTAGAACAATATTTTGAAACTTTTAACATAGATTTCTTTGACAATAGGGAGTTTAAAAGATTAAATCTAACACAAGAAAAGAAAGCTGAAATAGTAAGTTACAATGACACAGCAAACTGTATAGTTAATTTTGTGATGTCTGACTCAGAAGGTGAAGAGCATGTTGAAGAAGTTAGAGTTGGAGACTATTGGTCAGATAATAAACTCTTTAAATTGCTTACATTTAGAGATATAACTAAAGAGATAAATATTCTTAGAACAGTAAATGAACAAAAAATAATATATGAAAAATTACTGGATGTTATACCAGAGGCTATTTTTCTTGAGGATTTAAGTACATCAAGAGTACTATATACAAATAGAGCATTTAGAGAGTTGTTCGGAATTTCTAGTGATGTATTAGGAGTTACAACACAAAAATATAGAAATATATTAGTAAAAAAATACATAAACAATTTAAATATAGGAGAAAGAGAGAAGAGTATCCATATAGTAAATGAAAATAATCACATTAAAGAAGTAAAAATGATATCAAGAACATTATACTTTGGACAGAAAAGAAGTAGAGTGAGAATTATTAAAGATTTAAGTGTGCAAAGAGAGTCTGAAAGACTTAAAAAAGCATTAATAAAACAAAGACAGTATGACCAAATGAAGATGGAGTTTTATGCTAATATATCTCATGAACTTAAGACACCTTTAAATAATATATATAGTTCAGTTCAACTTATTGAAAACCTTTATAAAAAAGGAAAAATAATTGATTTTCAGGATATACTAAAAGAACATATAAAAATAACTAAACAAAATATGTTTAGATTATTGAGATTAATAGATAATATAATAAATATTTCTCAAGTTAAGTCAGACATATATAAGATTAAAGCAGTTAATTTTGATATTATTGACATAACAGAAAGAATAGTTACATCTATTAGTAGTTATGCTAAGTCTAAAGGAATAGATTTAATTTTTGATACAGATGAAGAAACTGTTATGGTAGGGCTTGACCCAGAATCGATAGAAAGAATAATACTAAATATATTATCAAATGCTATAAAATTTACTTTAGAAGGAGGAGAAATCCTTGTAGGTATATATAAAAAAGACGAAACAGTAGAGATAATTATAAAAGATACTGGAGTGGGCATAGACAAAGAAAAATTAAATGATATATTTAATCGATTTAAACAAATTGAAAACAGTGGTATATCAAATGAATTTGGAAGTGGTATAGGTTTATGCCTTACAAAATCATTGATTGAAATTCAAAATGGGAAGATTTACATAGATAGTAAGGTAGGAGAAGGAACTAATGTAAAAGTTATATTCCCAATTAAAGAGGTTGTTGAAGAAGTATATGATAATTCAAATTACAATGATAATATTGAAAAGTTTGAGATAGAATTTTTTGATATATATAAATAATAAATGTCTAAATTTATTGTTTATATATATCACATTAATAAGAGTTAATTTTATTTATTACTTTAGTTGTATTTGATGCGTTTTAAATAAATTTTATGAGGTGAAATTTTGGAAAAGGATTTTTTTAGAAAAAATGGAATTGATTTAGCCAAATCAATATTAGGTAAATATCTAATAAGGAAATATGAAAATAAAGTAATTGTTACCAAAATCATAGAGACAGAAGCATACATGGGTGTAAATGATAAAGGAGCACATGTATATGGCAATAAAAAGACAGATAGAACTAAGCCATTATATTTAGATGGTGGACATATATATGTTTATTTAATTTATGGTATGTATAATTGCTTGAATTTATCTGCAAATATAGAAAATGTGCCAGAGTGTGTATTAATAAGAGGGGTAGAGCCTATAACTTCTTTAGATGAGATATCTATGAATAGATACAACAAAGCTTACACTGAGTTGAGTAAATATCAAGTAAAAAATATTACTAACGGACCAGGAAAACTTTGCAAAGCTTTAAAAATAGATAGAAGTCTAAATAGTAAGAGTATAATGGGTGAAGAATTATATATAAGTGATTTTTATTATGATGATAAAGGAAAAAAAGTATTTAGTAAGGATGAGTTAGATATAAAAACTAGTAAACGTATAAATATAGATTATGCAGAAGAAGCAAAAGATTTTTTATGGCGTTTTTATATAGAATAAGTTTTTATATAGGTAAGATATGTATCTATAGGAAGGTATTTTATAGGTATGTATCTTATTTTTTTATAGAATTTTTAGTTTGATAAAAATAACTTTATAGAATTACAAACATATTTAATAAATTTATAATTATTTTAATGATATAAAGAAAGATATATTTTGGCGAAATGAGCTATAAAAATTAATTTTTTTGTGTATTTTATTAAAAATTATAAAATTTGTATAGATAATTAGTTTATTTTATAAGTAATAAATTAATTATTAAAGAATGAAGAAATTTTGACAAAAAAAGAAATTATATTTAGAATATAGATATATTTACAAGAATCTTATTGAGATGATATTATTTTTTATCATAAGCAATTCTTGTTAAATGAGAAATTAGGAAATAAAATCTAAATCTACATAAAATACTTCAATAACTCTTGACAATCTAAAAAATGACAAGGCTGTATATAAAAAATATATATAGTATTAAACTCTAAAATAAAATATGTTGTAGAGTAAAAAAAGACATTGAATAGATATCATTAAATTGTAAAATTATGTTATAATTGTACTAAAGGATGTAATAATGTGTAGAAATAATAATATAATTTGAAATTTTAATAATTAAACCAGAAGAAGACTACATGAACAACTTAAGTTTTATTATATAAAGAGTAAATGCTTATAAAAAATGTATATTTAGTTGGCAAGATTAAATATACATATGTGAAAAATAAATCGTAAATAATCGTAAAAATGTAGACAAAAAAAGATTGATAAATTATAGTAATACTTATAAAAATTTTTTTAAATGAAATAAAGATAGGTTCAGTACCTATATTTATATTTTTGTATTTATATTATGAAAAAATTAAAATTATTTAGGGGTGATGGTTTTGAATAAGGACATAGGAGCAAAAATAAAGCAACTCAGAACTCAAAAGCAAATGACGTTGAAGGATATGAGTGAAAAAACAAACTTGTCAATTGGTTTTTTATCACAACTTGAAAGAGGATTAACAAGTGTGGCAACAGATTCCTTAGGAAAAATAGCAAGTGTACTAGATGTAGAATTAACTTACTTTTTTATGAAGCCAAAAGAGCATAAAAGAGCTGTATTAAGAAGTTATGAAAAAGAAGTATTTGATGTAGAAAACTCAACATTTATACATTATCATTTATCATCTAGTTTAAAGGAAAAAACAATGCTACCAAGATTAATTGAAATTCTTCCAAGTAAGAGTAGTGAGGAAATTTGTTGTTACGTACATGAAGGTGAGGAGTTTGTGTATGTATTAGAGGGTACTCTTACAGTGTTTTTGGGAGATGAACAAATAAAAATGTATCCAGGAGACACAATACACTATAATAGTGAAAAGAACAATCATAATTGGGTCAACTATACTAATAAGGTAGTGAAAATTTTGGTAGTAAGTATACCAAATCCATTTGAAAAGTCTGATGCAGTTAAAGAAGCTTAAATTTTAACGATTACTATTAGTCAATAAGGAGGTACTAAAGTGAAAAAAATTGGATTCATAGGTGCAGGAAATATGGCAAGCGCTATGATAGGGGGAATAGTAAATTCAAAATTAGTTGAACCTAATATGGTTATAGCATCAGCATATAGTCAAGGAACTCTCGATAGAATAGATGCAAATTTTGGAATAAATACTACAAAAGACTCGAAGGAAGTAACTAGAACCTCTGATATAGTAATTGTAGCTGTTAAACCAGATATATATGATGATATTTTGGAAGAGATAAAAGACTTTATAGATGACAATAAAATTATAGTTACAATAGCAGCAGGAAAATCTATAAAAGATATAGAGTCTATTATAGGAGAAGATAAAAAAATAGTTAGAACTATGCCAAATACTCCAGCTCTTGTAAATGAAGCCATGTCTTCTCTTTCTATAAATAAAAATATAAACAAAGAAGACTTAGAAGCAGTTACAGAAGTATTTAATTCTTTTGGAAATACTGAGGTAGTACCAGAGTATCTTATAGAAGCTGTAATTGGTGCAAGTGGTTCTGCACCAGCATATGTATTTTTATTTATAGAAGCTATAGCAGATGCAGCAGTAATTGCAGGAATGCCAAGACCACAAGCATATAAGTTTGCATCACAGGCTGTTATGGGTTCTGCAAAAATGGTACTTGAGACAGGAAAACATCCTGGTGAATTAAAAGATATGGTATGTTCACCTGGTGGAACTACTATAGAAGCAGTTAAAGTACTTGAAGAAGAAGGTTTTAGAGCTTCTGTGATAAAAGCAATATGTGCATGTATAGAAAAATCTAAAAAAATGAGTGAGTAATAAAAATTTATTGTAAATAAAGAGAATTGCCTTTTATAGAAAATTTCCATTTTAGGCAATTCTTTTTATTTGTTTAATTTCTAAAATAAGCCTGAAAGCCAATTTTTTATTTTTTCAAAGAAACCAACTGAGTCATTATTATTTGATTGATTTTCTGAATTATTTGTTGTGTTGTTTTCATTTGTTTGAGAACTATCGTTATTTTCATTATTACTTGAAGTATCATTTTTTGAGCTATTTGTATCACTATCATTGTTAGAATTAGTATTATTTTGTGGATTTATTTGAACACCTTCTGTAGAATTTATTACAGCATCAGAGCCAAGAGACTCATCATTAGTGTTATTTAAGATTCCCAAATCTTTTTTATCTCCGCCTGAGAATAAACCAGAGAACCAGTCTCCTATTCCACTAAACCATCCACCAATAGTATCTAGTATACCAGAACCCTTAACACTTTCACCTAATTTCTTTAATTGTTCATTTACATTATCTGATACATTATCTAGTGTATTTTTCATGCTATTGTAATCGTAATTTTGGTCAGCTATTTTTTTCATTACACCTTTAATTTGTTCTTTTTGTTCTGGTGTAATAGTAATATTGTAATTATTTACAACATTATTTATTGTATTTGCTATTTGATTGGTATCTTTTGTACCATTCTTTACAATTTCTGTTTTTATATCATTCATTACACCTGTTGCTTTTTCTTGCCCTATATCATCTCCTAAGTCACCTGTAACTACCAATTCTTCAGAAGCAATTTCTTTCTTAGTTTCATCAAGTTTCTTTCCTGAAGCATCCTCAAATGCTTTCATGATTCCTGTCAATGCTCCAGTACCACTTACAGGATATGGAGCAGCAGCAATAACATTTGCATCTTCAAGACCAGCTGTTGTAAGGGTTGAAGCAATCATTGAACTAGTTACCCAAGTTAAGTTTGCTGTTTTAACATTAATTCCATTTCCTTTTTTAGTAGGTTCAACGTATGAGCAAGAGATAGTAACTTTTCCAAGTTGACCCTCTGTTGCAACACCTTGTAAATACTGTCTTTCTTCTGCATTTGTTACATCTAAAACTAAGACTTGGTCTTTTTTTACTCCAAAGTAATTAAGCATTTGCTGCTTTTGAGACTCTGATAAGTTAGCTCCAAGTGTAACTACATTTGTACCGTCTGCATAAGAAAGGTTCATACTCCCAAGTACAAGCATAGTAGACACAACAATAGAACTAATTTGTTTTTTAAACTTCATAATATTCCTCCTAGATTTAACATACATTACATTTTCAATCTATTTTTTTATTAATATATTGAATAAAAATATGTGCTACATTTCTATTATACTAAATATAAACTATTTTTTAAATCAATGCGATTACAACTTTGTAATAAAAAAGGGAATATAAGGAAGATAATAAAAAAATAATTTTTGTAAGAGATTGAAAAAACAATTAATGTAGTATACTATAATATAGAAATGATTATGATAATGTTATAGAATCGGAAGGAGAAAAATAAATGTCAAAAGAATTAGTAAAAGATAGAGTAATAAAATATTTAATAGAAGATTTATTAGTACCTCAAGATATGATTGATACAAATGTTGAGTTGGCAGAATTTGAAGAAGGTGCAGAAGGAATTTTAGATATTGTTGTAAATGTTAAAGATGAAGAAGATTATTATGCACCTGTAATGATAGTGCAATGTTTAGATGAAGATGTGGAGTTAGAAGGAGAAGTTTTACAAAAACAAATAGAATTTTTAGAAGAAGTGGATAATATAACTATGTCAGGTAGATTGGTTTTAACTAATGGAGATGCTATGATGTACGCTGATTGGAGAGGGGAAGAATACGATACTGAGGCAGCTCTTCCAACTTATGATATAATGGTAAAAGAGTTTCATGAAATGGAACAACAGGCAAAAGATTTAGAAGAACATCATCACCATGATGAAAATTGTGGATGTGGATGTAATCATCATCATGAAAATTAAATATTGAGCATATATATAAAAAAAGACTGTTTAGTAAACAGTCTTTTTTTAGACATATATCATTCAAAAAACTAAGAATATAACAACATATAATAAAATAAATTATATATATAAGGAGGATATTGCTGTTAGAAGTAGAATAATATTATAGGTATAGTTTTTATAAATTTGTATACATAATATACAAAACAATTCATTTAAAGAATGGGATATTATGTAATTGTAGATTATGTAGGTTTAAATTATTTATTTTTGTTTTAGCAAATTCTATGAATAGAAGGGGTTTGATTATGGATACTAAAAAAGAAAATAATTATGAAAATTATATTTGTGTGGGTTCATCAAATGTATCAAATGCGATGAAAATGTATTTAAAGGAAATAGAGGAATACAAAATGTTGTCAGCAGGAGAAGAGGTAGAGCTGGCTAAGGAAATAATCAACTCATCTTCAGTAGCAAAAGAAAAATTTATAAATTCAAATTATAGGTTGGTAGTGAGCATAGCAAAGAGATATAAAAGAGATAGTATTGATATGTTGGATTTAATTCAAGCAGGAAATATAGGACTTATAAAAGCTGTAGAAAAGTACGATTATAAAAAAGGATACAAATTTAGCACTTATGCAACTTGGTGGATAAAACAAAGTATAACAAGATATATCGACGATTGCGAAAATACTATTAGGATACCTATACATCTTCATCAGAGAATAAATTTTGTAAAGAAAAAGAAACAAGAACTTTTAAATGTGTTATTAAGAGAGCCAACTATAGATGAGATTGCAGATGCATGTGGCTTAGAAGTTGACAAAGTGTTGGAATTATTAAGAAGAGATAAAAATGTTGTATCTTTGGATACTCCATTAAAAGAAGATGAGGATAGTAGTTTAGTTGAATTTATACCATCAGATGCTGATTTTAAAGATGTTGTAATACACGAAGTTGAACAGCATAATTTAAAAGAAAAGATAGAAGAACTACTTACAGGTCTTGGAGAGCAAGAACAGCAAGTTTTAAGAATGAGATTTGGAATTGATGATGATGACCCTAAAACACTAGAACAGATTGGAAAGGTATTTGGAGTTACCAGAGAACGAATAAGACAGATAGAAGCTAAAGCAATAAGAAAATTAAGACATCCAAGTAAGTTAAAACAATTAAAGCATTTTTATTAATATTTTTAGACACATTATATATGAGAGTATGAGAAAGCATGTTAATCTCTACTTAGGAATTATTTTTTTATAAAATCTGTTTATGAACAGCACACTTGTATTTTATAGGTGTGCTGTTATTTTATTTATTTAATAAAGTACATAATAGTTTAGTAAAATTTCTCAATATGGACAAAATATGTTAGAATATAGTTTAAAAAGATAATAAAATCTGTTTTTTACTTTTAAAGTTATCGGGTAGCAACTCCATTTCTTTGAATATAATTGAAGCTATACAATTTATATAGGAAAAATGTAAAACTTATTGGAGAAATAAAAAAATATGAAGAATAATGTAGTTTGTGATATATTAAGAAATAGGTGTTAATTATATTTTGATAGGGCTAAGCAAGGCAAATTAGTTGATAGAATTATATCTAATGAGCTAAATTTTACTTGATTAAAAAGAGGTATGTTAGAAGTGGAGTGATAAAATGAGCAAGGTAGCTAAAGCAACTTTTTATTTGATGATAGTTACTATAATCTCTAAGATTCTTGGAATGGGTAGAGAATTAGTATTATCATCAATTTATGGTACAGGCTTATATACAGAGAGTTATTTAACAGCTATGAATATACCAAATATTATATTTGCAGCAATAGGTACTGCTATAGTTACTACTTTTATTCCAATGTATCAAGATATAAGTAGTAAACAAGGTGAAAAGCAAGCACTAAAGTTTTTAAACAATGTTTTAAATATAATAGTTGGTATATGCATAGTTGTAGCTATATTAGGAGTTATTTTCTCAAAGCAACTTGTAAGTATATTTGCTATAGGATTTGAAGGAGAGAGGTTTTTACTTACCGTAAAATTTACTAAAATATTGATTAAAAAATAGCTACGCACACTCGTGACTTTAGTCATGAGTTAGTAGCTAAAATAGTCAGCATATAGGGAAACCTATATGTAGAGATAGGATAGAACCTATCCAATACTACTTGAATTGCTGGAAACCCCTAAAGCTAATCAAACTAAAACATAAGGATGAAATAAACCTAAGTGTGAAAGTTACGAAAGTAGAAAAAATTGGTTAGATGGTATAAGGTTAAATCCTAAGTACTTTAAAATGGGCAATCAGCAGGTAAACTCCGAATAGGAGAAACTTCAACGACTATTCCTCTTGAGGGAAGTACACTACAAGCTATTGGTAGTGGAAGTGGGTAGACCTTAACGGATAATGCTGAAGGATAAGATATAGTCTGTGCTTACATGAAAGTGTAAGAAGTTCATAAGAGAACTGCATAGGTAGTAGCGAACTTATGTGAACGACAACCTCAAAAATGATAAAAGTTAAGACTTACGGTTCTTAAATATGTTATTTAAAATTAAATATAAAACCTTCTAAATAATTGTTTTAAATAATTACATTTGTTAACATTATTATAGGTGATTAATAAATTGTTTACCACAGCATTATATAATATATTAAATGTGATAAAATGTGATAAAATCATTAAAAAGTGTATCAAAAAACAATTAAAGTGAGGTGATAGCAGTGAAAAAAGCTTATAAGTTTAGACTGTATCCAAATAAAAAGCAACAAGAGTTAATTAACAAAACTTTTGGATGTTGTAGATTTGTATATAATAAGTATCTTGCTAAAAGAATAGATGTTTATAAAAACGATAAAGAAACTTTTACTTATAAACAGTGTAGTTCTGATTTGACCAATTTAAAAAAAGAATTAAAGTGGCTTAAAGAACCTGACAAATTTTCACTACAAAACGCCTTAAAAGATTTAGATAATGCATATAAAAAATTCTTTAAAGAAAAAGCAGGATTTCCTAAATTTAAATCAAAGAAAATTAATAGATTTTCATATAAAACTAACTTTACAAATGGAAACATTATGTATTGTGGTCAACATATAAAACTACCTAAACTTGGTATGGTTAAGATAAGGGATAAACAAGTACCTCAAGGTAGAATACTTAATGCTACTATATCTAAAGAACCAAGTGGTAGATATTATGTATCATTATGCTGTACTGATGTAGATATTGAAGCATTTGAAAATACTAATAATCATATAGGTTTAGATTTGGGAATTAAAGAATTTTGTATCTCAAGTTGTGGAGAATTTATAGAAAATCCTAAGTATCTTAAGAAGTCATTAAACAAACTTGCTAAATTACAAAGAGAATTATCGAGAAAAACAATCGGTAGTTTAAATAGAAATAAAGCAAGATTAAAAGTTGCAAGACTTCAAGAACATATAGCCAATCAAAGAAAGGATTTTCTACAAAAACTATCTACTAAATTAATAAAAGAGAACGATATTATTTGCATAGAAGATTTACAAGTAAAGAATATGATTAGGAAACGTAAACTATCTCGCTTAATTTCTGATGTATCATGGTCAGAGTTTATTCGTCAATTAGAATACAAGGCTAATTGGCATGGTAGACAAATTGTAAAGGTAGGTAAATTCTTTGCAAGTTCACAAATATGCAATAAATGTGGGTATAAAAACGAGGAAGTTAAGAACTTAAATATAAGAGAATGGATTTGTCCTAGTTGTAATGAAACTCACGATAGAGATATAAATGCAAGTAGAAATATATTAAAAGAAGGATTAAGACTAATAACAATTCAAAATAAATAACGTATGTAAGAACCGTAGGAACTACGGGGATAGCCTGTGGAGAATTAGTAAGACATATTTTAGTATGCAAAATTCTATGAAGCAGGAACCCTGTGACTTTAGTCATGGGAGGTTCAGAACAGGAATAATATTCATAGGTATTACAAGTGTTATGTCAGCATTTTTACAAATTAAAGAGAACTTTATTGTAGTTGGATTTGGAAGTATACCCTATAATATAGTAATAATTATTTCAATAATGTTAAGTACCATATTTGGACCATACATACTTCCAATTGGTGCTGTGGTTGCTATGGTAGTTCAACTGCTCTTTTACATGTTTTTTGTTAAAAAAACGAACTACAAATACTTATACTACTTAAACTTTAAAGATGATAGCCTTATTAAATTACTAGCATTACTTTCACCAGTATTTATAGGTGTTGCTGTTAATCAAGTGAACTCATTGGTAGATACAACTTTAGCCTCAACATTAGTTAAAGGAAGCATTCCAGCACTTACTTATGCAGATAGATTAAATGGTTTTGTTACAGGGACATTTACAGCTTCAATAGTATCTGTTATGTATCCTATGTTATCTAAGTTAAGTGCAGAAAATAATCAAAAGAAGTTTACTAGTTCAGTTAAATCTAGTATAAATATGATAATAATTTCTATGATTCCTATTTCAGTTGCTTCTATTTTTTTTGCAACTCCTGTTGTTAGAATCATTTTTGAGAGAGGTGCTTTTGATGCGAGGGCAACCCAAATGACAGCAACTGCCTTAATTTTTTATGCAGTTGGTATGACTGCATTTGGCTTAAGAGATATTTTGGGAAAGGTTTTTTATTCATTACAAGACACAAAAACACCTATGGTAAATGGGATTATATCTGTAGGGGTAAATATAGTATTGGACTTAGTTTTAATAAAACCAATGGCTCATGGTGGTCTTGCTCTTGCAACTAGTTCATCATCAATTGCATGTATATTGTTACTCTTCTTGAACCTAAAGAGAAAAGTTGGATATTTTGGACAAGATAAAATAATAAAAGCAACTTTGAAATCGGTAGTTGCATCTTTAATTATGGGTGTTTTATCATACTTTACGTATAAATTTATATTTGGAATTTTGGGAGTAGGAACATTTAATGAGTTTGTATCACTAGCTATTTCAGTTATAGTTGGAGGTGGAATTTATACACTACTAATGACTATTTTTAAAGTTGAAGAGGTTGATATGATACTGAATATTGCAAAGAGAAAATTGCATTTAAAAAAGTAATCTAATTATATTAATTATAAATTTAGGAGGATTTTATGAAACATATATTAAAAACAGTAGACCATACTATTTTAAAAGCTACAACTACATGGGAAGATATTAAAATTTTATGTGATGAAGCTGTAGATATGAGTGTAGCATCAGTTTGCATACCACCATCATATGTGAAAAGAGCATCAGAATATCTAAAAGGTAAAATAAAGATATGTACAGTGATAGGGTTCCCTTTGGGATATCAAACTACTGCTACAAAAGTATTTGAAGCAAAAGATGCTATTGAAAATGGAGCAGATGAAGTTGATATGGTTGTAAACATTTCAGATATAAAAAATAAAGATTATGATAATATAGGAAAAGAAATAAAAGAAATAAAAAAAGCTATAGAAGATAAAGTATTAAAAGTCATTATAGAGACATGTTATTTAGATGAAGATGAAAAAATAAAAATGTGTGAAATAGTAACAATGTCAGGTTCAGATTTTATAAAAACATCTACTGGAATGGGAACAGGTGGAGCTACTTTAGAAGATATAAAGCTTATGAAAGAGCATGTTGGAAAAAATGTAAAAATAAAAGCTGCAGGGGGAGTTAAATCAATTTCTGATGCAGAAAAATTTATAGAGGCAGGAGCAGAAAGGTTAGGAACTAGCTCAATATGTAAAATATTAAAAAATGAAGATACAACAGATTATTAAAGTTTTTAACTTATGGGATAGGATTACAAAAATTAAAATTTAATTATAAATATAAAGAACAAAAAACAGAGGGAATTTTCCCTCTGTTTTTTATTTAGTATTGACAGAAAATATTTTTCAAGATATTATAAGTTATATAGTTAATTAGTTGAGTAACTAACTGATGGAGAAAGGAGGAACCTATGAAATTAGTATTAAATAATGAAGAACCTATATTTATTCAGATAGCACGAGCAATTGAAGATGAGATACTATCAAATGGAATAAAAGAAGAAGAACAGGTTCCATCAACAACAGAGCTTTCAAAGCTTTATAAAATTAATCCAGCTACAGTATTAAAAGGTATAAATATATTGGTTGATAAAAATATTTTATATAAGAAGAGGGGGATAGGGATGTTTGTATCAGATGGTGCAAAAACTATTATAAAAGAAGCTAGAAAAGAAAATTTTAAACATAATTTTGTAAAAAACCTACTTCAAGAAGCTAACAAATTAGAAATAAATAGAGAAGAATTGGTTGATATTATAATTAATTTCAAGGAGGATTAATATATGAGTAGTTCTATTAAGATAGAAAATTTATCTCACAGTTTTAAGAAGCAAAATATTTTTAATAATATGTCTCTAAGCTTTGAAAAAAATAAGATATATGGTTTATTAGGTAAGAATGGAGCTGGAAAAACAACATTATTAAATATAATGGTAAATCAGTTAATTCAAAATGAAGGTGAGATAGAAATATTAGGAAAGAACCCAAAAGAAGATATAAAAGTTTTGGAAGAAGTTTGTATTGTCAGGGAAAAAGAATTTTATAGTCCAGATTTTAAAGTAGGTCAGATATTTGAATTTTCTTCTAGTTTTTATAAAAGTTATGATAAAGGCTTAGAAAAAGAATTATGCAAATATTTTGATTTAAATACTAAAAAAAAGTATAAACAACTGTCAAGAGGTATGAAAACTATACTTTCAAATATAATAGGTATTTGTTCTAATTCAGCTATCACCATATTTGATGAGCCAACAATTGGTTTGGATGCAGTAAATAGACAAGAGTTTTATAACATAATTTTAGATAGTTATATAAAAAATCCAAGGACAATAATAATATCAACTCATTTGATTGATGAAATAGATGATTTACTGGAGCATGTAATAATATTAAATGAGGGAAAAATTATTATAGATGAAGAAATTGATGTCATAAAACAAAAAGCTCATTATATTACTGGAAATAAAGAAGAGTTAGAAAAATTAGAATGTATAAAAAATATAAAACCTAAAAAGGCATTTGGAAATGCAGTTGCTTATTTTTACTATGGTGATTTTAGTGAAAGTGATGAAAAAATACTTAAAAATTCAAATATTGATGTAGGATACATAGGGCTACAAGATATGTTTGTTAACATGACTAAGAAGGAGGAATTGTAATTGAATGAATTAAAGCCATATATAAAATTTTTTAATAAAAATACTAAATTGTATATAATTATATTTATGATTGTGGGAATTGTTATGAATATTTTGCCAGTGTTTATTCTCAAGATTTTTGGAGAAGCATCTAAAACTAATTTATCCACGATTGTGAATCCTATTTTAACATATATAACTATACTGCTATTTGTGTATGGAGTAAATATAGCAAATAAAGACTTTTCAGGAGCTTTAAGTATAAGAGCAGATAGAAAAAGTTGTATAAAAGCTATTGTCATAGATTTAATTATTTTAAGCTTTGTGATTTCTATTTTAGGTATAGTTTTGATTTTTTTATCGAAGTTATTTATAGAAATTATAACAGGTTACAGTATAGAACTATCAGTTTTACTAAAGAGAGATATGATTTGGACATCTATATCAGCACTGATAGATCCTTCAACATCAAGTATGCCACTAACTTATTTAAATTATTTTGTACAAATATGTATAAATGAAATATGTATAGGTTTTATAGGAGTGTTACTTGGAGCTTTTACATATAGAGTTAGAAAAGTTACTAGTATTACTATATTGATAGGATTACCGATATTAATGGTAATTTATATAGTTAATTTTGCAACTAAAAATATGCATAAAATGCTACTGTATTTAGAAAAAATTATTTATTCATTTCAGAATCCTTTTATTTTATTTGGAACAAAGGTAGGAATTATAGTTATTTGCATAATATTTATAATTTTATTACTTAGAAAAGCACCAATTAAAGAGTATGCAAATGACTTATTATAACTAAAATAAAACCTGCTTAAAAATCAAATTTGTAAATTTGTATTTTAAAGCAGGTTTATTAGTTTTAATAAATGTTGATTTTAAGTATTAATTTTTAATACTTATATCTACATTTATATTTTTTTATAAATAGAATAGATATAAATATGGTTATAACCTCAGCAAATGGAACTGTAAGCCATAATCCAGTCATGTTTAACATAGGAGGAAGAATTATGATTCCTATGATTATAAAAACAAAGGCACGACTAAAAGATATAATAGCTGAAATTTTTCCATTGTGAAATGCTGTAAAAAATCCTGATGCAAATATATTTATACCAACAAACAAAAAAGCAAATGCAAATATTTTTAATCCTTGTAAGGCTAGTTTAAATACTGTGTTATCTGGACTTACAAAGACCCTAACAATAAATGGTGCAAATACTAAAGCAATAATAAACACTAAAAGAGAAGAAACAAATATAAATTTTAGAGAATGTTTAAATGTTTCTTTTAATTTATCACTGTTTTCAGCACCAAAATTATAGCTTATTAATGGAGACACTCCAGCAGCGAATCCTAGATAGACTGATGTCATTAAAAAATGAGCATACAATACTATAGTAAGAGCAGCAAGTCCATTTTCTCCTGCTAATTTTAAAGCTACTACATTAAATAAGAATGTTGTAATTCCTGTAGATAATTCTGTAACCATTTCAGAAGAACCGTTTATCATAGTATCTCTTATAAGTCTAAAATCGGTTTTTGGTTTTCTTAATTTTAGTGTAGATTTATTAGATAAGAAGTAAATAATACCTAAAACACAAGTTAAAATAATACCTATAGCAGTTGCAACTGCAGCTCCTAAAAGACCCATTCCAAAATATTTAATAAATACATAATCCAATATTATATTTGTTACACCACCAATGACTGATAGAAATAAACTAAATTTAGAATTTCCATCAGTTCTTGCAAAGTACTCAAATATAAATTTTAAAATATAAAATGGTGTACATAAAATCATAACTTTACCATAAGTTATACAATATGGTAATAACTTATCTGTTGCACCAAGCAAAATAGATATTTCTTTGATAAAGAAATATGAGATTACTGTGAATAAAATCCCAACAATCAATGAAAACAAAACTATAAAAGAAAATGTAGAGTTGGCTTCATCCTGTCTATTTTCACCCATACGTATAGAAACGATAGCACCTCCACCAGTTGCCATCATTATTCCAAATCCACAAACAAGGTTAATTATAGGTAGTACAATATTTATACTAGCAAGAGCATCAGAACCAACTAATGTCGATACAAAGATGCCATCTATTATTGTGTACAAAGATATAAATATCATGGATATAATTGCAGGAGAAACAAATTTTAGAAATTCAAAAGTAGTGAATTTTCTTGTAAATAAATTTTCCATAAATTTTACCTCCTTTTATTACTCTCTATATATAATAAGCTATATAGTAACTATATAGTCAAGAAAAATTTTATTTATACGATAAACAGCTTAAAATCAACAAAAAATCATATTAAGATAAATTAGTATAATGCTAATTAATAAACTTATATTAGTAAAATCTAACTGTTTCTTAAGAAAATCTTTAGAAATATATGTATATAATCTTAAGATTTACAAGCTATTATATATATATAAGATTTTGTCTGAAAAGAAATAGATTTTAACTGTATATCTTTTTTTAAATTAGCTCTTATTTATTAAATATAATTACTTTAATATAGAAGATAAGTTATTTTTATTTCAAGCAGCGATTTTATATACTATATAAATTCTAGGAGTGTGAGATATGAAAAGGTTTTTCATAGTAGTTTTAGGATGTATTTTTGTTTTAGGTATGATTTCTGGATGTAGCAAAAAAGAATCTAAGCCAGTAGAAAAAAACAAGAATAATAGTGAATGGTTTAGTAATTTAGATACGGAGGATGTTGATGGAAATAAGGTAACAAAAGAGATATTTTCAAATAAAGAACTTACTCTTATTAATGTCTGGACTACTTGGTGTGGACCATGTGTGGGTGAAATGCCAGAGCTTGAAGCATTATCAAAAGAATATGAGAGTAATAATTCCAATGTAGCTATAAAGGGATTAGTTGTAGAAGTTGATAAAACTGATATGAGAACTGGTCTTTCAAATGAAGAGAAAAATTTAGTTAAAGACATTATGAAAAAGTCAGATGCAACTTACCAACAATTGACTGTATCTGAAGAACTTAAAAAAACTGATTTTAAAAGAGTTATGGAGTTTCCAACAACTTATTTTGTAGACAAGAAAGGAAACTTTGTGGGTGAGAAGGTTGTAGGTGCAAATAGTAAGGAAGATTGGAAAAAAATTATAGATGAAAGACTAAAAATGGTAAAAGCCAATGAGTAATTTTATTAAAGATAATAAAAAAGGCATTTCTATTATTGCAATTAGTATTATATTTATTGCATTAGGTACATATCGTGGAGAAACAAATACAGTATTAACTAAAGCAATTATGATTTGTCTTGAGTGTATTGGTATTGGTTAGGAGAAGAGGAATGAAGTTATTATCTAAAGTAAATAATAATATAAGACTTATTACTCAAGTTGCATTTACAGCATTAACAAATGGATATGTAAATGGATTTTTAGAAGGAACTATATATGGAGGAGAAAGTAAAAAATTATGTGTACCTGGATTGAATTGTTATTCATGTCCAGGTGCACTTGGAGCATGTCCAATAGGTTCATTACAAGCAGTTTTATCAAGCAGAGAGTATAAATTCTCATTTTATGTTGTTGGTTTTTTAATGGCATTTGGTGCTTTTTTTGGCAGATTTGTTTGTGGTTGGCTTTGTCCCTTTGGACTTGTACAAGATTTACTACATAAAGTACCCTTTCCAGTAAAGATAAAAAAAGTTTATGGTGATAAATATCTAAAATATCTAAAGTATATAGTCTTAATAATGTTTGTAATTATTTTGCCAGTTGCTATTGTAAATGTAGCAGGGGGTGGAAATCCTTGGTTTTGTAAATGGATTTGCCCTTCAGGAACACTTTTGGGAGGAATACCACTTATTTTAGGAAATGAGAATTTAAGAGAATCAATAGGATTTTTATTTAGCTGGAAGTTAAGTATTTTGCTATTGATATTATTGATGTCAATCATTACTTATAGGCCATTTTGCAAGTATATATGCCCTTTAGGAGCAATCTATGGTTTTTTTAATCCTATTTCAATATATAGATTTAAAATTGATAAAGATAAATGTACAAATTGTACAGCATGTCAAACAAAATGTAAGCTTGATATACCAATATATAAAGATGTAAATAGTCCAGACTGTATTAGGTGTGGTGAATGTATAAAAGTTTGTCCACAAAATGCAATTACTACAACTTTTTCAAAAGATAAAAAAGAGAATAATATTTGTGCAAAAAAGTATAGGGGGATATAATTTAATGAAGAAATTTATTATATGTATTATAATGTTTGCAATATCAGTACTGGTGTTAGCTGGTTGTACTAATGATAATAAGATAAAAAATGAAGTGGATAGTATGTTTAATTCAATAAAAACACAAGATGCAGATACTGTTGATAAGTATTTCCCAAAATCAGGGTTAGGTAATCTTATATACGAAGATAAAGAAGGATTTAAAATGTATTCTAAAAATATGACTTGGGAAATTTCAGATATAAAGAATAATAAGGATAAAGTGACTGTAGATTTAAAAATTAACAATACTGATATGGTTTCTATTTTAAAAAAGAATCCTCCTAAACTAGGAGAAATGATGCCAAATCCAACTATGAAAGATATTGATTCTGCAAAGAAAAAAGAATTTAATATTACATTAGAGCTTGTTAAATCTGGTGATAATTATGTTTGTAAAGTTAATCAAGAATCTGCAATGAAATTATTAAATGTGATTACAGGAGGTGGTATAGATTATCTAGCTGACTATAATAAAGATTATTATAAACAGCTTGATGAAGAACAAAAAAATTATGAAAATAAAAATAGTTAGTAATATATATGAAAATCGGAGCAATTAATAATATAGAAACACAAATTAAAAGAATATAAAAGTGGTAGAATGAAAGTCTTGTAGAAGCTTTTATTCTACCACTTTTAGAAATAAGTTATTTCATATGATTTTATTATTTATAGAGCTATTTACATGTATGTATATTTTATAGACCAAGATTTTCTCCTACCAATATTACCTTTATTTTTTTTGCTGGACGACTGATTCTTGTAGTAACCATGTATGCACAAATGCTTTCAGGACTTGTGCAATCTATACAACTTCCATTAATATAGCATGGTGTATTGACATCTTGAAAACGCTGAACAACTGCTGGAGATGCAATTGTTCTAGTTCTTTGTATTGCATCATCAATGTTTTTTACAATTTTATTCATACCAGCTACAACTATAACATTTTTTGGACCAAATATCATTGCAGCTACACGATTGCCATTTCCATCAATATTAAAGAGTTGTCCATCTTCACTAATTGCATTGCTACTCATCAAAAAAGTATCGCATAGAAGTGCTTGACGCATAATTTCAGTTCTTTCTTCTGGAGTTTTTGCTAAATCTCTATCAATAACTTTAAATCCTTTCTCTCTAACAGCAGTTTGTACGCCCATTTCTTTAAGTGTTTCAGATCCTCCCCATGATACTACATGATTTTGAGGAATTAAATCTAAAATTTGTTGCAAAGCTTCATTTCTAGTTTTACAGTAATAAGCATCAAAATAACGTTTTTTGAGTGCTGTTACAATATGAGGACCTAGCTTGTCATATCGTTTCTCTAATGGTGTTTGTCTTATCATACTAAAATCACTCCCATATTTAAATTTTAATATTGTAACTATTATGCTAATTAAGATTATACGATATATTATTGTATAAGGTTAATTTTATAAGTAACCTTTTCCTAAGATTACGAAAATAGTTACAATATAGTTATAACATAAATATGCGATTAGTATAAGATTTACTATTAGTTTTTAATAAATAACTGAATAAAGAAATACCTATAAAACATAATCACTAATACTTTTTATTTAATATAAAATAAAGTTGTGGGTTATAGATGATTATTATTTTATTTTATGAATAACTTGTTTAAATTTTATAAGTTTATAAAAAATAAAGGTACAGTTAACTGTACCTTTATTTTATCTAAATATGCAAAGATTATTTTAAAAGTAATTTTTAATTACATGTTTTTATAACTCTCCAATATTCTAATATAATGATTTGCCTCTCTTAAAACATGGTCTGCTAAAAGTGGTAATATTATAGATTTTATCTTACACTGTTCTATTCCTGATGCTCCTGCTTCTTTAAAATCTTTAAACTCAACAGTTTCATTTAGAGTTTCTTCTGTAATGTTCTTGATATTAGAATCAGTCATTTCGTTTGTTTTTTCAATTAATTCATTAAATTTTATAGCAAAATCATTTGAAGTATTTATTAGTTCACCTTCTGAGGGGTCTAGTAATCCTCTCATAAACAGAGCATGTTCCATCATAATATGGTCCCAGAATAATTCTATTTCTTTAGCGTTTTTTGACTCAATATCTATTTTATTTTCAAGGTCAACTACATAAGAACGATATAAATTTGCTTCATGTATTATATGTTCAAGAAGTAGAGGGTAGTTTGATGTAAATATAGTACATGATAGTACACCATCTAAGACTCTTTCTTTAAAATTAATAAGCCCATCAAGTAATCTTATTGCATCAGAGTTAAGTTGAGCTACATAGTTCACTAAGTCTTGACCAACTTGTGGGTTTACACCACTTTGTAGATTTAATTCTCTTGTAGTGATGTTTTTGTTTATTTCTATCCCTGTAAACTCTTCTGTTTTTTGTTCTGCAACTGATGTGAGAGTAGTTACAAGCTCTTCTGAATATAATATATCAGGTCTAATTATACCATTACTAGCACTAACAGTGTATGATAATAAATCTTCAAATTGCTTTTTATAGTGGTCAGCTTCCATAGCAAGATTATAATTTTTATTTGTGAATCCTGCTTCTAAAAAAAGAGCATGCTCTTTCATAATTCTTGAAAAAAATAAATGTAATTCTAGTGATAAAATAACATATTTTTGATTATCTATCATAATTTCCTCCCTTTAGAAAGTATCCTATTTATAATACTTTATTCGTAATATTTAAATTTATGTATATTATAAATAAATTAACTAAATTCAATTGCTACTAATATCAACAGTTTTTATTAAGTTATGGGCGAAAAAATTATCTTACTGTGTTTCTTATTAGATATAGATATAATGATTTAAGGTACTTGTTGGCTATTATTTATTAAGAGTACAAGTAATACTAGAAATTTTTATGAGAATTATGTAATTTATAAGTATTATTTTGATACAAAACAAATGTTTTTTGTAAAACAAGAACTTTTATAGCAAAAAATGAATAAATATGAAGCAAGCATAATTTTATACCACAACAATTATTAATTCTAATAGCTGCACTTAATGTTTTAGGTATGGGATTTAAAAAGTATAAAAAATTAAGTGATAAATATATTCCATTATATTGCTTGTGCTTGGAGTAGTATTTTCTGTATAGATGTTAGGATTTAATCCAACTTCTATTTTACAGGGGATTCTATGCTGGGGTGTTTCAATTGGATTAAATTAAGTATGCAAACAATTTCAAGACAATGATAAATAATTGGATGTGTGATAGGAATATCAATAAAAAACATTATTAAGAAGAATTATTTTATTTATAAAATAAAACAAGTAATAAGAATAAATAAGGAGCAACTAAAATGATTTAAATATACTAGAATTAAAAAGAGAATGTAAAGTTGTCTAGTAATGGATGTAAAATATTTTAAACGATAAGCTATGAAATTGATATATTAAAATGGGTAAGAAGAATATTATATAGGATTCTTCTTACCCATTTTAATACATTTAATTTTATGCCAAACCACATTCGCATAGTAGAATCATCACTCTATGGAGACATAACTCTACAACATCTTCTCCATATTTTTTAATAAAATCACCAATTTGAGTTTCTATGAATGAATAGTATTCTTTTAAACTAGCAATATATGCAGTCATTATATGAACACATTCATCAATCTTATCTTTAAAGACAACTAATCCCCCTAAAAAACGAAAAATAAAAATATTCAGTAAATAGCAGATATTATTTCACTCATAAATCTATATAGTATGATATATTGCTTAGATATATTTTACAAGTGGATATGTAAAACTGGTTATTATAATCGCAAAACTGGATAAACTTTCATTCTTAAAAGAAAATTTATCCAGTTTAAAGTTTAATTATGAATATTTGAGTTAGTAGATATTTAATATAAATTAATATAAGTGTAATAAGAATATACTTATATAATTATAATTAATCATACTTTTAAGGAATTTAATTTTAAAATTTTAGTTATTGTAATCTATTATTTTCTAAGCAATTTATTATTTTTTAGGTAATTTATTACTTTTTAGGTATTCTATTATTTTTTAGATATATTATATAAAATTATAGATTATATATTTAACTCAAATGTAAAATTATCAATTAGTCTGGTTTTTCCTATAAACACAGCAATTGCCACAAGTATAGAATGTTCTATTTGCTTAACAGGTTGTAATGTCTCACTATCTACAATTTCAACATAGTCTATTTTTGCTAAGTGTTCAGAATTTATTTTAGCTGTTATTAATTCTTTTATATTCTCTGGATTTAGATTGCCTTTTACTAATTCTTCTTTTGCTAAACTTAAGCTCTTATTTAATATTAGAGCAGATTTTCGTTCTTCCTCAGAGAGATATGTATTTCTCGAACTTTTTGCTAATCCATCATTTTCACGAATTATAGGACAGCCTATTATTTCTGTATCTATGTTTAAATCCTTGACCATTCTTTTAATTACAGCTAATTGTTGGGCATCCTTCTCTCCAAAATAAGCTTTATCAGGTGTTACTATATTTAGAAACTTTGAAACAACTAGGCAGACACCTCCAAAATGAACAGGTCTTTTAGCTCCACAAAGAAAATCTGTAAGTCCAGAAACATTAATGGTAGTACAATTACCTTTTAAATACATTTCTTCTGGTGATGGGTTAAAGACTACTGTTGCTCCACTATCCATACAATATTTAAAATCTTTATCTATATCTCTTGGATAGCTATTAAAATCTTCATTTGGTCCAAATTGAGTTGGATTTACAAATACACTCACTACTACTTTATCATTTTCTTTTATAGCTTTTTTTATAAGACTTTGGTGTCCTTCATGTAAAAATCCCATTGTTGTAACAAGCCCTATAGAATAGCCATGTTTTCTCCAATCTTTGATTATATTTCTTAGTAATTTAATTTCTTTTACAAGCATTTTGTACCATCCTTAATATTAGTATAATTTTTCTAACTCAGATTCATTTATTGAAAAGCTGTGTTTTTCTTGTGGAAATGCACCTGTATTAACTTCTAGGATGTAATTTTTAATTGAATCTTTCATTATATCTCCTATATTTGCATACTGCTTTACAAACTTAGGAACAAAATCTCCAAACATTCCCAACATATCTTGATAAACTAAAATTTGTCCATCACAGTTAATTCCTGCCCCTATACCTATTGTAGGAATTGAAATAGAATTAGTTACCATCTCAGCTATTTTCGTAGGCACTCCTTCAAGGACAATAGAGAATGCACCTGCTTTTTCTATTAATTTAGCATCTTCAATAAGTTGTCTTGCTGTTTCACTGGTATTTCCTTGAACCTTAAACCCACCAAATGAATTTACTGATTGAGGAGTTAATCCTAAATGCCCCATTACAGGTATTTGAGCATTTACAATGCTTTCTATTTGCTTTATAACGTTTGAGCCACCTTCTAACTTTACAGCATGAGCTCCTCCTTCTTTTATAAGTCTACCGGCGTTTTTAACTGCATCTTCTATAGAAACATGGTAAGATAGAAAAGGCATATCACTTACGATTAAGGCATTTTTAACACCATTTTTTACAGCTTTTGTATGATATATAATTTCGTCTATGGTAACAGATAGAGTGTTTTCTTCACCTTTTATAACCATTCCTAATGAATCTCCTATTAAAATACCATTTATATCACACTCATCCATTATTTTTGCAATTGAGTAGTCATAAGCAGTAAGCATAGATAGTTTTTTTCCTTCATATTTAGCATTCTTAAAAGTCTGTATGGTATTTTTCATCGTTTTTTCCTCCTAAAAGTTTGTAAATTTCTTTGTATTTTTCAGATTTACTTATTAAATTTTCGATTGCATTTTCTATAGTAATATTTTTTATACCTTTTAATGAATTGTCATTTCCTAAGGCAATTATTTTTAGTATGTTTAAGGATAGTATTTTGTAAATATCCTCATCTTTTTTATCCAATACAGATAGATGTTTTCTTATTGGTGTTATATCTCCACGAGAAACAGGACCAGTAAGAGCTTTAGTAAAGCCATTATCAAGTATATTTTCTATATTTTTTTTTACTAAAGGACTGATAGCTTTTAAAGATTCCTCTTCAGATAAACCTAATTTAATAAAGTAACTTACTCCTATATCTAGTAAAGATAATACTAAATTTGAAACTAAAACATTAGCTAAATGATAAGTGGCTGAAGTATCCTTATCTCTTATAAAAAATTGGTTTCCCAAATCATCTATGAAATTTTGAATAACTAAATCATCTTGTTCATTATCACTTTCTATGGAAAAACAAATGTCTTTCATTTTTTTTATGTTGGTATTTTTATTGGAAAATGCAAATATAGGATGGATAGAATAAATTAATGCACCTGCTTTTTTTGAACAGAACAATATACTAGATTTTAAAGAGCCACTTGTGTGGCAAATGTATTTATGTTTTAAATTAAATTTGGAAAGTTTTTTGTCTATAATTTCAATAGAATCATCTGATGTTGTAATAAATAATATATCGTTTTCATAAATTATATCTTTCAAATTGCTGTAAATCTTTGTTTTTGTTAAATTTGTTGATTCTAATAAAGATAATTGATTCCTTCCATAAAAGCCTGAAACACAATAACCTTTTGATAAAAAATAATTTGCCAAAGATGTTCCAACTTTTCCAGAACCAATAAAGCCTATTTTAATAGTATCACCTCCACTTTGTGATACAACATCTTAATTTCTAATCTCATTCCTGAGGATATGAGTTACATAAGACAAAATAATTAAAAACATTTAAAGTATAGTTCTTATAACAAGATACCATCCATAAATATCTTACCATTTTCATAAAAAATTGACAATTAATTCTATAAAATTTATATAATAAAATATCAGTAAAAAAATTATGATATTTATAAAATATAAGTTTTTTGTTTTACTATATATATTAAAAGTGATTAAGTCTATTAGAAAAATTATGATGTTTTTAGAAATTAATGCTTTTTAACTTCAATAGTATCAATAATACTGATTTTTTATAAAAATTTAAAACAATAATAAAATATATAATTTATTTTTGTGGACAATTTGTCAAGATTAGTACCAAGTTAAAATTTAATATAAGAGAGAGATGTATTATGTAATATTAATTTTTTTTAAATTGGTAATACTATATTGCTGTATTTTTTTTTATCAATTATAATTTAAAATATGAAGTAATAAACTTTCTAATTAAATTAAGGTATTTAGTGTATATGTATAAGTTATAAGTAAATCTTCTAAAAAGAATAATTTTAACAATGTTGTTATAAAGAGCAGTAACTATGGAGGAGATAAGTATATGAACAAACATAATTTTGAAGTTATATTAAATCAACTACAGATTAATATATATGTTACAAATATTCATACTAATGAAATTATTTTTATGAACAAAAAAATGAAAGAAGAATATAATATTTTAGATCCAGAAGGAAAAGTTTGTTGGCAAGTATTATATCCTGAAAAAAATTCTACTTGTAGTTTTTGTAAAGTTTTAGAATTATTAAAGAATGATAAAAAAGGAGTATTAATAAAGTGGTATGAAAAATGTAATAAGTTAAATCGTGTTTTTGAAAATTATGATAGTTTAATTACATGGCAAGATGGCACAGTTGTTCATATGCATCAATCAATAGATATTGCAAACTCAACAAGCTTAAATAAACCAATTAAGATTAATGAATTTCATGAAATATCAAATAATAAAGAAGAAAAAGGAGTTTTTAATTTTTCAAGAGACAATTTTGATTATAATTCTACATTGCTTTACGATGCTTTGATTAGAGGTACAGATGAATATATATACATTTGCAATATGAAAACAGGCGTATTTCGATATTCACCATCACAAGTTGAATTATTTGACTTACCAGGAGAAATTGTTAAAAATCCGCTTGTTTACTGGAAAAAAATTGTACATCCAGAAGACTGGAATCGTTTTTATAAGTCAAACACTGAAATAGGTAAAAACCAGATGGATTATCATACAGTGGAATTTAGGGCTAAAAATCGTAGTGGAGAATATATATGGTTAAGATGTAGAGGTCAACTAATGCGTGATGAATTTGGAGAGCCAAGTATTTTTGCAGGAATAATGACGCAATTAGGTAAACAAAATAAGATTGATTCATTGACACAGTTACTGAATTATCATGAATTTATGAGTGTATTTGAAGATAAAATTTCAAATCCTATGATTGAAAAATTATGCATAGTATTATTAGATATTGACGATTTTAAAAATGTTAATGAGATGTATGATAGGGATTTTGGAGATAATATAATAAAAACACTAGCACAGTCTGTACAATCTATTTTACCAGATAATGCTGAACTTTATAAACTTGATGGGGACGAAATGGGCATTCTTGTTGATAATGTTGAAGAAAATGAAATTCTAACTCTATATAATCAAATACAGAATATGATTATACACCTTCAACTATGGAGAAAATATGGATTAAATATAACAATTTCTGCTGGTTGTGTAATATATCCAAAACATGGAGATACAGTAAAAGAACTTTATAAGTGTGCTAGTTACTCTTTACAATATGCGAAAGAGCATGGTAAAAACAGGCTTGTTTTTTTCTCCCAAGAAATATTAAAAAATAAAATGTATTCATTAGAAATGATGCGGGATTTAAAGGCATCAATTAATGATGATTTTAGGGGGTTTAGTCTTCGATTCCAGCCACAAGTAGATACAGAAAGTCATAAAATAATAGGTGTAGAAGTTCTTTTAAGGTGGACTAATGACAAATGCAAAGCAATTTCTCCTTTGGAATTTATTCCAATATTAGAAGAAAATGATATGATAAATATTGTAGGGGCTTGGGTGCTTCGAATGGCATTACGTACTTTTAGGAAATGGATTGATTACTATCCTTTTTTTAAAGTGAGTGTAAACGTTTCAGCTGTTCAAATATTAGAAGACACATTTATTGAAGATATAGTAAAAATTATAGATGATGAAAATTTTCCTTATCAAAATCTTGTTTTAGAATTGACAGAAAGTCATACAGTACAAAATATGAGTATTTTACAGTTTAAATTTAAGGCTTTACAAGATTTAGGAATTTATATTGCTATGGATGATTTTGGTACTGGATACTCGTCTCTAGAAGTTTTAAAATTTTCTCCAATAGATATAGTGAAAATTGATAGAGTATTTGTTAAAGATATATTAAAGAGTAAGTTTGATGCTACATTTATACATTTTATTGTTGCAATTTGTCATGATGTAGGAATAAAAGTATGTTTAGAAGGTGTAGAAACACAAGAAGAGTATGATTTAGTTAAACAAATAAAGCCAGATTACATACAAGGATATTTATTTGGAAAACCGCAGACAGCAACAGAAATCTTTGACCTTTTAAAGCTAGATAATTAATTCTAATTTATCAATAATATCACTGAAAAGCTTTAAAATCAAAAATACATTAAATTATTATATTGAAGATATATCAATTATAAATTGCAATATAAGAAAATAGCATTTCAATGGATGTTAAATTGGGAATAGTATATGATTAAAGTATTTTAAAAAGGGATAACCATAATAAAAATAGATATCTATTTTTAGATTAAAAATAATATATCATAAATAAAATAATAAGAGGTAGATACAGTTTTAAGGGAATACAAAAGTTTTTAATTAAACTATGCTTGTTCAGATAGATATTTATTTAAGAAAAAAGACTATTAAAAGCAATATACAAGAATGATATATTAGATTGATTAAACAAGCATAAATATTATGTAAAAAACTTTAAGTTATAGAATTTAAATCTAATGTAGATAGATTACGTTTTTTTGCTTTTATTATGGTATAAATTGGTATCAATATTCAAAAGTAATATATTTATGATATAATAAAATTATAGGAATTTTGCAGTGAGCGATATTTGTGAAAAAATTTGGCGTAACAGTTGAAATATAAGGCGTTGAGAGTGCATGATAAGCGTTATCAATTGCACTATTGCTCGTTCACTGCAAATTTAGGAGAGTTGTATACGTGTAAGTGTTGAAAATACTAAGTTTATTTTGGTGTTTTATATTAACTATATGGAATGTAAATACGGGAAAGCTAGAGGGTGTTTGGACTTTAGAGGAAAGTTTTATATTAACTATATGGAATGTAAATCGTTCTTGGAATGATAAATATAGAATTGGTTGGATAGTTTTATATTAACTATATGGAATGTAAATTTTTAAGCTCCACCTTGTCTTAAAAGTTTAAGCAATAGTTTTATATTAACTATATGGAATGTAAATTATACTTATAGGAGTTGGAATTATAATATTAACTACAAGTTTTATATTAACTATATGGAATGTAAATATTTGATTTTAATGGTACGTTTTCGCTTTCTCTAAGGTTTTATATTAACTATATGGAATGTAAATTACAACGACTTATATTCTAAAATAAAAATGTAAACTTCGTTTTATATTAACTATATGGAATGTAAATCTATCTTTTGTTGCTTTACATAAATTTATATTACTTATGTTTTATATTAACTATACAGAATGTAAGTTTTCATAATTTTCTTTTAATGTGTTATCTTATGATTATCTAGTTACATTAGCATACAAAAATATAATAAAATTACACTATATTATAAAAACAAAAAGGTAGTATAGAAATCCTATTACCTTTTTATTATTAATTTTATCAGTGTTTTATTATAAATAGCTTACATAATTACACATTTTTTCTGATTAAATAATATGATGCTATTGTTATAATAGATACTAATGCTAATGATGTTATTGCAGTATCTAATCTTCTTATTAATAAACTCATTTCTATATATTCAAGTTCTATTAAATACTGATAAAATATTTCTAGTTTAACAGCTTTTTCTCTATCTATATTTCCATACTTTAACTCTAATTTATCTAAAGATTTTTTATTACAATAATTAACTTTATGTTTAATTAAATATCTTATTGTAGCACCTATTACAATTTTCACTCTAACAAGTATAAATATAATATTCCATCCAAAAGTTAAGAGGGGATATCTTTTTTATGATGGGAATGGATAAAATATTTATAACTGACATCTAACTGACATTTAAGCTTTAAAATCAAAACCATATTGATTTTCTAAAATAATAACTACTTGATTTAGTAAATAATAAAGAATATAGTAACTATATAGACAACAAAAAGAAAAGGAGTGTATAACCCTTGGAAAAACAGTATTTTACAACAGGTGAATTTGCTAAATTGTGTGGTATATCTAAGCAGACATTAATTTTCTATGACAAAATAGGTATTTTTTCTCCTGAATATAAAGATAAAAATAATTATAGATATTACTCAGTTTATCAATATGATACACTTGATATATTACAATCATTGAGAGAAATAGGAATGAGTTTAGAGGAAATAAAAGAGTATATACAAAATAGAACTCCCCAGCTTTGTGTGAAAATGCTTAAAGAAGAAGAAAAAAAGATAAGAGAAAAAATAAAAAAACTAAGAAAGATAAGTTCTAAGATGCAAAATAGAATAAATATAACAGTTGAAGGAATTTCTAAAATGAATAGTGAAGAAATTTATATATCCAAAAAGTTTGAAGAATATTTAGTTCTATCAAGCGATTTGAGTAATATGAGTAATAGTGATTTTATGATGGAATTAATAGATTTCACCAATTATTGTAAATCGAAAAATTTGTATCAAGGATATGAGTTGGGAGTAATAGTAAGTAATGAAAATATAAAAAATGGGGACTATTTAAGTATATCAAGTTTTTATTTGAAGATAGATAAAAAAATAAAGGATAAAAAGCTATATGTAAAGCCAGAAGGAATGTATGCTTGCATAAAACATATTGGAAAATATGAGGATTCATATAAATCTTACGAAAAATTGAAAAAATATATATATGAAAATGAATATAAAATTATTGGAAATTCGTATGAGGAGAGTATACTTGACTTTTTTTGTGAAAGTAATGAAGATAATTATATGACTGAAATTTCAATCCAAGTATCCAGATAAGAATTAAAATAGAGATATATTCAAATGTTAAGTAATTTTACTTATCATTGAATATATCTCTATGCTTTATAATAAAGTATATAAATTTTTAAATAGTTTCTCTAATATATGTCTAATGTCAGTTAATACTAATTATATAAATAAATTGTAAACTGTAGTTGTTAAAAAACAAACAACAAAAGCAAGTATAGTAGGCATTAAGAATCCTAAGGCAGTCCATTTTAAACTACCAGTTTCTTTTTTTATTGTTAAAAGTGTTGTTGCACAAGGCCAATGCAGTAAACTGAACAGCATAACATTTAAAGCTGTCAAATAAGTCCATCCATGTTCTCTAAGAACTTGACCTAAAGCACTAAAGCTATCTAATTCTATCATAGAACCAGTTGCTAGGTAAGCCATTAAAAGTATAGGTACAACTATCTCATTTGCTGGGAATCCAAGAATAAAAGCAAGTAATATAAAACCATCAAGACCAATTAATTTAGCTAAAGGGTCTAAAAAGTTTGCAACATGTGATAATATACTTAAATCTCCTATATATATATTTGCAAATATCCAAGTTATGACACCAGCAGGTATGGCTACCATTACAGCCCTTCCTAAAACAAATATTGTTCTATCTATTATAGAGGTATATAAAGTTCTTCCTATTTGAGGAACTCTATAAGGAGGAAGTTCTAATGTAAATGTAGACGGAACTCCTTTTAATAGCGTTTTAGAAAGAGTATAAGAAACCAACAATGTTATTATAACACCTAGAATTATCAGTAAAGTTATGCAAAGTGCAGTTGCTACACTTGATACGAAAGAGTTGGTTATAACTGAGCTAAAAAATATTGTAGATATAGCTATCAAAGTAGGAAAACGACCATTACAAGGAACAAAGTTGTTTGTAAGTATAGCTATAAGTCTTTCCCTTGGAGAGTCAATTATCCTACAACCAATAACTCCAGCTGCATTACATCCAAATCCCATACACATAGTCAAACACTGTTTTCCATGTGCACAAGCTTTTTTAAATAGGTGGTCTAAGTTAAATGCAACTCTTGGCAAATATCCAAAATCCTCAAGTAAGGTAAATAATGGAAAAAATATTGCCATAGGAGGTAGCATTACAGAGATTACCCATGCTAATGTTCTGTATAATCCTAAAACCAACATATCATTTAACCATGATGGACAATTAATACTATTTAATATACCCGAAATACTTGGCTCAAATCCGAGTAATAAATTAGATAATAAAGTGGATGGATAGTTAGCTCCTTCTATAGTAATCCACAATATAGTACCTAATAATAAGAGCATTATTGGAAGCCCAAATATTTTAGATGTTAATATTTTATCTACTTTTTCTTCTCTATCAGTTGATTTTTTAGCAACATTAGAACAACACTCATCACTCAGTTTTTTAGCATAATCATAGTTGATTTTAGTAAACTCATCTCTTATTTTCTGTTTATTTATATTGTCTGGAATCTTTTTCTTTACTTCATTAATAGCATCTATAGAATCTTTGTCTATATAATTACTCATAGATTCAAATATACTTTCATCGCCATCAATAAGTCTAAGTCCCAACCATCTAGAATTTATACCTGGTATAATATTATCCAATTCTGGTTGAATTGATTTTACCACATTCTCTATATTTTCATTGTATCTAACAGGTTTATTATTTAATTTGTATTTGTCAAAAGATACATCATTTAAAGTATCCAATAGTTCATCCATACCAGAGCCATTTCTTGCAGCAGTTAAAATAACTGGAATACCAAGAGAATCCTCTAAAAGTTTTTTATCAATAGTAATGCCTTTTTTTCTAGCTTCATCTATTAAATTAATACACAAAATAACTTTATCTGTAAGTTCCATCACTTGAAATACTAAATTTAAATTTCTTTCAAGACATGTAGCATCACATACTACTATTACTGCATCTGGATTACCAAAACATATAAAATCACGAGCTACAATTTCTTCTTGTGATAAGGCAAATAAAGAATATGTTCCTGGTAAATCTATTAATGCATATTCGGTATTTTTATATTTAAAATTACCACGAGCTGTAGCTACAGTTTTTCCTGGCCAGTTTCCAGTATGCTGTCTAAGCCCTGTAAGATGATTAAATACAGTACTTTTACCTGTATTTGGATTGCCAGCCAATGCAATTACAAACTGGTCTTCCTTATTGTCTATATCAAACATGTCTTTTAAAGAACTCATTTTAGTTGAGTTATGTGTCAACCCCATATTAATATCCTCCTGCTAGAAATTTTTAAATGTCAGAAACTAATATTAAGCTACTTTCTTCTTGTCGTAGAGCTATCTTGCTACCTCTGATTTTATAGACAGTTAAATTATTTTTTGGACCTTTTCTAACTACATCTATAACAGCTCCTCTAGTAAGACCAAGCGCTAACATTCTTTCTCTTAAATTACCACTAGATAATATATCTTCAACTTTGACAGTTTTTTTCACTTGAATATCGTTAAGGTTTTTCATAATAGCACCTCCATGCTTGAAATTTAGCCTGGGCTAATCTTCTTATTTTAAACTATGCATTATATTATTACCTTGTTACTTTTACAAAAAAAGATAGGCAAGATGCCTATCATACAAAGTTGGGTATAATTCTTACTTTTGGGGAAAGTAGAATATAGAATAAAAATTAACACTTTGAATCCATATAATTATTGAATTTTGATAATAAAAAAGTCAGAAAGCAAAAGCCTTCTGACTCTATGTAAGGTATTTTCAAATACCTAAATATCAATTCAATATTTAATTTATACTTAAATTATATATTAACAATATTAGCTTGTCAACACTATAATCTCATTTTAATATGTTCAATACCTGCTTCGTCGTATACTTCTGAGATTTCTTTAAAACCACAAGATAAGTAAAGGTTCTTTATATAAGTTTGTGCTGATAAGGTTATATTATTTTCGTGTAAGTTAACTTTTATAAAATCTATAGCACAATCCATCATTTGTTTTGCTAATCCTTTTCTTCTATGACTAGAAAGAACTAAAACTCTACCAATGGAAACATCATTATAAGAGCTGTATTCTTTAGGAATTATTCTAGCGTAAGCACAAATCAATCCATTTTCTTTTAAAAATATGTGATAAGAGCTTTTATCTATATCATCATAATCGTTTAATGAAAATATCTTCTGTTCACAAGCAAATACCTCATATCTTGATTTTGCTATTTCATAAAATTCATCTAAACTCAAATCATTAAAGTGTTTAATTTTAAACATAGTAATTACCTCCTAGCATCTTAAAAAACTGAATATTAAGATACATTATACCATTTTTAACATAAATACCTTTATTAAAATTTATATTTATTAAAAATATTTTTAAAAAGTGATATACTATATTAAAAACAAAACTTTAGTTAGAAAATTTATGATTTATGGAGGCAGTGTTTTGAATACTACTAAAAAATTAACTGAAGCAGCTTTATTGTCATCTTTATTCATAGTAGTAACAATTATAGCTGTGAGTACTGGATTTGGATATGCTATTTACTTAGATTTTATAGTGCCAGTATTTTTTTGTATAATCTGCTTGAAATGTGATTTAAAGTATACCATTTTATCTGGAATTACTTCGCTTTTAATAATTTCTCTGGTACTTGGAAATCTAGGAACTGCTATTTGGGCAAGTCAGAGTGTATTACTTGGTATAATGTGTGGCTATCTAATAAATAAGCCTACAATGGTTATGGATGATTTAGTATATGGTTCAGTATTTGGGGTTATTGTAATGGTTTTCATTGATATATATGCTTCAACATTAATAGGTTATAGTTTTATGAAAGAATTTCAAGGATATAGCAAATGGATTTATTTTAATGGGTATACAAATTTTATTTATTATTTAATGATAGCATTGTTTCCTTTTGGTATGGTGTTTTGCATATATTTATTAAGTTTAATTTTAGGGAATAAATTGCATATTTTAGATTCTAATTCTTTAAAAAAATTTTTAATATTTAAGAATTTTAGAAATTTAAACCAATTTTTATGTTGCTCAAAAAAAGCTTTTTACATATGTGTTTCTTATCTAGCCATTTTTGAAGTTCTAAAACTGTTGAATGTTAAAGTTGATTCTGTTTATTTAAAAACAATCTTTATATCAATAACCTATATAAGTGTCTATTTTATCATTAGAGACTCATGTATGTCACTACAAAACTTTATAATAGCTAAGTTTAGAAAATTATTATATGCTAGAATTTTATTTTTGATAATAATTTTATTGCTGTTTTTTATATTTGATGTAACAGTTATTAGTTTAATAATTATAAACGCATTTTTAAATAAGAAAATAAATATAAGATTGAGTCAGAGTAATATAGTCAATAAACAAATAAATCTTTTGATTGAAAAATAAATTTTGGGTATTGGTAAAAAATATAAAAAAGTAGTATAATGTAAAAAAACATGTATATAATAATAAAAAAGGTTGACAAAATATAAAAATAATAATATATTATGAGTAAGTTAAGAAAAATTTCTTGTAATTGATGAAATAATCTGAATATATAAATGCTATGAAGAGAAGAAGTAGGGCTAGATTTTATTTAACAGAGAGTTCCAGTTTGGTGAAATGGAATAAATTGATTTAGTTTGAATACATCTCAGAGCACTATCTCTGAAAGATAACAACCATTAAGAGATATCGGATTAGTACACGTTATAGTACACGAGTATATGTAATTGTACTCTAAGAGATTAATATCGTGAGATATTGATGAACTAAGGTGGTAACACGTAAGCAATGCTTTCGTCCTTTTAAGAGGATGAAAGCTTTTTTTATTATAAAAATAAAAATTATAGATTATATAAATATTTTAGGAGGAATGAAAAATGAAATCGATAGACGAGCAAATGCGAATAATTATGAAAGGTGTAGATGATTTAATAGATGAGAAAGAGTTAAGGGAAAAGCTTATTAAATCAGAAAAAGAAGGAAAGCCTATGATAGTAAAATTAGGTCTAGACCCAAGTGCTCCAGATATACATTTAGGGCATACAGTAGTTCTTAGAAAGATGAAACAATTACAAGATTTAGGTCATCAAATAGTAATAATAATTGGAGATTTTACAGGAAAAATTGGAGACCCAACTGGAAAATCTAAAGCTAGAAAAGCTTTAACAACAGAGCAAGTTCTTGCAAATGCAAAAACTTATGAAGAACAAATTTTCAAAGTTTTAGATAAAGAAAAAACTATTGTAAGATTTAATAGCGAGTGGTTAGCTAAGTTAAATTTTGAAGATGTAATAAAATTAGCAGCAACTATTACTGTTGCGAGAATGTTAGAAAGAGAAGATTTTAAAAAGAGATATGAAGGACAAATGCCAATATCAGTACATGAGTTCTTCTACCCATTAATGCAAGCATATGACTCTATAGCATTAGAAGCTGATATAGAACTTGGTGGAACTGACCAAAGATTCAATTTACTAATGGGAAGATCATTACAAAGAGAATTTGGTATGGAGTCTCAAATAGTAATAATGATGCCTTTAATAGAAGGATTAGATGGTAAAGAAAAAATGAGTAAGAGTTTAGGTAACTATATTGGAATAGATGAAGAAGCGGGAATAATGTACCAAAAATCTATGGAAATTCCTGATGAACTTATAATTAAATACTACAATTTAGTGACAGATGTTCATCCTGATGAAGTTAATAAAATAGAATCTCAGTTGAAAGAGGGTTCAGTAAATCCAAGAGATATAAAGATGAACTTAGCAAGAGAAATAGTAACATTATACCATGGAGAAGAATCTGCTAAAGAAGCTGAAGAAAGATTTAAATCTGTATTCCAAAAAGGTCAAATACCTGAAGATATACAAACAATTCAAGTTAAGGAAGATGGATTTGACTTAATCGAAGTACTAGTTTCTAATGAGATTGTTAAGAGTAAGAGTGAAGTTAGAAGATTAGCTTCTCAAGGTGGAGTAAAGGTAAATGGTGAAAAAGTAGAGGATTTAAGCACTATTGTAAAAGAGAGTGAATTAGTTGTTCAAATAGGAAAGAAAAAATTTGTAAAAATCGAGCTAGTAAAATAGAGTAAAGTAAAAGCAAGTCTATTGAGTATAAAATGTACATTCAATAAACTTGCTTTTTTATTATATTAAAATTTTAAATTGATAACCATTGTCTTTAAAATATGTTATAATTTGGTCCAATGCATTTACTGTTTCTTGTTTTCCATAAGTATCATGCATTAAAAGAACAACCATTTCTTTGCCTTCAGAAGATTTCTTTGCATGTTCAAATAATTCTTGTGCATTTTTCTTTTTACCTTCTGCATCAGCATTTAAAGCGTTCCAATCAATTGATGCCATGTTTTTCTCTTTTAAGTAGTTTCCTAGAGGTTCCATATTTTTCCATGACATATACCCGCCTGGGCATCTAACTACATTTGAGGAAAAATTCTTTCCTAAGACTTTTTTCATAGCTTCATCAGTTTTGTTAAGTTCATTTACGAATGTATCGAGATTTAGGCTTCTGTTAGGATATAGTTTTTTATAGTCATGAGTATAAGAGTGATGGGCTATTGCATTTCCTTCGTCAAATGTTCTTTTTAAAATTTCATTAGCTCCTTTTCTTTCAAGAGAATCACCCTTAATAAAGAAAGTTCCTCTAACACCATGTCTTTTCAAGATATCTAGAACTTGTGGAGTATTAGTAGTAGATGGTCCATCATCAAATGTAAGAAAGACTATCTTTTCTCCATTGTTTGAATAGTCGTATTTGTTAAGTTTGTCCCAAACTATTTTTGCGTCATATCCATATTCTTTTACAGCTTCTTTTTTTGCACCAATAATAGGTTCATTTTTTTCTTTTTCAATTCTTTCTTTTTCTAATCTTTCAGCTTTAAGTCTTTCTTGAGTTTCTTTCATTTCTTTTTTTCTAGACATGTCCGCCCATGCCATAGAAAAAATACCAATAACTATTACAACAAGTATAGTAAGTGTAACAGTTTTCTTTTTTCTTTTTTTTACCATAATTACAGCATTCCCCCTTTTGTCGAATTGTATCAAAAATATATTATAATTATATCGAAGAAAGTAGAAAAAGTAAACCGACAAAGTTGTAACTAAGATAACTAAAGTGTAACTTATATGACATTATTTGCATAATATTAAAGTATCATATATATTAAAAATATCTATAAAAAAATTTAGTATAGGTAAAAAAATATAAAAAATATAAAAATTTATTAAAAAGGTGTTTACAAAAAATGATTAATATATTACTGTTAAATAGTGGATATAAATTTGAGCTCAAAATGTATGTAAATTTAGATTTAAAATACTGAAAAAATTTACTATATTAATTTATAGTAATGCTTATAGAAAAACTCTCTTGCTGTTTAGGGGGTTTATAATTTTGCAAAAAAATAAAAAGGAGGGGGCTTTATTGAAAAAATACTTTGGAGAAATAGGACTAATATTTATAGCAATTATATGGGGAAGTGGCTTTGTAGCAACCCAATTTGCATTAGACGGTGGGCTTACACCTCTACAAATCATAACTTTAAGATTTTTCTTGGCAGCTATAATTATGAATTTACTGTTTTTTAAACAGATTCGTGCCAATATGGGTAAAAAATTATTAAAAGCAGGAGGGATTTTAGGAATATTTTTATTTCTAGCATTCACAGTACAAACTATTGGACTTATGTACACTACACCATCTAAAAATGCGTTTATAACAGCAGCTAATGTTGTAATAGTTCCGTTCATAGGATTTATACTTTATAGAAGAAAACTTGATAAAATAGGAATAATAAGTAGTTTGGTAGCTCTTATAGGAATTGGGATACTTTCTTTAGAAGCTGATTTCTCTATTAATTTTGGAGATTTTCTAACACTTATATGTTCATTCGGATTTGCATTTCATATATTCTTTACAAGTGAGTTTGCAAAAGATAACAACCCAATGGCATTGACAGCTATTCAATTTACAGTAGCGTTTTTAATGTCTGTTGTAGTTCAAACATTTGCAGGTCAATTAAAGATGGAAGCTGAATTATCTGGTTACATGGGAACTATGTATCTAGCTGTATTTAGTACTACAATTGGATTTTTATTTCAGACTATATGTCAAAAAAGAGTTGATGGAACTAGAACAGCTATAATATTATCCACAGAGGCTGTATTTGGTACAATATTTTCTATAATAATTTTAAAGGAGCTTATTACAGCAAAATTGGTTATTGGTAGTATCTTGATATTTGTTGCAATCATAACTGCAGAAACTAAATTATCTTTTTTAAAGAGCAAAAAAGTGAAACTTAAAGATTCAGAGGAGTCTTCATTAGAAAGTATTTAATATGACAACTATTTCCTAATTAATCAAATAAATTATGTATTATGTAGAAATTTGACATCAAAACTTGGTTGATACTGGTGTTTCAAAGTGATAAAATTAATTAGGAAATAAATTTTATTTTTAGTGTTTAAGCTATAAAGTCTGGGGTATATATATTCTTGTAGCAAGTTATTAAACTTAAAAATAAAAATTTAATTATATAAAATTGGGAGGAAATTAATTATGAAAAAATTTGTTTGTACAGTATGTGGATATATACATGAAGGAGATGCTGCACCAGCACAATGTCCAGTATGTAAAGTTGGAGCTGATAAATTTGAAGAAATGAAAGGCGAAATGGTTTGGGCTGATGAACATAGAATAGGAGTAGCTCAAGGTGTAGATGCAGAAATAATCGAAGGATTAAGAGCTAACTTTACTGGTGAGTGTACAGAAGTAGGAATGTATTTAGCAATGAGTAGACAAGCTGATAGAGAAGGTTATCCAGAAGTAGCTGAAGCGTATAAGAGAATAGCTTTTGAAGAGGCTGAACATGCTGCTAAATTTGCAGAACTTCTTGGAGAAGTTGTAGTTGCAGATACAAAAGAAAACTTAAGAGTTAGAGTTGATGCTGAGTATGGTGCAACTGATGGAAAATTAAAATTAGCTAAGAGAGCTAAAGAATTAGGATTAGATGCTATACATGATACAGTACATGAAATGTGTAAAGACGAAGCTAGACATGGTAAAGCATTCTTAGGATTATTAAACAGACATTTTGGAAAATAATAATTAAAACAATTAAAACATAGATTAAAAGGAGAAACTTTGGTTTCTCCTTTTTTAAATTATATAAATAAACTGTTGTGATAGAAGGATGGAGATAATATGAAGTCGGTATCTGTTAGGAGTTGTAAAACTTACAATTATGAAGAAGTAAAGTTATCTATTGAAAAAAATTTAGAGGATATTGGTGGTATAGATAAGTTTGTTAAAAAAGGAAGCAAAGTACTTATAAAACCAAATTTATTGATGAAAAAAAAGCCTGAAGAAGCTACAACTACACATCCTATGGTTGTAAAAGTTGTATGTGAAAAACTTTTAGAGTTAAATTGTGATATTACAATAGCAGATAGCCCTGGTGGTCCATATAATCAAAGTTCTCTTAAGAGCATTTATAAGGCATCTGGAATTGAAGAAGTAGCAAATGAACTGGGCATTAAGTTAAATTATGATGTTTCAGATGTTAAGATACATAGTGAAAAAGCACATGTTCTAAAATATATGGATATTATTAAACCAATAGTAGATTCAGATTATATAATAAATCTTTGTAAATTAAAGACTCATATAATGGCAACTTTTACTGGGGGTACAAAAAACTTATATGGATGCATAGCTGGATTGAAAAAAGCAGAGATACATTATAGATTTCCTACAGAAGAGTTGTTTTGCGAAAATGTACTTTTAGATATTTGTGATTATATAAAACCAACATTGACAATTATGGATGGTATAGTAGGTATGGAAGGTGATGGACCTTCAGCTGGTACTACTCGAGAAATAGGAGTTTCATTAGCATCACAAAATCCATATGCTATAGATGTTGTTGCATGTAAGATTATAAGTTTACTTCCAAATAGAGTTGCTACAATTAGAGGTGCTATTAAGAGAGGATATATACAAGAAGATTTTTCAGATATTGAAATTTTAGGTGAAGATATAAAAGATTTAATTATAAAAAATTACAAGATTCCAAATGTAAGTAAAGATTTAAGATTGTTTTCCGTAAAGCTACCAAAATTTTTAAATGAACCTATTTCAAAGCTTATAACACCAAAGCCTGTGGTAAGATTTCAAGATTGCATAAAATGTGGAAAATGCAAGGAAGCTTGTCCTGCATCCACTATAGAGATAGGGACTAAGGGTGCTATTATAGACTTAAGTAAATGTATAAGATGTTACTGTTGCCATGAACTTTGTCCTAAAAAGGCTATTGATGTCAAACGTAATTTTGTATTTAAGTATGTAAAATAATGTATAATATTATATGAGTCTATATAAATTAAAAATATAAAGGAGAAATAATATGATTTTAATTAAAAATGGTAGAGTAATAGACCCTAAAAGTCAAAGAGATGAGAATATTGACTTAATTATAAAAGAAAATAAAATTTATAAAATAGGCAAGTTTGATGAAAGTGATGAATATGAAAAAATAATAGATGCTAGTGGTAATGTAGTTGCTCCAGGTTTAGTGGATGTACATGTACACTTTAGAGACCCTGGGTTTACATATAAAGAAGATATAGAAAGTGGAGCTAAATCTGCTGCTAGAGGTGGATTTACAACTGTTATATGTATGGCAAATACTAATCCTATTGTAGATAATGAAGATACTTTTAATTATGTTAAAGAAAAGTCAAAAAATGCATGTATAAATGTTTTACAAGCAGCAGCTATAACTAAAGGTTTTGAAGGTAAAGAGTTAGTTGATATGGAAGCTCTTAAAAAAGCTGGTGTACCAGGGTTTACTGATGATGGATTACCTTTAATGGATAGCAATCTAATTATGGAGGCAATGATTAAGGCAAAAGAGTTGGATGTACCACTTAGTTTTCATGAAGAAGACCCTTCTTTAGTTGGAAATCCAGGTGTAAATGCAGGAAAGGTAGCCTCAAAACTAGGATTAAAAGGTGCATCAAGTGTAGCAGAAGATGTTATGGTAGCCAGAGATTGTATGTTGGCACTAAAGACTGGTGCTAAAGTTGATATACAACATATAAGTTCAGGTGTATCTGTTGATATGGTTAGATTTGCAAAATACTTAGGTGCAAATGTAGTTGCAGAAGCTTCACCACATCACTTTACATTGACTGAGGAAGATGTATTGGAGTTTGGAACAAATGCAAAAATGAATCCACCTCTAAGAAGTAAATGGGACAGAGATAAGATTATAGAGGGATTAAATGATGGTACTATTGAAATAATAGCAACAGACCATGCACCTCATAGTAAAGAAGAAAAAGATAGAGAGTTTATAAAAGCTCCAAGTGGAATTATTGGGCTTGAAACTTCTTTAGCTCTTGGAATAACAAATTTGGTGCATAAAAATCATCTTAGTATGATGCAGTTAATAGAAAAAATGTCTATAAATCCTGCAAAGTTGTACAATTTAAATATTGGATTTATAGAAGAAGGGGCTGTAGCAGACATTGTTATATTCAATCCAGAAGAAGAATGGACAGTTGAAAGCTTTGTTTCTAAAGCTGATAATTCACCGTTTAAAGGTAAATCTTTATATGGAAAGGTTAATTATACAATATGTAATGGGGAGATTGTATATAACGCCTAATTTAAGATTATTTTTTTAAGGCGGAGTGTACAATGATTGAAAGTAAAAGATTGTATATTAGCAGAATGAGATTGATTAATCAAAATTGGAAGTATTAGTTTGAACAATTAGAACATAACATTTTGGTAATTTAGATATAGTAAGGAAGAGAATCCTTTTTATGAAAGAACGCACTATTATATTTGGAAAGATTAAGTTCCTAATCTATCATATATAATAGTGCGTTATATATTTAAGTATGTTTTATATAAACTAATCTAAAAATCGAAAATCTTTATACAATTTCTACTTATAAATTGCCTTTATAGGGTCTAGTTTAGAGGCTTTAAAGGCTGGAATCAGACCAAATACAACTCCAGTCAATATAGTAGCTACAATTGCATAAAATAAGCTATTTAAGCTAGGTATAGCTTCAAAACCTATATATTTAGAAACATAGTTAGTAGCAGTAAATCCAACTATAGTTCCTAAAATTCCACCACATACTGTTATAAAAACAGCTTCAACTAAAAATTGAAATAATATAGACCTAGGTTTTGCTCCAATAGCACGTCTTATACCAATTTCTCTTTGTCTTTCCATAACAGATACATACATTATATTCATTACACCAATACCACCAACAAACATTGCAACTACAGTTATTATAGATACATATTTGTTTACATTGGAATTAATGCTTTCAAGATAAGCTGTCTGTTCAGTTGGGTCTGGTGTAGTATAAGAACCATTGATACCAGGGTGCATCTCATATAATTTAGCTATAACATTGTTTGCAACTTCATTTACATTATAGCCTTTAGAAGAAACTAAGTCTAACTGGTAAATTTCATTTGAATAAGAATTTTGACTCATTAAAGTGTCAAAAGCCTTTTTAGGTACTAGGGAAGTAGTAAATTGCATATCTTGGTAACCTCCAAAGAATCCTCCAGCTTGGTTTTGCTGAGAATCATCTAATACCCCTATTATTTCAAATATAGTTCCATTTATGTTGATACCATGACCTAAGGCATCTTCTGGATTTTCAAAAATTTCACTTGTACTTTGTAATGTAAGTAAAATTACTTTTCTTTTTTCATCATCTAAAGAAAAATCTCTACCACAAATTAAATTTATTTTAGAATCTTTTTTTACTGGTCCAACATCAACATACGTAGTTTTTTTATCAAAAGATGCTTGTGAAGAGTAAACTGAATCAAGGTTAAACCCATCTCTTGAAGGAGCTATTCTTTCTACTCCTTCAACAAATGATAATTCTTCTAAATCTTTTGCATTAAAGGGTTTTAAAAAAATACTCATATCATCAGTAAGACCTGTGTTATCGGCTGATTCAAACGAAATAGTAGTTTTATTAGGGTTTACATTGTTTACAGACTTCTTAATTTCTTTTTGAAATCCATTACCTATAGAACTAACAAGTATTACTGAAGTTATTCCTATTATAATCCAGAGTAAAGCTACAAATACACGAAGCTTGTGACCTTTTAAATTGGCCAAAGAATTTTTTAATAAACTCATGATTACACCTCCGAAGTAAACACACCATCTTTAAGTCGTATAACCTTAGTTGCATACTTAGTTAAATCTTGATCATGTGTAACCATTATTATAGTCTTACCTTGTTTGTTGAGCCTTGTTAAAAGCTCCATAATTTCTCTGCTAGTTTCACTATCTAATGCCCCAGTCGGTTCGTCAGCAAAGATTATCTGAGGGTCATTTGCTAGGCAACGTGCAATGGCTACACGCTGTTGTTGACCACCAGATAATTGAAGTGGTTTCTGCTTAAGCTTGTCCAAAAGCCCAACAGAACTTAATTTATCTTTAACAATTTCTTCTCTATTAGATTTTTTTAGTGCTTTATTGTAAATTAGAGGCAACTCTACATTTTGATATACATTTAGAGTTTCTATTAAATTAAATTGTTGGAAAACAAATCCAATATTAATATTTCTAAAAACAGAACGTTCATTTTCACTCAAATTAGTTACATCTGTTCCATCAAATATATATCTTCCTTCATCAAATACATCTAGAAAACCTAAGATATTAAGTAAAGTAGTTTTACCACTACCAGACTTACCCATTATCATGACAAATTCTCCAGATTCAATTTCTAAATTTAAGGATTTTAAAACATGTAATTCATCTTTCCCTACTTTGTAATATTTTTGAATATTTTCTAATTTAATTAACATATGTAAATTAATTCACATCCATAGTAACTTCTTCTACTTTTTTGTTTGGAGTAGTATCTCCATTATTAGAACCAGCAGTTACGCCATCGCCTTGAACTGGGTCTCCTTCTTTCATTTCTTTAGTAGGGTGTTTTATTATTATATCGCCTTGTTCAAGACCGCCTCTAACTACAGCAAAATCATCATTTTGACTTGCTACATCTACAATTTGCTTTTTCAATATACCATCTAAATCCTTAAATACATATGAGTGTTTGTTGTCTTTAAGTACACAAGATGCTGGTATTTTAAAGCTTGAATTAGCTACTTCAAGTGATGCTTGAAGATGGAATCCATTTACTAATCCTTCTTGATTATCAAATGCTATGTTTATATCATAATAAGATAGTGTATTCTGCTGAGCTCCCATTTCAGTATTTGGAGTAGATGGTTTATCAGATATAAAACTTATTCTACCAGTAAGCTTTTGGTCAGTTGAAAAAACGAGTATATTGACCATTTGGTCAATCTTCATTTTAGGTAAATCTTGTTCACTTGCTTGTCCTTTCATATAAAACTCTAGACCTTGAATAGTCATAAATGAAACTGGTTGGTCTGGATTTCCAGTTTGGTCATTCAAGTATACTGTGCCATCAAAAGGAGCAGTAACTCTGTCATAAGCTTTTTTATCCAGAGAAGCTATCTGAGAGTTTAAAGCAGTTATCTGTGCATTTATAGAAGCAATAGCATCTTTATTTTCAGCAATATCAGAAAGTGATATTTTTTGTTTTTTGTATTGACTAAGTTGTGATTTTAAACTATCTATTTCTGCTATTATAGTTGGATTTTTAGCAGTAAAAAGAAGGTCTCCTTGATTTACTTTTTGACCATTTGTAACATTAACATCACTTAACTCATAATCTCCAGATATATTGAAGTCCTTAGTTTGCTTAGGAACAACCATCCCATTTATAAATATTTTTTCATTTTCAGGAATAGTATATGTTTCGATAAAATTTTCATTAGCTTGTAATTCAGTGTTTTTCGAATCAACATAAGCAAGAACTCCTAGAATTAAAAGTATGATTACTGCTATTCCTGCATATATTTTGAATCTCTTATTTTTAAAGGGATTGTTTTTAAAACCTTTATTTTTAGACTTGAAGCCACTACTTCCAAAACTGCTATTTCTAAAGTTGTTACTTTTAAAACTGTTATTTCTAAATCTTTTATTTTTAAATTTTTTTAGAAAAGACATGTCTTCCTCCTTTTTATAAAAACTACTTAATTATATACTGGGATGTACATATAGAATTACTATAAGAAGTTGAATATAAGTTAATGAAAATAAACTATCAATAATAAGATACTATAAATCACATTTGAATGTAATAGTAAATTTTGTATATTGGTTGTACTCTGAATCTACATCAATTTTATGACCAAGCTTATCACAAAGTTCTTTTACTAAATAAAGCCCAAGACCTGTAGATTTAGAATTGTTTCTTCCATTATTACCTGTAAATCCCTTATTGAATATTCGATTTAAATCTTCCTTTTTTATACCACAACCAGTATCTTCCACTCTTAATTGTAAATAATTTTTGGTTCTTTTGCAATAGATAGATATATTATCTCCTAATGAGGAGTATTTTAGGGAATTACTCAATAATTGCTCGAATATGAAGTATAGCCATTTTTCATCAGATAAAACCTTAAAATTCAAATTATTTAAGTCTAAAATAATTTTTTTTGAAATAAAATATTTTGAGTATTTTTTTATAATATTTCTAATGATTTTTTCAATATTTACCTCTTGAATTAAAAAATCCTTATGAAAATCTTCGAGTCTTGATAAATATAAAATTTTTTCAACGGAGTTTTCAATTCTAAATATTTCACTATCTATGTCATCTGAAATTTTTTCATCAATTAAATTTTCATTTTGTTCAAGAATGAGTTTTATTATAGCTATAGGTATCTTTACATCATGTACCCACATATTTAAAATCTCTTTGTTTTCTTCAAATTTCTCGATATTATTATTTATTATGTTATTGCATTGATATTGATGATTTTTAATAATGTTCAAGTATATTTTTTCTTCATTTTTACATCTAGCTAATTCTATATCATTCATATTAATTTTGAATGTATCATTTTTTATCTTATCTAAAAATTTGTTCTTCTTGATGTAGCTAATAAATAGATATAAAAATAAAAACACAACATTTACAACTAATATATATAAAATAGTATCAGTCAGAAAAACATCTACAGGAGAAAATATAATAACTGATACTGTAAAAATTAAGAAAGTAAAATTGTATACTAAAAAACCTAGTTTATCCTTGAGAAAATCTTTAAAGCTCATAAATTCACCTACTTAGAATTGTTTTAACTGATTATATAACCCAATCCTCTTTTTGTTTCTATAAAATCTTCTAAACCAATTTCATTTAATTTTGAGCGTATTCTATTTACATTGACAGTTAATGTATTATCATCTACAAACCAATCATTATCCCATAATTTTTTCATGAGTTTATTCCTACTTACTATCTGCCCCTTATATTTCATAAGCTCATGGAGAATTTTGATTTCATTTTTTGTTAGCTCAATAGTATTATCTTCATAGTTTATTGTTGCAGTTGATAAATCTAAAGTAACACCATTGTGAATAATCTGATTTGAGTTATTATCAACAAAATTATAAGTTCTTCTTAAAAGGGCATTAACTTTAGCTACTAAGACATCTACAGAAAAAGGTTTTTGTATATAATCATCTGCACCTAAATTTACACCCATTATTACATCCATATTAGAATTTCTTGAAGAAATAAAAATTATAGGAACTTTTGAAATTTTTCTTATTTCATTACACCAATGAAAACCATCATAAAATGGAAGGTTTATGTCCAATAAAACTAATTCTGGGTTATAGTTTTTGAACTCTTCTATTATATTTTCAAGATTTTCTATTTGATGAACATCATGTCCCCATTTAGTAAGACACTTTGCTATGATATTTTTCAATGAGACGTCATCTTCAACTACCATTATTTTAAACATTCTTACCTCCTAATTCAAAATAGTTATATTAACATAACTATATTCTACTTGATAAATTAAAATATTTCTACCTTATTACCTAAAATAATTATATTAATATAACTATATTTTACTTGATAAATTATATTTTAAACATAATTGCAATAAATTTGAAGAAATATAATTAATACTTACGAAAATGTAACCTTAAATTAATATAATTAAATGTTTAAAAGCCATTTTAATATATATAATATATTTGTGAGAATTGATAAATAACTAATTGTGATGAAAGGTGATTATTAACTATGGAAGAAATATTATATGTTGAAAATATAAAAAAGGAGTATGGAAGAAAAGGTTCAAAACATGAAGCTCTAAGAGGAATAACTTTCAAGGTTTATAAAGGAGAATTTGTTGGTATTATGGGGTCTTCCGGTGCTGGTAAATCAACACTTTTAAATATTATTTCTACAATAGATTTACCTTCATCAGGAGATATTTATATAAATGGAAAGAATACTATTAAAATGAAGCAAAATGAATTGGCAGATTTTAGACGTGATAATCTAGGCTTTGTATTTCAAGATTCTAATCTTTTGGATACACTTACAATAAAAGAAAATATAATGTTGCCTCTTTCTTTAAAAAATGAAAGAGTATCAGTAATAGAAAATAGAATAAAAGAGATTTCAAAAGAATTAAATATAGAATCTATATTAGATAAATACCCTGGCGAAGTTTCTGGTGGACAAAAGCAAAGAGGAGCTGTATGTAGAGCTATAGCAACAAAACCATCATTAGTACTTGCAGATGAGCCTACAGGAGCATTAGATTCTAAATCTGCTAGGGATTTGTTGAATTGTCTATTAAAATTAAACAAAGACAGCAATAAAACAATATTGATGGTAACTCATGATGCTATAAGTGCGAGTTTTTGCAATAGAATACTCTTTATAAAGGATGGAATAATATTCACAGAAATTGTAAAGGGAGAAAGTAACAGAGAGTTCTATAATAAAATAGTAAATACAGTTTCCTTAATTGGAGGAGTTAATAAAAATGACTTTATTTAGAATTGCAATGCAAAATGTAAAGAATAGTTTTTTTAATTATTTAATGTACTTTATTTCAATTGTATTTAGTGTATTTGTATTTTTTAGTTTTAAATCTATAGAGTATAATGAAGCGTTGAGTTCACTTGGAGAGAAAACTAGGATGAGTATTAATACAAGTTCAATTGTAATAGTGGTATTTGTATTTTTATTTATATATTATTCAAACTCATTTTTTTTCAATAGACGTAGGCGAGAAGTAGGAACTTATAGTTTACTTGGAATGAGGAAAAATCAGATAGGAAAAATATTTTTATATGAAACTTTTTTGATGGGTATAGTTGCAATATTAATAGGTATATTTTTAGGATTGTTATTTTCAAAGCTTATGACTATGATGCTTGTAAAATTAATGAATGAAATGATAGTAGTAAATATGAACTTAAGTATAAAGGCCTTAGTTCAGACATTAGCTGTATTTTTAATAATATTTATAGTTATTGGAATAAGAAATACTATAGTTATCAGAAATAAGAGAATTATAGAGTTATTTAATAAATATCCAGAAAAGTATAAGTTTAAAAAATTTATAAAGTTAAAATGTGTACTTGGTGTTTTATTAATAACTATTTCTTATTTAATGTCAATTAGTTATTTTATTGCTGAAAATATTATGCTTTCAGTTTTTATATTAGTTACAATAATACCTGGAACTTTTTTATTTTTTTCATCAACTATGTATATGATTATTGATGCTGTTAAGAAGAGAAAAAGTTTTTATTATAAGGGACAGAATTTAATTGCATTTTCTGAACTTGGATTTAAATTAAAGAGCAATAGTAGTGTATTGGCTGTAATAGCAATATTAATAGCTACAAGTGTAACTATGCTAGGGTTTACCATATCACTTTATTACGATATAGATAGGAACATAAGTGAAAATTATAAATACAGTTATACCATAAATTTAGGAAATTCTTATGTAAATAACGAAATTGACAAATTATTATATAAATATAAAAAAGATAATAAGATAATCTTTGATAAAACAATAGAACTTATAGACAAAGATATAAATATTGAAATGTATTATAAAAATGGAAATAGTTATATAGAAGATAGAACGTCTGTAGATATTATTAGAGAAAGTGATTTTAAAAAATTAAGACAATATCAGAATAACAATTATGAAGAATTAACTTCAAAGGAATCTGTGTACTATGTTTCTGATTCATACAAAAAAATATTTTTTAAAGACTTTGAGATTGAAAAAATAAACTTGCATATTAAAGATACAAATGAGTATGATATAAATCTGTTTAAAGTACAAAAAAGCATCTTGGAGCCAGAAATAAATTCACAAGCTACGTTTGATTTAATTGTAGTAAAAGATGACGTATTTAATCAGTTAAAATTACATGGAAATTCTAGATTAATAAGATTAATTGATATAAAAAATGAAAAAAAAGAACTGGATTTGACTTTAAAATTAAAAAATATAGTAAGTGAAAATATGAAATTTACTTATCCTTTTAATTTTACATCAAGTATTGAAAGTTATAATAACTTGATAAAATTAAGTGGTCTAATGCTGTTTATAGGCATATTTTTGTCTGTAGTATTTCTTTTATGTACAGGTAGTATAATCTTATTTAAACAATTATCAAATATATATGATGATAAGGAAAGATATATTATGTTAATAAAACTTGGAGCAAATAATAAAGATATTGAGAAAATAATATCAAAACAGTTAAAAGTTATATTTTTAATGCCATTAGTTGTAGGTACAGTTCATAATTTATTTGCTATGTCTATAGCACAAAAGTTTATACCAAGGTCATTACTTGTACCAATTATCATAACTCTAGTCATTTATTTTATAGGATATTTTATATATTATTTTTTAACTTTAAAATATGCTCTAAACATGATAAAAGAATAAATTATTTTTAAGTCAAAAGAATTAGATATATGTTTTGAATAAAATAACTTATTTAAGTGCAGATAGAAAATACTAGAATTGAGTTTAAGATATTTATTTAAAGATAAAATTAAAGTTAGGAAAAAGTCTATATTTTATATCATTTTGTATCAGTTACATTACTTGATGTTATATAATAAATCTAAGCAGAATATCAAATAAAAAATGACGAGGAGCTGAAATTTATGAAGTTTAATGCCTACCAACATAAATACTCATCAATAAGAAATGTCGTGTATGCTAAAAATGGAGCAGTTGCAACATCAACACCATTAGCATCTCAAGCTGGACTTGAAATACTAAAAAAGGGTGGAAATGCTGTTGATGCAGCAGTTGCAACAGCCGCCACATTAGCAGTAGTAGAACCTACAAGCAATGGGATTGGAGGAGATGCATATGCCCTTGTTTGGATAGAGGAAGAAAAACGATTGTATGGTTTAAATTCTAGTGGCTTTGCTCCAGAAAATATGGAATTAAAAAATTATAATAATATGAAAGAAATGCCAAAATATGGGTTTGGATCAGTAACTGTACCTGGAATACCCGCAGCTTGGTCAGAATTAAATAAAAAATATGGTAAACTTAGCTTAATGGAATGCTTATCTCCAGCGATAAACTATGCAAGAGAGGGATACGTAGTATCTCCTAATGTAGCTAAGGTATGGAAAAAATCATATGAACTCTATGAAAAAGAACTTATTGGAGAAGAGTTCAAACCATGGTTTGATACATTTTCTAAAGATGGTAAAGCTCCAGAGGCTGGAGATATATTTATATGTGAAGAACAGGCAAGTACATTAGAAGAGATAGCAAATACTCAGGCTGAAAGCTTTTATAGAGGAAGACTTGCTGATAAAATAGATGAATATTCTAAAAAATTTAATGGGGCTATAAGAAAGAGTGACTTAGAGTGTTTTTATCCAACATGGGTAGAACCTATAAGTACAGAATATAAGGGATATAAAATATTTGAAATCCCACCAAATGGTCATGGAATAACAGTTTTAATGGCACTTAACATATTAAAAGAATTGGAATTAGAAGGAAATATAGAAAATGTAGAAGACATACATAAAATTATAGAGAGTTTAAAATTAGCTTTTGCAGATTCTAAAACATATGTAACTGATATAGAGCATATGAAGGTAAAGATTCAGGAATTACTAAGCCAAGAGTATGCCAAAAAAAGAAGTTTATTAATTGACAATAAAGAGGCTTTGTATCCAACTGCAGGAGAGCCATATTGTGGTGGTACAGTATACCTTTGTACTGCAGATAAGGATGGAAATATGGTTTCATATATACAGAGCAATTACATAAATTTTGGTTCAGGAATTGTGATACCAAGAACTGGGATTGCTTTACATAGTAGAGGAAATAATTTTAATTTAGACCCTAAACACCACAATGTAGTAAAACCATTTAAAAAACCTTATCATACTATAATACCTGGATTTTTAGGTAAAGAAGATAAAGCAATAGGTCCATTTGGTGTAATGGGAGCTTTTATGCAACCACAAGGACATATTCAGGTGTTAACAAATATGATTGATTTTGGATTAAATCCACAAGAGGCGCTAGATGCTCCAAGATGGCAGTGGATAAAAGGAAAAGAAATAGAAGTTGAACCAGAGATGCCAAAGCATATAATAGATTCATTAATTGAAAAGGGTCATGAAATAAAAGTAATTCATGATACTGTTGACATGGGACGAGGTCAAATAATATTTAAAACAGAACAGGAAAGTTATATTTGTGGGACGGAATCAAGATGTGATGGTCATATTGCAGTTTATTAATATTATCAACTAAAATATATATAATAAATTTAAAGAGTATATGAAATAATAAGTAAAGGCGAAAGTCTACAATGACTGACGCCTTTACAAAATTTAAGCTATCATATGCTGATTTTATATAGATTATGAGCCTTATTCTTGACCAGTTTTGATTTCATTGTCATCATAACTAATCCAGTCGCTAAAGCTACCAATATAAATCTTGTGAGGTATATCCAGTTCTCTAAGAGCAAGACTGTTAACACAAGCAGATATCCCTGAACCACAAGATAAAATTACTTCATCATAATTATTTAAATCTTTAAAGAATTTTTTTAAAAATTCTATATCTTTAAGTGAGCCATTTTCAAAGTCACTTTTTATTAAATCCTTACAAAAATAATTTTTTGCACTTGGTATATGACCAGCTTTTGAGTAAGCAGGTTCAACTAAACCTTGGTATCTCTCATTAGCACGGCAATCTATTATTACAGTATCTTTTTTGTATAATTTAGACTTAACATATTCCATTGGAACAACTAAACCATTGTTTATATTTGGTCTAATTTCCTTACCTGTACAACTTGGTATATTCACTTTCTCTTCCAATTCTCCACCTTCCTTTACGAAAGATGTTATTCCCCCATCTAGTACATAGACATTTTTAAGCCCCAAATGTTTTAATTGGAAAAATAATCTGCAAGCTCCATTTAAATCTCCATCATCATAAGTTACAATCGTAGTGTCATTATCAACACCCATTTTTTCTAATTTTTCTTTTAGTATTAAAGGGTCTTGTAAAGGATTTTTACCACCATGTTCTTTTGTAGGAGATGATAAATCCTTGTCTATATCTAAGATAAAACTGCCTTTGATGTGTCCTTTTTTATAAGAATCAATACCATAAGTTCTATTGATAAGATCAAATCTGCAATCTATTACAACTAGATTATCATTTTTTTCTAGTTTTGATATAAGTTCTTTTGCTGAAATAATGTTTTTCAAAGAATGTACCTCCTGTGTTTATATTATCTTTATTTTAATTTATATTAATTATTAACTTTATAAACTAATATTATTATAATTTATTACATAAGTAAATAAATCTTTAGAAATTGTAAAAATTTTATATAAAAATTCAAATAATTAATGAATATTGAAAATTTTAGATATATAATAAAATAAGAGTATATTTTATACAATATGAAAGCTGGTATTGCAATAGATTAAAGCCTTATACACGTTTAGTTTTTAAAGAAATTAGTGTTATTATGAAAACCTAAGTTAATTTATTAAATAAATAATTGAATAAAAAAATTTTATTATGTATTTATAAAATTTTTGTTACAAATTTGGCATAATATAGTATACTTTAAGTGTGTATTAGGTTAAATCTATAACAAATTAGACGTATGATATAGACTTAGTGTTTATTGGCATTTACAAGAAATTTGTTAATATCAACTATTTGTAGTTTGGGCAGTTATAATTATTATAGGGGGGATGTCCAATACAAAACAATCAACCAAGAACTAATATTATATTATAAAGAGTTATAGTTTTGTGTGTTTATGTTTTTAATTAAATTTAAAGTGGGAAAAATATATTTGTTAGAATGGAGAATAGCGAGATGAGTAATAAAATAGTTAGTAAGAGACAATTAACAGATAGTATTTATTTAATGGAAATAGAGGCACCTAGAGTTGCAAAATCTTCTCAACCAGGTCAATTTATAATAATTAAAAATGATGAAAAAGGAGAGAGGATTCCTCTTACAATAGCTGACTATGATAGAGAAAAAGGAACAGTAACTATTGTATTCCAAACAGTTGGTGCTTCAACTAAAAAGTTAGCAATGTTTGAAGAAAACGATTTTGTAATGGATTTTGTAGGGCCATTAGGACAAGCAAGTGAATTTATACATGAAGATATAGAAGAATTAAGAAATAAAAAGATATTATTTGTAGCTGGTGGAGTTGGTTCTGCTCCAGTTTATCCACAAGTTAAATGGTTTAAAGAGCATGGATTAGATGTAGATGTAATAATTGGTGCAAGAACTAAAGAATTAATTATATTAGAAGATGATATGAAAAAAGTAGCTAAAAATGTATATGTATCAACAGATGATGGTACATATGGATTTAATGGAAGAGTTACAGACCTATTAAAAGATTTAGTTGATAATCAAGGTAAAAAATACGACCAAGCAATAGTAATTGGACCAATGATAATGATGAAATTTATGTGCCAATTAACTAAAGAACTAAATATACCTACTATAGTAAGTTTAAATACAATAATGATAGATGGAACAGGTATGTGTGGTGGCTGTAGAGTTAGTGTTGGAAATGAAACTAAGTTTGCATGTGTAGATGGTCCTGAATTTGATGGTCATTTAGTTGATTTTGATCAAGCAATGAGAAGACAGTCTATGTACAAGACTCAAGAGGGAAGAGCTATGCTAAAACTTGAAGAAGGCGATAGTCATCATCATAGTAATTGTGGATGTGGAGGTAACAAATAATGGATGCTAAAAAAGTAAAAGTACCAGTTAGAGAACAAGAACCTGCTGTGAGAGCAACAAATTTTGATGAGGTATGCTTAGGGTATAATAAAGAAGAAGCTATGGCAGAAGCTAATAGATGTTTGGCTTGTAAAAAACCAAAATGTGTGGGTGGATGTCCAGTAGGAATCGACATACCAGGGTTTATAACAAAAATTAAAGAAGATGATATAGAAGGTGCTGCTAAAGTAATAGCTAAGAGCAGTTCATTACCAGCTGTTTGTGGTAGAGTATGCCCACAAGAAAGTCAATGTGAAGGTGTATGTATACTTGGAATAAAATCAGATGCTGTATCAATAGGTAAATTAGAAAGATTTGTAGCAGATTGGTCAAAAGAAAATGACATAAATTTATCTGATACAGAGCCTAAGAAAAATCAAAAAGTAGCAGTAATAGGAAGTGGTCCAGCAGGTCTAGCTTGTGCTGGTGATTTAGCTAAAAAAGGCTATGATGTAACAATCTTTGAAGCAATGCATGAGCCAGGTGGAGTTTTAACTTACGGAATACCTGAGTTTAGACTTCCAAAACAAGCTGTTGTTCAACCTGAAATAGACAATATAAGAAAATTAGGTGTAAAAATAGAAACTAATGTAATTGTTGGTAAAACAATTACAGTAGATGAACTTATAGAAGATGAAGGATTTGAAGCTATATTCATAGGTTCAGGAGCTGGTCTTCCAATGTTTATGAATATACCAGGGGAAAATGCAAATGGAGTATTTTCTGCAAATGAGTTTTTAACTAGAGTAAACTTAATGAAGGCTTATAGAGATGATTATGATACACCTATTAGTTCTGGTAAAAAAGTTGCTGTAGTAGGTGGTGGAAATGTTGCTATGGACGCTGCTAGAACTGCATTAAGATTAGGTTCAGAATCATATATAGTTTATAGAAGAAGTGAAAAAGAGCTTCCAGCAAGAGCTGAAGAAGTTCATCATGCAAAAGAAGAAGGCATTATATTTAATACATTAACAAATCCTAAGGAAATTTTAGTAGATGAAAATGGATATGTTAAAGGTATGGTTTGTATAAGAATGGAATTAGGAGAGCCAGATGATTCTGGAAGAAGAAGACCTATAGAAATAGAAGGTTCTGAATTTGTACTTGATGTAGACACAGTTATAATGTCACTTGGAACAAGCCCAAATCCACTAATATCTTCTACAACAAAGAGTCTTGATATAAATAAGAAGAGATGCTTAATAACAGATGAAAATGGTCAGACTTCTAAAGAGGGTGTATTTGCAGGTGGAGATGCTGTTACTGGAGCAGCAACAGTAATATCTGCAATGGGTGCTGGTAAAACAGCAGCAGCATCAATAGATGAATATTTAAAAGCAAAAGTTAATGCTTAATTTGTAAATTAAAGAGAGGGTGTCTCAAAATGAACTTTTTAGTTCATGAGGCACTCTTTTTGTACAAAATCAAATATGTTTTAATCATTTCAACAATGAAAATTTCATTCCTGTAGAAAGTCTAACTTTTAGGTCTTAGTACAATCTCTATTTTGATGTAGCCACTTTTTTAGATGGTTTAATAATTTATCAGTTATTATTGTAATATTTGATACTAAGTAACATAACTTTGTCTAACTATGATAAAATAGTTATACAATAAAGGTCTTGTAAGGAGTGAATAATGTGTGGCTAATAAAATCAGATTTGTCAAATCTAACATTAAATAATAGAAAAATAAATTGTGTAATTAATGGTATTTTAATATGAAAAAAAGAGAAAAAGTATTTGATGGGCTAGTTTTTAAGCATATATTAATCTTATTAATACTATTAGTTTTGATTGATTTAACAAGTACCATCATATATGCAAGTAACTCTATGGAAATTACTTCTAGAAATATGATTGAGGCATCAAAAAGAGAACTTGAAAACTATTTAGAAGTAAACATATCTTTATTAAAAGCTCTTAGTCAAGATGATAGATTTTCTAATGGTGAAACATCACTAATTGAAAAGGGAAAATTATTAAGTCCATATCAAAAGGAATATAATCTTTTTATGATTGGTATAACAGATACAAAAGGAAATGCTTCAAGTACATATAGGGAAAATGTTAACTCAATAAAAGATAAGCCTAGTTTTGAGAAAGCAATTAAAACAAAGCAAGTAGTAGTTTCAGATATTGAAGTCAGTAATGTAACAGGTGACAAAGTATTTATCATATATGTACCAATTGTAAAAAATAATGAGATGATTGGGACCATTTTTGCTTCTTTTTATTTTCAAGATGTAAATAATTTAATAAGTAGAAGCAATTTTGATGATTCTATTAAATTTCTAATGATAGATAAAGATTATACTATTATTTCTCATCCAAACAAAAAATATGTAAATGATAAAAGTAAGATGCTTGATTTAGAAGGGAATATTATAGGAACCACTAAAAGTGAAATCTTAAAAAATATAAATAAAAAATGTCAAGGTGATTTTTTATCTTGGGATAATTGGAGATTATATAATGTAAAATATACGAACATAAAGTGGACTAATTGGACTTTAGTATCAAAATGTAATATATTTAAGAACTTTAAAAATCTAATAGTTAATTTTATGATAAAGTTGTATTTTTATATAGTAATATTTATGATATTGTGGAAATTAAGTAATGCTAAATTAATAGAACAACTTAAAAAATTGGCTTATTATGATTCTTTAAGTGGAATAAAAAATAAAGAAAAGTTTAGAAAAGATTCTATGTATATTTTAAAGAATTATTATCAAGATAATTTTTACTTAGTACAATTGGATGTCAATAAATTTAAATATATAAATGAGATGTTTGGATATGCTGAAGGGAATAAGATATTAATTCATATATCACAAGTTTTAAATAATAATACAAATAAATATGAAATTTGTGCTAGGATGGATAATGACCATTTTATATTGTTGATTGCTTGTAACACTGAAGATGAACTTTTAAATAGATTATCTAAAATAAATAAAGAAATTTGTAACTTAAATACTACTAACTCATCTAAGTATAAAATTGTTATGTCAAGTGGAATATATAAGATTACTAAAAAGGATGATATTAAAAAGATTGACTTGTTAATTGATAGAGCAAATATTGCAGCAAAAAGTAAAAAGGAAAAATATGAACATTCATATTCATTTTTTAATGAAGATACAAGAAATCGATTGTACAAGGAAAAACGATTGGAAGATAATATGAATAAAGCTTTAGAAAAAGGTGAATTTATAGTATATTATCAACCTAAGTATAGTTTAGATGATGTAAATGAAATTGAAGGAGCAGAAGCCTTGATAAGATGGAATAGTCCAGAATTTGGGTTTATTTCACCTATAGATTTTGTACCTTTATTTGAAAAGAATGGTTTTATTGTAAATATTGATATGTTCGTGTTTGAAGAAGTATGCAAAACATTAAACAAGTGGATAAATAAAGGGTATACTCCTGTACCAATCTCTGTAAATATGTCTAGAGTTCATTTATATAGGGATAATTTTATAGAAAATATAACTGATTTGATAAGTAAATACAATATATCTCCTGAGTTTATTGAGCTTGAACTAACAGAAAGTGTTGTGTTTGATAATTTAAATATATTGATTGATATAATGAAAAAGATTAAAGAGATAGGATTCCTTATATCAATGGATGATTTTGGTTCGGGATATTCATCTTTAAATCTGTTAAAAGACCTTTCTTTTGATATTTTAAAATTAGATAGAGGATTTTTAATCGAAACAACAGATACAAAACGTGGAAAAATTATTATTTCTAAGATTGTGGAAATGGCAAAAGCGATTGATATTAAAGTAATCTGTGAGGGCGTAGAAACTTATGAACAAGTAGAGTTCTTGAAAGAGATAGGTTGTGATAAGGTTCAAGGATACTTATTTGCTAAACCTATGGTATTAGATGAATTTGAAAAACACTTAAACTTTAAATTTGATTAATCATTAATAATTATTAGACTATAAGATACCCTAACAACTTACTTACAAATATGTAAGTTAATTGTTAGGGTATTTTTATGGTTAAAGTAGTATATTCACGATATTATGGTATTGTAGTAAAAATAAAAAATTATGGAGAATATAAAATGAACATATTGAGTATTAGAAATATATCAAAAACATATTGCGGAAATATTCCATTTAAAGCATTAGATAAGGTTAGTCTAAATATAGAAAAGGGAGAATTTGTGTCTGTTATGGGACCATCTGGAAGTGGTAAATCTACTCTTTTAAATATAATATCTACAGTTGATAGACAGAGTGAAGGTGAGGTTGTATTAGATGGATATGATGTAAGTAAATTGAAAGGAGAAAAACTTGCTGAATTTAGAAGGAAACAACTTGGTTTTGTATTTCAGGATTTTAATTTGATTGACACTTTAACTGTTGGCGAAAATATTATGTTGCCACTTACACTAGAGGGGGAAAGTATCAAAGATATGAATATACAAACTAAAAGTATATCTAAATTTTTAGGAATAGATAAAATTTTAGATAGAAAAACCTATGAAATTTCAGGAGGTCAAGCTCAAAGGTGTGCTATTGCTAGAGCTATTATAAATAAACCTGCCATACTTCTTGCAGATGAGCCAACTGGAAATCTTGATTCAAAATCTACTGATGATGTTTTGAAATTATTTACTAGGATAAACAAAGAACAAAAGGTAACAACACTTATGGTAACTCATGAAGCATATAGTGCAAGTTATTCAGATAGAGTAATTTTTATAAAAGATGGTTGTATATATACAGAAATAAAAAAATCTGAAAGCAGTAATTCTTTCTATTCTGATATACTAGCTGTTTTGTCTCAAATAGGAGGTGTAAGATAGTGGATTTTAGAAAGTTTGCTTATAATAATATAGTTAGAAATTTCAGGGCATATTTAGCATATTTTTTAAGTTCTGTTTTTTCTATAATGATATTTTTTGTTTTTGCAGTGTCTATGTTCCATCCAATTATAACAAAATCTGGAATGCAGAGTGGTTCTACTGCATTTATGGCTCTTATGACTTCAGAATTAATAATATTCGGTTTTAGTCTACTTTTTATATTGTACTCTTTAGGAAATTTCTTAAAATATAGATTGAAAGATTTTGGAGTATTGATGATAATTGGAATGAGTAACAGACAACTGAAAAAATTGATATTAATTGAAAATTTGATAATAGGATTTTTAGCAGTGATGTTAGGAATATTACTTGGTTTATCAATTTCAAAATTGTTTTTATTGTATTTAAGCAAACTGTTTTATATGAATTTAACTGAATTTTATTTTCCAGTAAAAGCAATGCTATTGACTATTGTATCATTTATGATTTTATTTTTGATAACAGGACCAATGAGCTTAAAATTATTGAGTAAAAAGAGCATTTTAGAGCTTTTAGTAGGTACAAAAAAGCCTAAAAAAGAGATAAAATCTTCAAAGCTATTTGGAATAATTGGTGTAATATGTCTTATATTAGGATATGCTATGATACTATTTGGCAATAAGTTAAAAATAAATGGAGGTATGTATACAACAGCACTATTAATTACTTTGGGGATATTTTTATTTTTTTCTCAATTTACTATTTTGATATTAAAGTATTTAAAAAATAAAGAAAAATTTTATAAGAACAAAGTAAATATGTTACTTATAAGTAATTTGATATATAAATTAAAGGATAATACACGATTGTTATTTTTAATAACAATACTTTTATCGGCTACTTTAGTAGCATTTACAACAACTTCAACACTTGTAAGTTCTCAAGGAGAAGCTTCTAAAAATAATTTCCCAATGGTTTACTCATATTTTTCAGAGCATAATAATGAAAAAGAATATGAAGAACTACAACAAATTAGAGAAGCAATCAAAGGATATGATTATAAGGAGTTAAGTTTTCCTGTACTTAAATATAATAGGGAAGTCTTACTAAGTGTAAAGAATTATAACAAATTATCAAAGGAATTGGGATTAGATAAAATTAGTTCAAAGTTAGAAAAATATGAAGGGATTATAATTCCTAGTAGCAATTCGCAAGAACATATAAATTCTTTAAAACAATTAAAAAATTATAGTATAAAAAATTTAAATATAGAAGTAAAAAAATCAAAAAATAAAATAATTTTTCCTACAGGACTGTTTAGTAAAGTTGTAGTTATAAGTGATGACTTATACAATGAAGTAAAAGGTGAATTTTCAAAAATTAATTTTCATGGATTTGATTATAAAAACTGGCAAAGCAGTGCACAGATAACTGAAAATTTAAAAGAAAAACATTTTAATTTGGATAGAGAATATAACAGGTCATATTTTTTAACATTACCAGATATGTATTTAGTAGAGTTACAACAAAGTAAAATTCTTCAATTTATGGGTGTTTTTATAGGAGTGATATTATTTATAGCAGTTTTTAGTTTTTTATACTTTAGATTATATACAGACGAGATAGAAGATAATGTAAAGTACAAAAAACTATCAAAAATAGGTCTATCTTTTAAAAATATGAATAAGATTGTTAGTATAGAGATAGGTACATTGTTTTTTATACCGTATTTTATAGCAATTATAAATAGCATAATTTCTTTACTGTTTTTAAATCAAGTATTAAATAATAGTTTTAAGTTAGAAAATTTGGGTATATTACTACTGATATCATCTATATATTCACTTTATTTTTACTTATTAAAAAAAATTTATACTAGAAAAGTTTGGTTTTTTGATTAAAGTGGTATATAATAGATATATAAATTAATATTTAAAAAGTAGTTAATATTAGGGGAGGGCATTTGCACCTCCCTTGTAATATGTGGAAAATTGAATATTAGAAGAAGGAGGAGACTTGATGGAAAATCAACAATTATTAGGAACAGAACGAATTAGTAAATTACTACTAAAATATTCTATACCAGCTATAATAGGTATGTTGGTAAATAGTTTATATAATGTAGTAGATAGAATTTTTATTGGAAATATACCAGGGGTTGGACCACTTGCAATAACAGGTCTTGGTGTAACAATGCCAATAATGACAATAATACTTGCATTTGGGATGTTGATAGGTATAGGAACTACTACTACCATATCAATAAAACTTGGGCAAGGTAAAGTAGAAGAGGCAAGAAAACTTATAGGAAATGCAATGACGTTATCTGTAATAACAGGAATTATCATAATGATACTTGGAATATTATTTGCAAATAAAATACTTACATTGTTTGGAGCAAGTGAAAATACTTTAATATATGCAAAATCATATATAAATATTATATTATTAGGTACAGTAGTAAATCTTCTTTCCTTTTCTTTAAACCACTCAATAAGAGCTGATGGTAGTCCTAAAATTTCAGCAGGAATAATGATAGTAGGATGTTTAACTAATATAGTTTTAGACTGGATATTAATATTTGGATTCAATTTGGGAATACAAGGAGCTGCAATTGCTACAGTAACTTCTCAGGCTCTTACAGCTATTTTAACTATAGGGTATTATATAAGTGGAAAATCAAACTTACGATTCAGTAAATCTAATCTAAAATTAGATAAAAAGCTAATAAAAGCAGTGTTTGCAATAGGTATGTCGCCATTTGCTATGCAACTTGCAGCAAGTTTAGTTCAAGTAATATCAAATATTGCACTTAAAACTCATGGTGGAGATTTAGCTATAGGGGCTATGGCTACTATTTCTTCTATTGCAATGGTATTTTTGATGCCTATCTTTGGAATAAATCAAGGAGCGCAACCTATTATAGGTTTCAATTATGGAGCTGAAAAATATGATAGGGTTAAAAAAGCATATTTAGGTTCATTAGTAGTAGCTACTATAATTTTATGTATGGGTATGGTAGTAGTTATGCTTTTCCCAGAAGCTATTATAGGTATATTTAATAAAGACCCTGAACTTATGAATATATCTGTTAATGGATTAAGAATATACTTACTTATGTTGCCAATTGTAGGCTTATCAGTTACAGGAACAAACTTTATACAATCTATAGGAAAAGCAAAAATGGCTATGTTATTGAGCCTTTTAAGACAAGTAATTTTATTGATACCAGCAGTATTAATTCTTCCTACATTCTTAGGCTTACAGGGTGTATGGACAGCTCAACCAGTGTCTGATTTTATAGCTACAGTAATTACAGGTATAGTTGTATTTAGAGAATTAAAAAGATATACTCCTAAAACTGAAAAATTAAATGAAAATGAAAGACTAAACGAGATAACTACTGAGTAAAAATATAAATTCAGATAATTGAGCAAGAAATTGCAAAAAATACGATTATATGATAAAATAAAACCGCTGTCAAGGATAAGAGAAATTCTAATTATGGAGTGATTTTATGGAATTTACAAAGAAAAGCAAATTAAAAAATATGTATGTAAACATGAATGTAGCTAGAATGTTGTCTAAGATAAATGAGTATAAGGGTAGACAACTGCTTTACAAAAAACAACCAAAAGAAATTTTAGAAAACTTAGAAAAAAAATCTTTAGTAGATTGTTCTGAATCTACATACATTGGAAATCAAAGAGATAGTAGTAATTTTAATCTAGAAAAGTTGATAAGTAATGAAGTTACACCTAGAAGTAGAGAGGAATTGAGTATTGTTGAATACAGAGATGTGGTAAAAACTATTAACAGTGCTTATGAGAGTATTCCCATCAGTTCACAAACGATTCTTGAGCTTCATGGATACTTATATAAATTTTCATCTACTAGAGGAGGAAGTTATAAGTCAGATAATGATTTTATTGAACACAATTTAAAACCTAGCGAATTTATAAGTACTGATTCAAGTGTCAATAAAGTTGAAAAAGCTATAGAAGAAATATGTGAAGCTTATAATACATTGATAGAGGAAGATGAAATTGATATATTAATATTAATTTCTGCATTTGTGTTAGATTTCATATTGATACATCCATTCAAAGAAGGTAATATAAAAATGGCGAGAGTACTTATCCTATTGTTACTAAATAAAAATGGGTATGAAGTTGGAAGATATATAAGTTTAGGAAAGATATTTGATGATAGTTCATATGAATATTATAGTAATTTAAATTATTTGAAAGCCTCAATAGGTAGTGAAAAAGCAGATATGAATGCATGGATTGAGTATTTTTTAGAGACGATATTAACTGCATATGAGAAGCTGGATGATAGTTTAAATATATCTGATAAGAAAAGACAAACAAAAACTAGTAGAATAGAGAAAATAATAAATTCTACCCTTGGATATTTTACAAAAGAAGATATAAGAGATTTATGTCCTGACATTCCAGAACCTACTATAAATAGAGTTTTTAATAATCTAAGAAAACAAGATAAGATAGAAGTTGTTGCAAGAGGAAGAAGTGCAAAATGGAAGAAAAAATATTAAAAAATGTTTAGATAACTAAAATGGTATAGTGTTTTACACTATACCATTTTTAATGTCATTAGCATGAGCAATAATTTAACAACTTAAGTAATATCAATTTTATTTATTGATTATTTTTGAACTGAAAAATGGCGTTATATGGTATACCTCAGTGGTAATTAATTTTGGATGAGAAGATATAATATTACAGAATATATTAGGAGTATATGTAGAAAAAATATAATAAAAGTGTGAGGCTTAGTAATTAACAAATTATGTGGCTTCACACTTTTTTATAAAATAAAGATACTTAGCAGAATAATATTTTAGTTGATATGTTTATAAGATGGTACTTGTTTGGGTAAAAGTATAAATAGTAAAAAAGTAGAAGTAATGTGTATAAAAACATAAGTTACATTCTGTAATAATAGTTATTTTATAATTCAACAAAAGAATAGAATGGGTATATTTGTGAAATAATAATATAAAATAATCTTAGGAGTGAGCTTATGAAGAAAAAATTATTATATATAAATGTAAATTCAAAACCTGAAGACTTATCTTCAAGTAAAACTGTAGCAAGAAAATTTATAAGTAAATTTATGGAAAAAAATAAAGATTTTGAGGTTGAAGAGATAGACCTTTATAAAGAACATATACCAAGACTTGAGTATCAGTACTTTGAAAAAAGAAATAGCATAGTTAGTGAAGAAAATGCTAAAAATTTAGACGATAAGGATAGAAAAGAACTTACAAAGATTAGAAATCTTTGTGACCAATTTGTGAGTGCAAGTGTATATGTAATAGCAGCACCTATGTGGAGTTTATCTTTTCCAGCACCACTTAAAGAGTATATAGATTGTATAATTCAAGATGGAAAAACTATATCTTTTGAAGGCAATGATAAACCACAAGGAATTTTAAATGATATTGATAGAAGTATGGTATATATACAATCTTCTGGTGGACACATACCATGGGTGTTGAAGCCAGTTATGAATAAAGGGTTAAATTATGTGGAAAGTATTATGAAATTTATAGGAATTAAAAAATTTGATGAATTGTTAGTAGATGGAACTGGAACTAGTGAAGAAGAAAGACAAGCTGCAATAGAAAAAGCATCTGAAAAAATAGATGGTATAATAGATGGGATGAAATTTTAATTATAATATTTTATTAAAAATATAAAGGAAAAACCTCTTTTAATGTAGAAACTTATATTGAAGGAGGCGAGAATCATGCGAGAAGAAAAAAGTAATGAAAAGTATGATTGTTATTGGTGTAATCAAGAGAATAATTTCTGTGTAGAAATAAAAGATAATATAGTCATGATAGATGATGGCACTGGTACGTTAAAACAAGCCGTTTTCATAGGGTATAAACAAATCCAAATTAATTTAAATTGTTCACATTGTCAAAACTTAAATAGAATAAAATTAAATTTGTAGAATTTTAAAATGGAAATTATTGAAGGAATTAAAAATAGAAAGTGTTAATATTTAGACTGAAAATTATATTTTATACAATAAAAGTTTATTTAAATAACATTGTATTTTAATATTTATTTTCAGTCTTACTTTATTAAAATTATTTTTTGGTTATGTCTGGAAAATATCTGTCTACTAATTTTTCTGAAATATTTTTTAATTGGTCAGCCATTGAAGTCAGACTTAATAAGGCTATCAATAAATCATCTTTATTTTCTGGATTTATACTAATATTTTCAAAATTAGACTCTATAAAGTCCGGTATATTCTTTCTTTGATTTTCTTTTATTAACATGAATTTTTCGTAACATGAAACTAAATCTTTTTCACTGAAATTATCCTTTTCATACACACCATGTAAGATTCTTTTAATTTCTTGTATTGTAAGTGTATTTTTCATAGAATAAATAATTATCATCTGTAAAATTTGTTCTTTAGTATACTTTTTTCCCTTAACTGGTTTGATTAATCCCTCTTTGCTGTAATTATTTATCATGGTTTTAGTAAGAATTTTATCACTTTCAAATCTTTTATTAGCAGAAAGCTTATTGTCAATTAGAGAAATAATTTGATCCATATATAAGTCAATAGATGGAATATCGTTTGAAGTTATATCTGCATTACTTAGTGTTTCTAGTATTATAGTATTAAGTTCATTATTCATCATATGTTACCTCCATAATATATATAATACACTAAATTAGAAAGTAAAACAATATTAAGGCTTGTAAAAAAAACATAAAGTGGTATAATTAAATATATAATATAGTAATGGAAACTATATTTGTGAATCTGATTTTTAAAATACATAATTGTAGGAGGACGAAATGTATCAATTTTTTTTAAAGGGTAGAGACCCAATAAGCAGTTTAACTCATTTTATAGGTGCTTGTTTATCTCTTTTAGCAACTATAATTTTAGTTTTTCAATCTGTTACATTACAGGAAACTTCTCTCTTGATGATAGTATCTGTATCTGTATTTGGACTTTCACTAATTGCTTTATATAGTGCAAGTTCGTATTATCATTTTTTAAAGGGGACACCAGAACAAGAATTGTTTTTTAGAAAAGTAGACCATGCAATGATTTACGTATTGATTGCTGGCTCTTATACACCAATATGTCTGAATTTTATGGAAAAAAAAGAAGGCATAATATTTGTTACAGCAATATGGATAGTTGCATTTATTGGCATAATAATAAAAATATTTTGGATGGATGCACCTAGATGGTTATCTACCAGTATATATTTACTTATGGGGTGGGCAATTGTTTTTGATATAAATGCATTCAATTCAATTCCTAAGGATTGCCTTAGACTATTAATTATGGAAGGTGTATCTTACTCTATAGGTGCGATTATTTATATAATTAAAAAGCCTAATATAAGTCCTGAGTTTGGATTTCATGAAATATTTCATATTTTTATTATGATAGGTTCTTTATTTCACTTTTTAGCAGTTTTATTGTATGTTTTATAGTTTTAAAAGATTTGATTAATTGATACTAAAATTCTACAATGAATAAAATGGAACTGCCTTATATAGATTATATCTTAGACAATAAGACAGTTCCTTATTATAAATATTAAATTCTACTTATAATAAAATTTTGATAAAAATAGTCCATTCAAAATGCCTATTCCATAATTCCTTTAATGTACTTTTCATTTACGACATATAGTTTGAATTTATGTACTATAATTATATCCTCTAAATTCTCTGAAACACTAACAATTCTGACACATTTGTTTCTAATTTCTACAGGTAAATCTAAATCATTTGTTAAATTCACATAGTCATCATATTTATACATAAAATCATCCCTTTACATTAAGATATACTTATTATACTATATTTTAATAAGTTTTTTTAAATTATTACAATTTTTCCCGAAATTTCATTTTTTATACATAAAATTTCCAAATTAGGTAAAGATTAAATTTTTTATTGTATAAACAAAAGTTACATATAAAATATTTTATTCAATTTTTTAAATAACTATTGCCAATTTTTGAAAAATATATTATTATTAATAGTAACAAAAAACTGTAAATTTAGAATATTAATAAAAATTATTTGGGAGGAAATTATCATGGTGAGATTAAATATAGTAAAATTAAATACAAAATTAAATCATCACCATCATCATAGATTAAAGGGATTGTAATATGAAATTAATTCATAGACACAAGCCCTGTTTTTAGTGTAATTGGTCTTGTATCTATGATGGGAAGTAATTTTAAGAGAAAATTATAGCCATATAGGTATAAAGCCTATATGGCTTTTTTATTGTTTTAAATTTGCAAATATAAGAGTAAATTTAATGAAGAGGGTGAGAATGTGAAATTTTTGAGGATTGAAGATGAGGTTATTTATTCTAAAAAAAGATATAAATTAAAAAGGGAAATAGATAAACTTTTTTTGGATGAAGAATATTTTCAAATAGAACCACAATTATTTGAAGAATATGATGAATTTACAACTATAAATAATAAAATTCCAGAAGAATCTATGGTAAAGGTTGTAAATGGAAAAGTAATGGTACTTAGAGCTGATATAACTACAAGTATAATAAAAAGCCTTGTACCAAGATGGGAAGATGGTTTAAAGCTTAAGCTTTTTTATAATTCATCAATATATAAAAATAAAAATACAGTTGGAATAAAAGAGATAAGACAAATAGGTTGTGAGTATCTAGGAGAAGCCTCTGTAGAAGCAGATAGAGAAGTAGTGAAATTAGCTCTTAAGATACTTGAAAAATACAATAATAATTTTATTCTAGAGGTTGGGAGTAGCAAGTATATTCATGGTTTGTTAGAAGAATTAAATTTAAATAAGAATTGTGAAAATCAAATTAAAAATTTACTATATACGAAGAACACTCATGAACTAAAAGTATATATTGAAGAATTAAAAATTAAGCGTGAAGTAAAAGAGTTATTATCAAATATTTTAAGTTTACAAGGGAATTTATATAATGTTATTGAAAAATCAAACAAGTTCTATTGTAATAATAAGATGAAGCAAGCTCTTGAAGAATTAAAGCAAGTAAATAATTTAATTGAGGAATGTAATTTTTTAGATAAGGCTAGATTTGATTTATCAATGATTACTATGCTTGACTATTATGAAGGAATTATGTTTAGAGGATACTACCCAAACTCATATAAAGAAATTCTTAGTGGCGGAAGATATGATTCTTTAACTAAAGAGTATGGAAAAGAAATTCCAGCCATTGGATTTACACTAAGTGTTGATGAGTTAATGAAGTATGTATATAAGTAAAGTTTATAAGGAGGGATTGTTTTGGATTATTTGACTATAGCACTAGCAAAAGGACGAATTGAAGGGGAATCATTTAAAAAATTTAAAAAAATGGGTCTAGGAGATAGTATAGACACAGATACGAGAAAACTAATTTTTAAAGATGAAGAAAATAAAATTATATATATACATGTAAAGCCATCAGATGTAGTTACATATGTTGAAAAAGGAGTCGCTGACCTCGGTATAGCAGGTAAAGATACTATTTTAGAAAATGAGACAGATGTATATGAAATATATGATTTAGGTTTTGGAAAGTGTAAATTTGCTGTAGCAGGATTAAAGGGAGATAGCATATATAGAGAAGATGAATATTTAAAAGTGGCAACAAAGTATCCCAATATAGCAAAAAAGTATTTTAAAGAGAAAGGTCAAAAAATTGAAATAATAAAATTAAATGGTTCTGTAGAACTAGCTCCAATAGTAGGGTTGTCAGATGTAATTGTAGATATAGTTGAGACTGGCAATACACTTAAAGCAAATGGTCTTGAAATATTAGAAGACATATGTAATATAAGTGCTAGAATTATATCAAATAGAGCTAGCTATAGATTTAAATATGAACAAATTCAGAATATAATTCGTTTATTTGAAGAACTTGATAATTAAAATATAATTGAGCTTTATAAGGAGGGATTTAAGTTGAGAGAAAAAGAAAGCATAAGAGAGTTAAGGGGATATGAACCAAATCACGTAAACTGTAAAGTAAAACTTGATGCAAATGAAGGAAGTAAGAGGTTGTTTAAATACCTTATTAAAGAAATTTCAGATAGTGATATAGATTTAAATTTATATCCTGAAGATTCTTATAGTGATTTGAAAGAATCTATAATAGATTACATAAATATTTCTGGAGTAAATAAGAAAAATCTTCTAGTAGGAAACGGTTCAAGTGAAATAATTGATTTAATAATACATACTTTTGTAGATAAAGATGAAGTAATATTGAGTTTCTCTCCAAGTTTTAGTATGTATTCTATATATAGTCAGATAAATGGGTCTAAATTTATAGGTGTTGAAAGTGATGAAAATTTAGTTATAAATATAGATAATGTGATTGAAAAAGTAAAGGAGAATAATCCTAAAATAGTAATTGTATGTAATCCTAATAATCCAACGGGAACAATATTAAAGAGGGAAGAGATAATAAAGCTTTTAGATTCAACTAATAGTCTAGTGGTTTTAGATGAAGCATATATGGATTTTGGAGAAGAAAGCATGTTAAGTGATGTTTTTAAGTATGATAATCTAATAGTTCTTAGAACTTTATCAAAGGCATTTGGATTGGCTGGAATAAGAACAGGATATATGTTATCTAATAGTAGTTTAATAAATTCTGTTGAGAAAGTAAGACCTCCATATAATTTAAATTCATTATCAGACTTTATTGCTACAAGAGCACTTAGAAATAAAGATGTGGTAAAGGCTTATATAAAGGAAGTAAAAGAGGAAAGAGAAGTTTTATATGAAGAAATGATTGGTATGGGAATTAAAGCATACAAATCACAAGCAAATTTTATATTATTTTATTCTGAAATCGAAAATTTATCACAAAAACTTATTGATAGAGGTGTTTTAATAAGAAAATTTGGTGGAAAGTTAGAAAATTATTACAGAGTTACAATTGGTGATAAAGAAGAAAATTCTATGTTTGTTGGAGCTATAAGAGATATTTTGAAAAAGGAGAAATAGGTATGAGAATTTGGAAGGTAGAAAGAAATACTCTTGAAACACAGATTTTAGTAGAATTAAATATTGATGGTTCTGGTAAAGCTGAAATAGATACTGGAATAGGATTTTTAGACCATATGCTTACCTTAATGTCATTTCATGGCAAGTTCGATTTAAAAGTGATTTGTAAGGGTGATACATATGTAGATGACCACCATAGTGTAGAAGATATAGGTATAGCTATAGGTGAAGCATTTAAAAATGCACTAGGTGACAAAAAAGGAATACGAAGATATTCTAATATCTATATACCTATGGATGAATCTCTATCAATGGTAGCAATAGATATAAGCAATAGACCTTATCTTGTATTTAATGCTAAATTTGATACCCAAATGATTGGTAGTATGAGTACTCAATGCTTTAAAGAATTTTTTAGAGCTTTTGTAAATGAATCGAGAGTAACATTACATATCAATCTCTTATATGGGGAAAATGACCATCATAAGATAGAAAGTATTTTTAAAGCATTTGCAAGAGCTTTAAAAGAGGGTAGTGAAATAGTTTCTAATGAGATAGCATCTTCAAAGGGGGTTTTGTAGAATGAATATAATAGTAGACTATGGTCTTGGAAATATAGATTCTGTGTCTAGGGGTTTTAGAAAAGCTGGAATAGAAACTAAAATTTCTAGTGATATAGATGAAATAAAACAGGCAGATTCACTTATACTTCCAGGTGTTGGAGCTTTTAGAGATTCTATAAGTGCCTTAGATAAACTAGGATTGATACCAATAATAAAGGAGCATGTTTCTAAGGGTAAATTTATGATAGGTATATGTCTAGGAATGCAATTACTTTATGAAAAAAGTTATGAGTATGGAGAATATGAAGGATTAGGACTTATAAAAGGAAGTATTGATAAACTGGATATAAGTTTAAAAGTGCCACATATGGGATGGAATAATCTAAAATTTAATAAGGCAAATGATGATATACTTAAATATATAAATGAAGATGATTATGTATACTTCGTTCACTCATATTATGCAAATTCATCAAATGAAGAACTAATTGCATTTTCAGAATATGAAAAGAAAATCCCTGCTATTGTTAGAAAAGGCAATGTATATGGTATACAATTTCATCCTGAAAAAAGTGGAGAAGTAGGGTTAAATATATTAAGAGCATATGGGGAGATGATAAAATGATAATATTTCCAGCAATAGATATAAAAGATAATAAGTGTGTAAGACTCACACAAGGAGAATTTGACAAAGTAAATGTATATTATGATAATCCATTAGAAGTAGCATATAAATGGAAAAATGAAGGAGCAGAATATATACATATAGTAGATTTAAATGGTGCTAGAAGTGAATTTGGTGTAAATACAAAAATAATTGAGGACATAGCAAACAATATAGATATACCTATTCAAGTTGGCGGTGGAGTTAGGGATAAGGAAAAAGTCAAAAGTTTAATAAATGCTGGTGTTACTAGAGTAATATTAGGCAGTATAGCGATTGAAAATTTGAATTTAGTTGAAGAATTGGTCAATGAATATAAAGAGAAAATTGTAGTTTCTATAGATGCTAAAGATGGAAAAGTAGCAGTTAGGGGATGGGAAGTTGTAAGCAATGTAGACTCATTAACATTATGTAAACAACTTGAAAAGATAGGTGTACAAACTATTGTTTATACAGATATATCAAAAGATGGGATGTTGCAAGGTCCAAATTTTGACATATATGAAAGAATAGCAAAGGAAACATCACTAAATGTTATTGCTTCTGGAGGTGTAACTTCTATAGAAGACGTAAAAAGACTAAAAGCTATGAACTTATATGGTGCAATAATAGGTAAAGCGCTTTATGATAAAAAGATAGACTTTAAGGAGGCACAACAATTATGCTTACTAGGAGAATAATACCTTGTCTAGATGTGAGAAATGGAAGAGTTGTAAAGGGGAAAAAATTTAAAGATATAGTAGATGTTGATAGTCCAGAAGTACTTGGAAAATTTTATAGTGATTGTGGTGCAGATGAACTTGTATTCTATGATATAACTGCATCAAATGAAGAGAGAAAGACATCTTTAGAATTTGTGACAAAAGTTGCAGAAAATATAAATATACCATTTTGTGTTGGTGGAGGAGTAAATAAATTAGAAGATTTCACTGATATTTTAAGAAAAGGTGCTGATAAAGTTTCTATAAATTCATCAGCAGTCAAAAATCCTGAATTAATAAGGGAAGCTTCATTAAAATTTGGAGCACAATGTGTTGTTTTATCGATAGATGCAAAGAAAAATGAAGAGGGTTCATGGAGCGTATACGTAAAAGGTGGAAGAGAAAAAACTAATCTGGATGCAATTGAATGGGCTGTTAAAGGTGTAGAACTTGGAGCAGGAGAAATCGTTGTAAATAGTATGGATGAAGATGGAATGAAAAATGGATATGATATAGAATTATTATCAAAGATAACTTCTTTAGTAAATGTACCTGTCATAGCATCTGGAGGCGCTGGAAAAAAGGAAGATTTTTATGAGGCGGTTAATAAATCCAATGTAGATGGAATTTTAGCAGCATCTGTTTTTCATTTTGGCGAGATAAAAATAAACGATTTAAAGAAATATTTAAAAGACATGGGTGTAGAAGTAAGATTATAAGTTAAATACTAAAAGGAGATTAGAAATATGGATAATAAGTGTAACAATGTATACAGTGATGAAGTAGAGAAATTTATAAGAAGTATAAAGTTTGATGATAAAGGGTTAGTCCCTGTTGTTGTTCAAGAGGTAGTTAGCAAAGATGTACTGATGTTAGCATATATGAATAAAGATGCTATAAAGAAAACCTTAAAAGATAAAGTAGCTTGCTATTTTAGTAGAAGTAGACAAGAACTTTGGGTTAAAGGTGAGACATCTGGTAATACTCAAAAAGTAGTTAAGATGTCTTATGATTGTGATGTAGATACTATACTACTTTTTGTTGAACAAACTGGTGTAGCTTGTCATACAGGCAATTATTCTTGTTTTTACAGAGACTTGTTTGATGATAGTTCAAAAATGGAGCTTGAAGTACAAACAAATATATTGAAAGAATTATATGATTTAATCAATGAAAGAAAAAATAATCCAGTTGAAGGTTCTTATACTAATTATCTTTTTGAAAAAGGAATAGATAAGATTCTTAAAAAAGTAGGTGAAGAGAGTAGTGAGGTAATTATAGCATCAAAAAATACTGATAAAAGTGAACTTATTTACGAAATTAGCGATTTAGTATATCATACATTGGTTTTAATGATAGAAAAAGGTGTTGAAATTGATGAAATAAAAAAAGAATTACTTAAAAGAAGAAAATAGAATAAGATAGATTAATGGGTAATAAGAAAATATACCACTTTTAATAAAAAGTGGTATATTTTTTATTTTATATTTTGATTTATAGAATAATATTTAAATTACTTGATAAAATTAACTATATATATAATTTATTGATAAAATAATTCTAGTACATTATTTATTTTAGAAAAAAGATAATTATCTAATTATATTTAAGGATAATAATATGAAAATAATTTTTATATTAAAAAATATGAATGAAAGTAGTGGGTTTTATAAAAAAACATATTTAGATTTTAACATCTAAAAGGAGTTTTCAAAGCTAATATTTCATTTTTAAATAAAAAAATAAAATATTAGTTTTGATTTCTGGTTTAAATTGGGTTATAATAAATTGTCAAATTATTTATTAATATAAAATAGACTATAAAACAAGCAAAAATCATACTATTATATAAAAGACCTTAAAGATAGAAAACTACAGAAAGAAGCCAAAATGTTTTTGAAAAAAATGAAATTTTATTGAAAAAAAATCAAAATGAATTTAACTTAATAGTTATAATCTATTTTTAGTGTTACAAATATACAATGTATATTATACAATATAAAAAATACATTTACTTAGAAGTATTATTATATTTGGATTTTTGGTTTTTATAATTTTTTTATATTTAAACATAGCTAAAAATAAAAGATTACGAAAGCTAAGTAGAGTTTATTTTATTTTAATAAATAATAAAGCTATTTTTCTATATATTGGCATAATATATGCTTATTTAACTATGAAATTAAAATTAAATAGGATTAATGAGGAGGAAAAAAATGGGAAGTAATGAACTGAAAAAGACTCTTGGCGTATCAGCAGCATTATCAACTGTTGTTGGTTCCGTTATAGGAGCGGGCGTATTTTTTAAACCACAAGCAGTCTATACATTAACTGGAGGAGCTCCAGGTCTTGGTATATTGGCATGGTTAATAGCTGGAATCATAACTATAACAGCTGGTCTTACAGCTGCAGAGGTATCAGTTGCGATACCAAAAACTGGTGGAATGATGGTATATATAAAAGAAATTTATGGAGAAAAATTAGGTTTTTTAACTGGATGGATGCAAATTGTATTATTTTATCCAGGGATGATGGCAGCATTAGGTGTTATATTTGGAGAACAAGCATCAGCACTAATTGGTAGTCCATCACTTTTACTTCCAATAGCAATTGGAATTATAGTAATAGTTGCAGGGCTTAATATGTTAGGTTCAAAAACTGGAGGAGTCATACAAACTGTTTCTACAATTTGTAAGTTAATACCACTTATTTTAATAATGGTTGTTGGATTTATTAAAGGTGGTGGAAATAATCCAATACTTACACCTATGGTTGGTGAAGGATTAAGCCTGGGTAGTGTACTAGGTCAAGTTTTAATTGCTATATTATTTGCTTTTGATGGATGGATGAATGTTGGTACTTTAGCTGGAGAAATGAAGAATCCTGGAAAAGACCTTCCAAAAGCTATAATAGGTGGATTATCAGTTGTTATGGCTGTTTATTTTATAATAAATTTAGCGTATCTTTGGGTATTACCAGCTAATGAATTAGCAAATTATGCTTCTCCTGCATCAGCAGTTGCTGAAGTTATATTTGGTTCAATGGGTGGAAAAATAATATCTGTAGGTATATTAATTTCAGTGTTTGGAGCATTAAATGGATTTTTACTAACTGGTTCAAGGGTGGCATATACTTTAGCTACAGATAAGACTTTACCAAAGTATGGTATATTTTCTAAATTAAATTCTGCTCAAGTTCCAGCAAATGCAATAGCATTAGTATCTGTTATTGCATCTATATATGCTTTGTCAGGTCAATTTAATTTATTAACTGACTTAGCTGTATTTGCTACTTGGATATTCTATGTATTAACTTTTATAGGGGTTATGAAACTTAGAAAGACTCATCCAAATATACCAAGAGAGTATAAAGTTCCATTATATCCTATTGTTCCTATAATAGCTATAGCAAGTGGTATATTTGTTGTAGTTAATCAATTGTGTTTTGCAGGTATGAAAACTACTATGATATCTATAGGAGGTCTTGTAATAACAGCTATAGGCTTACCAGTGTATGCTTATATGACTAGAGGAGTAAAAAGATAAACCAAGTAGTTTACAAATGCTTCATAATTAAAATAAAAGAGACTGTCTCAAATAGAGATAAGTCTCTTTTTTATTGTTAAAATTGTAAAGATATGTTTAATTTTACAAAAAAAGAGCGTTCCATGAACTAAAAAGTTTATTTTAAGGTATTCATTTTATTTTTAGTTTTTTGATTATAAAATTAAACATCTAAAAAATTATTTATTTTAAAATACTTTATTTTAAAGTGTTTTTTATCAAACTAAGTGGTATCTGTACAACAAATATTATACATAGCTTTTATGAAAATTAAATCTTTCTGTTATATATAATAGAATATTGTATTATATAGAAAATATTACCTGATTAATATAGTGATTTATAAATGAGATTAGAAAATTTTATTTGATAACAAAAATTAGATAATATGAATATATAATGTATGTATTAAAAATGTGGCAAATAGTTGTTTTGCTATTTATTATTTGTTTAATATTTCTAATTTATAAAAAAAAAATTATAAATTTTAAAAATTATAAATGACATTTTAACTAGAATTAATTGTAAAAAACACTATATAATACTCAATTTTCAACATTCTATACAATTATACAGAAATTATACAGCATAATAATGACCGAAATAACAAATTTTAAAAATTAAGCAAAACTTTTTGTCGAAGTTCAACGTCTATATATATGTAGTGTAAATTTTTGGGATAAAATACTACAAAAATATAAATGTAAAAATATAGTAATATTGGAGGTCGAACGATGAGAAATAAAAAGAAAAAAATAAATAGAAAGAAGTTGTATTTGCTTTTAAGTGCTATTGTAGTGTGTCTGGCTTTTATAGTAGTTGGTGTTCGCGTCAGCTCTTTAAATATGAAGGAAAATGAAATTAGTAGAAATGCAAAACTGTCAAGTTCTACTATTACAGATATAGTATCTAATACATCAATAGAAGTTAGTAAAGGGCCAAGTAAAAGTTCTGGAAAAATAGCATACATAACTATAGATGATGGTCCATCTAAATTTACTGACGAGATGATAAAAACTTTAAATAAATACAATGTTAAAGCAACTTTTTTTATGATAGATGGGAATATGAAGGAATATCCACAGCAAGTTAAAAATATAATTAAAAATGGGAACACAGCAGGTTTTCATAGTGTATCACATGATATTCACAAGCTTTATGTTACTAGTACATCAGCAAAAGAGGAATTTGATACAAATGATCAAACTTTTTATAAGATAACTGGTAAACATTCAAAAGTAATAAGAATACCTTATGGAAGCAAACCATATACACCACAAGCCTCTTATCAGGCTTTAGTTGATGCTGGATATAAAATTTGGGACTGGGACTTAGATACAGAAGACTGGAGATCTAATTCTTCTCAAATTGTACAAAATGTAAAAAATCATATTAAGAATAGAAAAGGTGAAGATAAAGACCAACTTGTAGTTTTAATGCATGAGAAAAAACAGAGTGCAGAAGCTTTAGATTCAGTTTTAAAATTCTTATCAGATGAAGGTTATGAATTTGCGCCAGTAGATCAAAACCAAATACCAAAAAATTATTGGTTACGTAATTTAGAGTAGTTAAAATATAAGAATATTGATTGATATTTTTAGAAATTGAGAATAAAAATGAGTGAGGTGTAGGTATATTGAATAAAAAAATTTATATAGGAATGGTCGGAATATTGTCTTTGATGATGGTTGGTTGTAATAAAAGTTTAGCAAAAGTAAATGATGTGGAAATCACAAAAGAACAGTACAAAAAAACAAAAGCAGTTTTATCTGCTACTAATAATTATATAAATGGGCAGTCTTTAGATGAATTAGAAAAAACTTTGGATAAAAAAGGTAGAAATAAATTAGAAAATGTTATAATATCGTTTATGGTGGATAATGAACTTTTATATCAAGAGGCTAAGGATAAAGGACTAACTCCAAGTAAAAGTGAAGTAGACTCAAAATATCAAGAACTAGAAGATAAGATGAATTTGAATACAAGCTATAAGGAAAAAATGGACAAAGCAGGTGTTGATAAAGATTATTTAAAACAAGAAATATCTAGAGATTTAGCAATAGATAAAAATAAAAAGGCCTTTGAAGATAGAATAAACATAAGTGATAATGATATGGAAGCCTACTATACAAGTCATAAAAAAGATTTTAATGTAGAAGAAGTAAGTGCTTCTCAGATACTTATATCGACTTTAGATAAAAATAAAAAAGAAGTAAGCAAAGATAAAAAAGAAGCTTTGAAGAAGAAGGCAGATAATATATTGACTAAAATCAAAAATGGAGAAAGTTTTGAAAGTTTGGCTAAAAAATATTCGGATGATAAAGCAACTGGAAAAAATGGAGGACAGCTAGGATATTTTACAAAGGATGATAAAAATGCTGAGTTTACAAAGGAAGTGTTCAAATTAAAGAAAAATGAAGTTTCAAATGTGTTTGAAACTAGTTATGGATATCATATAGTCAAAGTTACTGATAAAAGAGAAAGACAAAAAAGTTTTAATGAGTGTCAGAGTTTAATAAGAGAATCTATTTTAAATGAAAAGTATATTGAGCATATAAAAAAACTGAATGAAGATGCTAAAATAGACAGATAGAATTTCTAACAGCTCAATCCTAGCCTGTAATCGGAGGGAGATTTTACAGGAATGTTTAAGAGTTTAAAGAGAACGAAAGTTGAGAAATACATTATCGATAATAAAGACTCTTTTTATAGAATAGCATATAGTTATACGAAGAATGAAGAAGATGCCTTAGATGTGGTTCAAGAAGCCATGTATAAGGCACTATACTCAGTGGAAAATATTAAAGAAGTAAATTATATAAAGACATGGTTTTATAAAATTTTAGTTAGAACGAGTATAGATTTTATTAGAAAAAACCGTAAATATAATAATATGACAGATATTGACCTTATAGATGAGACTGGAGAGTATGATAAATATACTGATTTGGATTTAAGAAGAGCTTTGGAAGAATTACCTATTGAATACAAATCTATTATAATATTAAGATTTTTTGAAGATTTAAAGATTGAAGAAGTAGCAATAATATTGGATGAAAATGTGAATACTGTTAAAACTAGGTTATATACTGCTTTAAAAAAACTAAAATTAAAAATTGAAGAGTAGGGATAAAAAGAATGACAAGCAAAGAAAGGTTAAATAAGTTAAAAGATGAGTATCATAAAATTCCAATACCCAAGAAATTAGATACTATAATAAATCATGAAAAAATAGAAAACATATATCGAGAGAAAAATAAAAAAGTAAATAGATTAAGATTTAAAGTTGCAATAGCCTTTGCATGTATATTTACAGTATTAGTAAATATAAGTCCTGTATTTGCAGACAATTTTTCTAAGATACCTGTAATTGGAGCAATAGTAGAAGTAATAACTATAAAAAATTATAGTTTAAAAAGTGAAAATTATGAAGCTGAGATTGATATTCCTAAAATACGAGGTTTAAAAGATAAAAACTTAGAACAAAGATTAAACAGTAGTTTTATGGAAGATGGAAAAAGGCTTTATCATCAATTCCAAGAGAGAATGGAGAAGATACAATCATCAAAGAATAAAGGATATAAATCTTTAAGTTTGAGTTATAGTGTAAAAAATAATTCTAAAAAATTTCTATCAATAGAGATGACAAAAAATGAGATAGAGGCTTCATCATATGTGAGTAAGGTACATTATACTATTGATAAAAAAAGACAAATAGTTTTGACTTTGCCAATGCTTTTTAAAGATGATAAGTATATAAAAGTTATAAGTGATAATATAAAAGAACAAATGAGAGAACAAATGAAAAAGGATAGTACAAAATCCTATTTTATAGATCAAAAAAAAGACTTGCCTGTTGAAGATTTTAAAACAATTAATAAGTATCAGGATTTTTATTTTAATAAAAATGAAGACCTTGTAATTTGTTTTGATGAATATGAAGTAGCACCTGGTTATATGGGCGCAGTTGAGTTTGTAATACCATATAAAGTAATAAAAGATTTGTAAATTGAATAGTAGTTTATATATAAATCTTTTAAGGAGGACAATATGACTACATATAAAAAACTTAAAAAATCTATATTTAAAATTGCTATATTTTCAATATGCTTATTAGTTTCATTAGTAGATACAAACCCTATATTTGCAGGTAGTTCCTTTAATGAAACTTCAAATAGTGATACGATAAAGGTGTTAAATGCTAAGAGTATCAACTTTAAACAAGACAATTATGAAGTGAATGTGAGTATTCCTAAAATAAAAGGTTTAAAAGATAAAACTTTAGAGAATAAATTAAACAATGAGCTTTTGCAAGATGGGAAAAAAATTTACAGTGAATTTCAAAATAAAATGAAAAAGGAAAATAATAAGGGTCATAGATACCTAAATGTAATCCATAATGTCAAAAATAATTCTAAGGACTTTTTATCAATAGAAATGACAAAAGAAGAGATAGAAGCTTCCTCATCTATAACTAAGAAGCATTACACTGTTGATAAAAATAGAGGAATACTATTAAATTTACCAATATTTTTTAAAGATAGTAGATATATTAGAGCTATAAGTGATAATATAAAAGAGCAGATGAGAAATCAAATTAAGAAAGATGATACAAAATCTTATTTTATAGACCAAGATAAAGACTCGCCAGTGAAAGATTTTGAATCTATAAATAAGTATCAAGATTTTTATTTTAATAAAAATGGAAATCTTGTGATTAGTTTTGATGAATATGAAGTAGCTCCTGGTTATATGGGAGCAGTAGAATTTGTGATACCAAATAAAGTAATAAAAAGACTAAGATAGATATATAGAAGATTTTTAGATAGACTGGTAAGGAGAATTATATGAATATATATGAACAAGCAATAAGATTAATAGAAAATAATGAGGATTTCGCATTTGCTACAATAACGTCTCATTCAGGTTCAACACCACGTGAAACTGGAGCAATGATGATTGTGAAAAATGATTCTACTATATTTGGCTCAGTAGGAGGAGGTAGTGTAGAAGCAGAATGTATAAAACATGCAATTAATGTTATAAAAAACAGAGAATCAATGTTGTATAAATTTACTCTAAACAAATCTGATGTGGCAAAACTAGGAATGATATGTGGAGGTACTGGAGAAATACAAATAGATTTTATAGATAGTAAATTAAAAAGTAATATAGAAAAATTTAATAAGAGACTAAAGGAAAATACAAGTAAAGCATATATATTTGGTGCAGGTCATATTTCAAGAGATGTTGCTGTGATACTATCTCTTTTAGAATTTAGAACAGTAGTAATAGATGATAGAGAAGAATTTGCTAATCATGAAAGGTTTCCAGAATCAGAAGTAGTAGTTTTAGATTCTTTTGAAAACATACCAGATTTTCCAACTGACGAAAATAGTTATATAATTATTTTAACAAGAGGTCATCTATATGATTCAAGTGCTTTAGAATGGGCTCTTAAAAGAGAGGCTGGTTATATAGGTATGATTGGAAGTGGAACAAAAATTGGATTGACTTACGAAAAACTCATGAAAAAAGGTTTTAAGAAGGAAGAATTATCAAAAGTACATGCACCAATAGGCATAAAATTGAATGCTCAAACACCAGCTGAAATAGCTGTATGTATAGCTGCTGAACTTATAAATTGTAGAGCTAATAAGGAAAAATAAACTAATGAACACAGGGAGTAAAGATATTGATACTTTAAAGGTTAATTTTAGAGGGATTGAAATAAAAGCAGTTTTAGTATATAAAAATAGAAAAAATATTTCTATAAAAATAGATCCATTTGGCAAAATAACTGTAATGAGTCCTCCTAAAATATCCAAAAAAATAATAAAAGATATAATTATTGAAAAAGGAGACTGGATACTTAAAAAGTCAGAAAAATGTAAAGGAAGAGAGGAAGTATATAAACAAAGAATGTTTATAACTGGCGAAAAATTTCTTTATTTAGGTGAAGAGTACCATCTAGTTATAAAAGAACTGTTGAGAGATTCTGTCAAAAAAAGTAACTGTAGAATAACTATTAACGAATATCAAATAGTTGTTCAGACAAATGATACAAGTACAGATTTTATTAAAAAATCTTTAAAATCTTGGTATAAGATGGAAAGTGAAAGAATAGTATTAGAGAGAATAGATTTTCTTAAATTAAATTGTGAAATAATGAAGCAATTAGTTCCAGCGAGTGTTAAGGTAAAAGAACAAAATAAGAGATGGGGAAGTTGTACAGCTCAAAAAAATATTTATATAAACTCAAAAATATCTATGGCAAGATTAGATGTAATTGATTATGTAATAATACATGAGTTTAGCCATTTAGTACATATGAATCACTCTAAAAAATTCTATGATTTAGTAAAATCCATTATGCCCGATTATAAAGATAAAGAAAATTGGCTAAAAATAAATGGATATAAAATAATAATCTAAAAACGATTATTCCAAAATATAGGCGTAAAGTATAAAAGAAGTATTATTGTGAAAAAAATAAATAATCTGAAAATTTTAAAAAAAGTCATTGACATTGTAAATGATAGGGAATATAATCTATATTAACAACAAAACAGAATTAAAATATAAAATTAAAAAATTAAAAGCAATGACAGAGACAACAATACTAATAGTGTTATCCACAGAGAACCAATGTTGCTGAGAATTGGTGTTAACAGTAGTATAATGATCACTCTGGAGCTTTTGTACTGAATATTTTTAGTAAGTACAAACGTATGTCAGCGTTACATGACTAAGGTTAAGGTAATTAATTACCCGACCTGAAAAAAGAGGGGTAGATGTATTTTTTATATCTACAAATAAGGTGGTACCGCGGAATATAACTTTCGTCCTTATAAGTAATATTTATATTGCTTATAAAGATGAAAGTTTTTTTATTTTAAGCGATATAAATAAATTTAATCCATATAAAATTAATAAAAAAATAATAAAAATAAGGAGGGATTTTTATGGAAAATACTGTATATGCTAAATTAAACCAAGGAATAGATTCTTTTTTAAGAGTGGCTATGACTCTAAGAAGAAGAGAGGTTGATATACAATCAATAAGTATGACTGTAGATAATATGAATAATTCAGGTATAAAATTAATAGTAAATGAAGAAAAGACATCTTTAGATTCTGTCTTAAACCATATGAAAAAACTACATGATATAAGAGAGATAACTGTTGAAAGAATGAGACATTAATTAAATATATTTTATAAAACTAAAGATAAATATGCTTATTTTAAAATAAAAAACTAAAGATAAATATTAAATAAGAAAAATCTTAGATTAAAATATAAGTGTCATTGAATTTATTAGTTTATCACAGTTAATAAATTTATTAGTTTGTTGTAGCTAATAAAAACTGAAAATTCTAAAATTATAATTGTAAGATTATATAAATTTAGAATTTAAATCTGTTGAATAATATTAAAACAATGATAATGAGTATGAATTTCTAATAAAAATAAATATCATAAAAATAAGAAAAAGTATTGGGAGGAAATGAAAATGGCAAGAATGTATTATGAAAAAGATGTGGATTTAGAGGTTTTAAAAAATAAAAAGGTTGCAGTTTTAGGTTATGGAAGTCAAGGACATGCACATGCACAAAATCTTAGAGATAACGGTGTACATGTAATGATAGGTCTTTATGACGGAAGTAAATCAGCACAAAAAGCAAAAGAAGATGGATTTGAAGTTAAGAGTGTAGCAGAAGCTACAAAAGAAAGTGATTTGACAATGATGTTAATGCCTGATGAAAAACAAAAGAAAGTTTATGAAGAGAGTGTAAAGGATAACTTAAAAGAAGGTCAGACATTAGCTTTTGCTCATGGATTCAATATACATTATAATCAAGTACAACCACCAGAATTTGTTGATGTTGTAATGGTAGCTCCTAAAGGACCTGGTCACTTAGTTAGAAATGTATTTACAAAGGGAAGTGGAGTTCCTGCACTATTTGCAGTATATCAAGACTACACTAAAAAAGCTACAGAGACAGTTTTAGCATATGCAAAAGGGATAGGAGCAACAAGAGCAGGTGTTTTAGAAACTACTTTTAAAGAAGAAACAGAAACAGATTTATTTGGAGAACAATCAGTACTTTGTGGTGGAATAAGTGAACTTATAAAATTGGGATATAAAACGCTTGTAGATGCAGGTTATCAAAAAGAAGTAGCATATTTTGAATGTTTACATGAAATGAAACTAATAGTCGACCTTATATATGAAGGTGGATTTGAAAGAATGAGATATAGTATAAGTGACACAGCAGAATATGGAGATTATGTATCTGGTAAAAGAGTAATAACTGATGCTGCAAAACAAGGTATGCAAAATGTTTTAGAGGATATACAAAATGGAAAATTTGCAAAAGCGTGGATTAAAGAAAATGAAGAAGGACGTGAAAACTTCCTAAAAACTAGAGAAGAAGAATATAATACAGAAATTGCCGAAGTTGGTAGAAATCTAAGAAGTATGATGTCATTCTTAAAATAAATATATATTAAATGGATTAGTTTGAGGGAAAGAGTGGTGTATAGTAGTGCGTATGAATGGAGCAAAGGTAATTTTAGAATGTTTAAAGAAAGAGGGAATAGACACAATATTTGGATATCCTGGTGGAGCCGTGATACCTCTTTATGATGCTCTATACGATTATTCAGATGATTTTAAACATATAAGGACATCCCATGAACAAGGTTTAGTTCATGCTGCAGATGGGTACGCAAGAAGTACTAATACAGTAGGAGTTTGTTTTACAACATCTGGTCCAGGAGCAACAAATGCCATAACTGGAATAGCAACAGCTTTTATGGATTCTTCACCTATGGTTGTAATTTCAGGGCAGGTGCCAACTAGTTTATTAGGAAAAGATTCTTTTCAAGAAATTGACATAACTGGAGCAACATTATCTATGACAAAACATAATTATTTAGTTAGAAACACTAAAGAATTAGTTCCTACAATAAAAGAAGCTTTTAGAGTTGCAAATTCAGGTAGAAAAGGACCTGTACTTGTAGATGTTCCAAAAGATTTATTTTTAGCAGAAATGGATTTTAGTGGTGAGGACTATGATTTATGTCAAATAGATGATTATATGGATTATAAGAGTGATTTTGATCTAGATGATGAAACTAATATTAAGCTTTTAAATGAAGCAATAGATATCATAAAAGAATCTAAAAAGCCTGTAATATATGCAGGTGGAGGTGTTAAATCTTCAGACAGTGAGGAAATTCTTGAAAAATTTGCAACTAAGATAGATACACCCGTACTAAATACACTTATGGGGCTTGGAAATATAGATAGAAAGAATGAACTATCTCTTGGAATGGTTGGAATGCATGGAAGTAGAGAAAGTAATTTAGCACTTTCTAATTCAGATTTAGTGATAGCGATAGGTGCGAGATTTAGTGATAGAGTGATAAGTAAAAGTTCTGAATTTGCTAAAAATGCAAAAATAATACACATAGACATAGACCCATCTGAAATAAGTAAAAATATAGAATCTAATGTATCTTTGGTTGGAGATGTAAAGCTAGTCCTTAGTTTATTAATTGAAAGGGTTGAAAGTAAGAATAATAGCAATTGGAAAGAAGAGATAAAGACATTTAGAAAGAGTGAGGGTGTACAAACATATGAATTTCATCCACAAAATATACTTAAAAAAATAAATGAAAAATATGAAACATTAAAGAAACCCACTGTGGTAGTAACTGATGTCGGTCAACATCAAATGTGGGCTGCTAAGTACTGGAATTTTAAAGGTAATAAAAGTTTTATAACATCAGCAGGGTTAGGAACTATGGGATTTGGTTTAGGTGCAGCTATTGGAACTAAAGTTGGTAATGTAGATAAAAATGTAGTTTTAGTCACTGGTGATGGAAGTTTTAGAATGAACTGTAATGAACTAGCTACAGTTGCAAATTATAATGTACCTATGCTTATTTTACTACTCAATAATAGAACATTAGGAATGGTAAGGCAATGGCAAAAGTTATTTTCCAATCAAAGATACTCTCAAACTGACATTAATGAAAATGTGGATTATGTTAAACTCGTAAATGCATATAATATTGATGGATATAAGGTAGCCAGTATGGAAGAATTAGGAAAGGCGCTAGATATGATAGATTTTAATAAACCTGTATTTTTGCAATGTGATATAGATAAGGATTATGATGTTTATCCTATTGTAGCACCTAATGATGCATTGGAAAATTTGATATGTAACTAAAACTTATACTGAATATTGATAAAATTTTTTATTAAATTTTTATTGGTATTCAGTTTTGTTGTTTAGAGATAGATTGGCATTTTTTATTTTTTCAAATAAATCAATGACTATATAATTGAGAACTTATTAAATTTTAATTATACAATTTGGAATAGTATTACAACTTAAGTAAATAATAATTTTGAATAATAATTTACGGAGGTATTCATATGTTTAAACACGATAAAGCATTATTAAAAGAAGTAAAAGTAGAAAGACCAAATCCTCAATATGCTGTTTTAATGCAAGAACAGTTGGGTGGTGCAAATGGAGAGTTAAAAGCAGCTATGCAATACTTGTCCCAAAGTTTTAGAATAAAAGACCCTCAAATAAAAGATTTATTTCTTGATATAGCAGCAGAAGAGCTTAGCCATATGGAAATGGTAGCACAAACTATAAATTTATTAAATGGACATGATGTTGATTATAATTCAGTTAATACAGGCGAAATAGAAACACATGTATTAACTGGTCTATCACCAGTCTTAATAAACTCATCAGGAGCTCCTTGGACTGCTAATTACGTTACAGTTACAGGGGATTTAGTAGCTGACTTACTTTCAAATATAGCTTCTGAACAAAGAGCTAAGGTAGTTTATGAGTACTTGTATAGACAAATAGATGATAAATATGTAAAAGAAACAATAGATTTCTTACTTAATAGAGAAGAAGCACATAATGCTCTATTTAGAGATGCTTTAAATAAAGTTAAAGATACAGGTTCAAATAGAGATTTTGGAGTTACAGAAGATTCTAAATTATATTTCGATTTGTCTACTCCAGGGCCAAATCACGATACTAAGATAGATATTAATCCTCCTTCTTTTGAAAAACCTTTAAAAAAATAATTTGATATTTTTTATGTTGTTTTGTTTTAGTAGTTATAAAAATTATTTACTAGAAGAATTAATTATATGAAAAATTAAATATGTATAGTTAAAAATGGGTATACACTTATTATAAGTGTATATCTATTTGTTTATTGCAAAACATATAATAAAATAACAAATGAGGTGGTATTTTGGACAGTAATAGAAAACCTAATAATCTAATAAATGAAAAATCTCCATATCTTTTACAGCATGCTTATAATCCTATAAACTGGTATAGTTGGAATGATGAGGCTTTTAAAAAAGCAAAAGAAGAGGATAAACCAATATTTTTAAGTGTAGGATATTCAACATGTCATTGGTGCCATGTTATGGAAAAAGAATCTTTTGAAGATGAAGAAGTTGCTGAAATAATGAATAGAAACTTTGTGGCAATAAAAGTAGATAAAGAGGAAAGACCTGATGTAGATAGCGTGTATATGACAGTTTGCCAAGCTATGACAGGTAGTGGTGGATGGCCAATGACCATAATAATGACACCAGATAAAAAACCTTTTTTTGCGGGAACATATTTCCCAAAATATTCAAGGTATAATAGACCTGGAGTTATAGATTTATTAGAGAATGTATCTGAAAAATGGAATACAAGCAGGGATATATTAATAAAATCTGGAGATGAAATAATAGAAGCTCTTAAGGATGATTTTGGTGTAAAAAATACTGAGGGTGATTTATCAAAAGAGATGTTGAGTTCATCAGTTAGAGTATTTAAGGCTATTTATGATGAAAATTATGGTGGTTTTGGTAATGCTCCTAAATTTCCAAGTCCTCAGAATCTTATGTTTTTAATGAAATATTATAGTATAGAAAAAGATAAAGATGTGTTAAAAATGGTGGAAAAAACTTTAGATGGAATGTATAGAGGAGGCCTGTTTGATCATATTGGATTTGGGTTTTCAAGATACTCTACTGATAAAAAGTGGTTGGCTCCTCATTTTGAAAAAATGCTATATGATAATGCTATGCTTACTATAGCTTTTTTAGATGCGTATAAAATAACAAAGAAAGAGTTATATAAAGAAATTGCTATAAAAACTATAGATTATGTAGTTAGAGAGATGAAGGATAAAGAAGGTGGGTTTTATTCAGCACAGGATGCTGATAGTGAAGGTGAAGAAGGTAAATTTTATACATTTAATCCTCTTGAGATAATTGAAGTTTTGGGTGAAGAAGATGGAATTTTCTTTAATAATTATTTTGATATAACTAGTAGTGGAAATTTTGAAGGCAAAAGTATTCCTAATCTTATAAAAAATAAAGAATATGAAAGACATAATGAAAAGATAGCTGACCTTAGTAAAAAGGTATTTGAATATAGAAAAGAAAGAACATCTTTGCATAAAGATGACAAGATACTTACATCATGGAATGCATTGATGATAGTTGCTTTAACAAAGGCATATAGTACTTTAAAAAATGACATATATTTAGAGTATTCAAATAAGTGTCTTAACTTTATAAATAATAATCTTGTAAATGAGTCAGGTAGATTATTAGCTAGATATAGAGATGGAAGTTCCGACTATTTAGCATATTTAGATGATTATGCTTTTTTAATCTGGGCGTATATAGAGCTTTATGAGTCAACATTTAATATGAAATATTTAGAAAAGGCTTTAAATTTGAATGAAAGCTGTATCAACCTTTTTTGGGATTATGAAAAAAGTGGATTTTATATATATGGTAAAGATAGTGAAAATTTAATAGCAAGACCAAAAGATTTGTATGATGGAGCTATTCCATCAGGAAATTCTGTTCAATTATACAATCTTATAAGACTTGCGAAAATTACTGGAGATAATAGACTTGAAGAAATGTCATATAAACAATTAAAACTGTATGTGGATAATGTAAAGAGTTCTCCAACTGGCTACAGCTTTTATATGCTTTCATTGATGTTTGAACTTTATTCTACTAAGGAAATTATATGTATTTTTAAGGAAGATTCTGATTTAATTGCATTTAAAGAATTGATAAGTGAAAATTTTATACCAAATGCAACTTTTTTAGCAAAGAAATACAATGAAGAAAACACTATTATAGGTTTTTTAAATAACTATATATTGAAGGATGATAAGACTAGTTATTACGTGTGTCAAAGTAATAGTTGTAGTCAACCAATTAATGATTTACAAAAATTAAAAGATATGATTTTAGGAGTAGAATAATCATAATAGCGAAAAAGGAGATGCTTTAAAATAAAAGTCTAATCATCTCCTTTTTTTGTACAAAAAACAGAAAAAGAGTTCCTAAGAACACCTAATCTATGTAATGATTGTTTTGTTAAAAAATAAAAATGACATTATAGTTATATAAAATATTGTACTACAAAAAAGTAGTATTATAGATGCGATAGTATTAATCGTTTTTATTTACTCTCTTTCTTCTTTTTGCAAATTCTTCAAGTGCTTCAGATTTAATTTTATCTATTTCTTCATATTCCATAAAATTAGCATCTTCTTCAAAGCCATCTTGTTCTTCACCATTAAAACGATACATTTTTTTTAGTAAACTCCATAAGGTCTCTAATTCATCTTTGGTAAATTCGTGAAATACATCTGCCATAAAGTTTATTCCAGTCCTACTACATGTCACCATAACCTTTTTTCCTAAGTCTGTAACTTTAACATTAATTGCTCTCTTATCATGAGGACTTGGAATTACATCAACATATCCATTTTTTTCAAGATTAGCAACTAGTCTATTTATATTTTGTTTACTTGTACCCATTTTTCTTGCAATATTATTTAATGTTGTTTCTTCCTCTGGTAAATGAAGAATTGATAAAATAGTCATATACTGTCTTGAAGTAAGTATACCAAAATATTTATCTCCTTCTATTTGTATTTTGTTTGTAAGGGTAAAAAGAGTTGCATATGTTTGATTCATTAAAAAGAGCTCTTTTAGTTCATTTGAATAATCCATGAAATATATCTCCTTTATTTTTAGATGTTGTTTTGTCGAAAACAGAATATCATGAATTAATTCTAATGTCAATATGGTGTCAAAATATATTAAAGTGTTACTTTTTTATGTAACTATTAATTAATTAAATTATTGTATAATTTTATGTAAAAACTTCTATGTACCAATGATAACTTCTATGAGGAATTAATAATTCTTAAATTTTTTAGAAAGATTTTGACTTGAAAATACTTGTAATATAATATATAAATTAATATACTGAATAAAATCAATCTGGAGGGATAATTATGAAGTGTACAAACTTTACTTTCAAAGGAGAGGAAGGTTTAGATATATATACATATAAATGGGAAGATGAAAATATAAAAAAACCAAAGGCAGTTATCCAAATTGCACATGGAATGGCTGAAACTGCACAAAGGTATGAGACTTTTGCCAAGGTACTTACTAAAAATGGTTATATAGTATATATCAATGACCATAGAGGTCATGGAAAAACTGCAAAGATAATAGAAAATGTTGGACATTTAGCTGAAAAAGAAGGATTTAGATGTCTTGTAGAGGACATGTATACTTTAACAAATATTATAAAGAAAGAAAATGAAGATTTGCCAATTTATCTATTTGGACACAGCATGGGTTCATTTGCAAGTCAAAGATATATAATGGATTACAGTAATAATTTATCTGGACTTATACTATGTGGTTCAAATGGAAAGCAAGGAATCATTCTAAATCTTGCTCATCTGATAATCAATCATGAGATTAAAAAGTATGGAAGACGTTTTAAAAGTAATAAAATAAATAATTTGATATTTGGCGGCGAAATAATAAGAAGAAATGAAAAGACTAAGTTTGACTGGTTAAGTAGAGATAAAGAACAAGTTGAAAAATATATAAATGACCCATTTTGTGGAGTAGTGTGTAGTTGTGGCTTTTTTTATGATTTAGTTCAAGGGTTAAAAGAAATTGAGGATAAAGAAAACTTAAAAAAAGTGCCACTTGATATACCTATTTACATAATATCTGGAGATAAAGACCCCATAGGAAAAAATGGTAACGGAGTCTTAAGACTAAGGGATAGATATATAAAATTAGGAGTAAAAGATGTAACTTGCAAACTTTACAAAGATGGAAGGCATGAATTGTTGAATGAAATAAATAGAGAAGAAGTTTTTGAGGATATAATTTGTTGGTTAAATAATAAAATAGAAATATTGTAATAAAAAAAATATAATGATATATTTACTTTAAATTTATTTATATATAATATTTGAAAAGTGGATTATGTATATGCAAAGTAGAAAAGAGAGAGCCTAGAAGTGATTTTTCGCTACAATGCCATTTATTGAATAGGTGGGTGTTATTATAAATAAATTATTAACACTCAGTATTATTATCATTGTATATGGAATTTATTTTATTTAAAATTCCTTGAAAGTTTAAATATAGTAAGTTGTAGTAAAGAGAAAATCTAAATATTTAAATGCTATTTAATGTGAATCTATTAATTAGGTTATACTTAAACTTAATTAATAGATTTTATATTTCAAGCTAATGAGATAGGGTTTTAGATTAAAATATAACCAATGGTTAAATTACAGACATTTTGTTAACTTTCCCTCGATTTACTAGTAAATATTTTTTTAATATACTTAAATTACAACAGATGTACTAGGGAGGTATATATGCAAATTAAAATAGGTAAAGTCATACAGCGTCTTAGAAAAGAACGAAATTTAACTCAAGAACAATTAGCAAAGTTTATAGGTGTGTCAACACCAGCAGTATCTAAGTGGGAGAGTGGAAATTCTTACCCAGATATAGAATTATTGCCTTTATTAGCAGACTTTTTTAATGTGTCTATTGATAAGCTTTTAAATTACAAGATTGATTTAAGTGAAGAAGAAGTAATGAAAATTTATAAAGAATTAGAATCAGGCTTTGCTAGAATTGAAATTGATTTATCAACAGAAGAACCAAAAGAAGAATTTAGACAAGACTTAGAATCTGTAAAAAAGCTTTCCAATATGTATATAGAGAAGTATCCTAAAAGCTATTTATTGAAGCTAAGGATATGTTCGCTGTATCAGATGTATTCATATAAATTTGGTAAGAGTGAACTTAATGACAGAGTAAAAGAAACAACGAATATTCTTGAAGATATAGTGAGAAATACAGATGATATCCAAATAAAAGAAACAGCTCTTATTATATTATCAAACGCATATTGTATGTTGGAGGATTATGAAAAGGCAGAGTTGTATTTAAATATGATACATAAGTCAATAGGGGATACAAGTGTTAATTTAGCTATGATATATTTAAAGCAAAATAGACTTGAAGAAGCAGAAATATTGCTTCAAAATAAATTGTTTAGTAATGTATTTAATATAAGCATGGATTGTAAGGGAATAATTAATGTATACAAAAATCAATACAAGGAATTAAAGAAAAAATTGGAGAATAGAAATTTTAATAAAAATGCAATTGAGAGAGAAATGGAGTATATAAAAAATAAGTTGCTGGGGTATGCAAATCTTTCTTTAGAAATAAAAAAAATGCTCAGTGAAGATAAAGGTGCATTTTTTAGTATGTATATGGATTATATGGAATTATCTCTAATTTTTTTATTTTTTAACATGAAAGAAGAAGCAAAAAAAGCCTTATATAGTCTAAAAGAAATATTAGAAAAATATCCTATACATGAAAATTTGGATGTAAGTCAAATGAGATTTTTTGATAAGGTAGAGTCTAAAAATTTATATACTTTTAATATATATACAAACTTGTTAATTGTACTTAATGATGATAGTTATAATGAGCTTAGAGAAGAACCAATTTTTAAGGATGTAATTGAAAAGATTTTAGATATGGAAAAAATGTTGAAAAATAAAGAATAAGTAAAAATTTAATATAGGACTTAAAGATTAATCAAATTAAAAGAAAGTGTTTCAAAATAAAAATTTGAATCACCTTTTTTGTCTGTCTTAAACAGTTATTTAGAAAAATAGAGGTTTCAAAATAGAAATCTGAATTATCTGTATTATTACACAAAAATAGAAACCTAAATTTATAAAAATAGAATAAAGTTTGTTATATAAAATGTAATTTTGTCTATAAAATCTCACCTGTTTTCTAACTTTAAGCGTGAAAAAGAGAATGTATCATGAATTTTTTAGTTCATGATGCATCCTTCTTTGTATGAAATCCAATATATCTTTATTATTTAAACAATGGAAAAGAGTCTTATTTCTATTTTGAGACATCTCTTTTATTTAATTATGAAGTTTTATACAGTTCAATAAATAGGAATTATATTTAGAAACTCATGACATTATTTCTTAGATAGTGATTAAATTTATCATATTCCATTTTAGATAACTTTTCTGGGTAAGACATTACAATCAGGTTATGCCCATTAAATTTTTCATGGTATGGTGGATGAATGTGTTCATAATTATTTGTCTTATATTTTACTCTTTCATAGAACGCCTTGCGATAAATTGAAATCTCATCAATTGGAAGGTCAATTTCTAAAATAATAGTTTTTCCTTTCTTATTTAAAAGCTCTAACGCTCTTTGTCCATATCTATTATTGCGCATTTCTGGAAAAATGCAGAAATGTTCTACATAGATAAAGTCATCTGTTTCCCAACATAAAATTATGCCGACAAACTGGTTTTTATTATAAATTAAATTGAATTGATATTCTTTATTTTTCAAAATTTCTTCTTGCAAAGAAGATTTTCTTTGTTCATGAAATGGGAAACTAATTTTATATAATTCCATAGCCTTGTAATATAATTTATTTTCACTGGTTCTTAACCGTTCAAATTTCACTTTACTCCTCCTAATCACGAAAATTCCAATTTATTTATGAGTTCATTTTACCATAGTCAGTATTTGCATACAATGTGTTTTAAGTTGAGTGTCATTTCTTTCTTTTATTTATGTTTATATCTCATAGACTAAGAGATAATTACTTAAGACATAACTAAAAACTATTATATTAAGCTTTGATAATCTAAAAACAGTATATTTATGGACTTTTCTAGGTCTAAAAGTAATCTTAATAATTTTAGAAGTTACAAAAAAGTTACATAAATTTGGAAAGCTATAATATACATATATAATATAAGGTTAAAACTGTAATGAATAATATTAATTTAAAATTTGAACATGGAAGGAGATTATTATGGAGAAAAGAGAAAAGAGGATAATAATATCATCTTTATTAAGTGTATCAATTTTAATGGGTTTGGTAAGTATATATTCTATATTAAATAAAGAAGACATAATTTTAACTGTTAAGGGTCAAGAGCAAAAAGTATCTTCCTTTAAGAAAACAGTTGAGGAACTTTTGGATGAACAGGGTGTAAAGTATAATTCTGAAGATAAGATTAATCCAAGTTTAGATACAGAACTAAAAGATGATATGAAAATAAAAGTTGTTAAGGTAACTAAAAGTAAAAAAGAAGAGATTGAAAAAATTCCATTTGATACAAAGCATGTAAATGATAGTAATTTGTTAAAAGGAAAATCTAAAGTTTATCAAGAAGGTCAAGAAGGAGAAAAAAAACTAGTCTATAATTTAACTTACCATGATGGAAAGTTAGTCAAAAAAGTCTTATCAAAAGAAGTAATATCTAAGGAGCCAACTACAAAAATTATAAAATATGGAACTAAAGAAAAAGTACTAATAGCATCAAGAGGAGCAAATATAAGAGGAGGCAAACATATGAAAGTGGTTGCCACTGCATATGCAGGAGATACAATAACATCTACTGGTACAACTCCAAGATGGGGTGTTATTGCAGTTGACCCACGTGTAATACCATATGGAACAAAAGTATATATACCTAAACTGGGTATGACTTTTGTAGCAGAAGATTGTGGAGGTGCAATTAAAGGTAATAGAATAGACATTTTTATGAACAGTGAAGGAAAAGCTTCAAATTGGGGAAGGAAAAGTATAGATATATATCTACATTAAATTAGTGAATAGAATAACTTTACTTGAAGGACAAAAAAGTATAAAATATGAATTAACTAAACTGTTAGATTATTCTTAAAACATAAAAATATATCTAAGGGGGGATAAGATGAAAATAGTCTGCTTAGGAGACAGTTTAACGTATGGATTTGGGGTATCACGAAGTAATTCATGGACAAACATTGTAAATAAAGAGACTCGATTAGAAATAGTAAATAAGGGTATAAATGGTGATACAACAAGTGGTATGTTAGCTAGGTTTAATGAAGATGTTGTAAAAAACTCTCCTGATATAGTTTTTATAATGGGTGGCACCAATGATTTTATTGCTGGTGCGGGAAATAAAATTATTAATTCTAATATAATGGCTATGGTGCATCAGTCATATTCAAAAAATATTATACCTATAATAGGTATACCATTAAAACCAGATATTCCAAATGTTAGGGAAGATTGGAGTTGTTTTACTGATTTTAATATAGTATCTCAAAACTTAGAATCATATAGTTATTGGATAAAAAAATTTTGTATGACATTTAATACTAATTTCGTAGATTTTTATTCAGAATATAATAAAAATATGGAACTAGAAGGATATAAAAAATTATATTTTGATGGGTTACATCCAACCAAAGAGGGTCATAGAATAATGGCAGACATTTTTATTAATTCAATTAATAAGTATATAGAAGAGTTATAGATTACATTAAAATGCTTGTTTATGCGTCAGTTGCAATAAATACATACAGTAGAGAGGGGTTTATTATGGATTATACTAAAACTTATGAAGAGTGGATAAAGGGTTCATATTTTGATGAAGATACAAAGCTAGAGTTGGAGAATATAAAAAATAATGAAAAAGAAATAGAGGATAGATTCTATAAGGATTTAGAATTTGGGACTGCGGGTCTTAGAGGAATAATTGAAGCAGGAACGAATAGAATAAATAAGTACACAGTTAGAAGAGCTACTTTTGGATTGGCAAACTATATATTAGAAAACACAACAAAAGAAGAAACAAGTAGAGGAGTAGTAATAGCTCATGATAATAGACACAAGTCTAGACAATTCTGTATAGAATCTGCAAATACTTTGGCAGCATGTGGTATAAAAGCATATATATTTGATAGTTTGAGAACTACTCCAGAATTATCTTTTGCTGTTAGAAGCTTAAATGCAATCGCTGGTATAGTCATAACAGCAAGCCATAATCCTCCAGAATATAATGGATATAAGGTATACTGGGAAGATGGAGCACAAGTTATGCCAGAGATTGCAAATGCAATAACAGAGAAAGTAAATAGTATACATGATTATAGTACAATACCAACCTTAACGGAAGCTAATAAAAATTTGGTAGTTTTGTTGGACGAATCACAAGATACTAAATTTATAGAAGCAGTAAAAAGCCAAATTATAAGAAAAGATTTAGTTAAAAATGTAGGTAAAAGCTTTAAGATAGTTTATACACCTCTTTGTGGAACAGGGAATGTTCCAATAAGAAGAGCATTGAAAGAAGTTGGTTTTGAAAATATAATTGTAGTTCCAGAAGAAGAAAATCCAGACCCAAATTTTGCAGGGCTTGATTATCCAAATCCAGAAGAGAAAAAAGCTTTAAATAGAGGTATATTACTCGCAAAAGAAAAAGGAGCAGACCTTGTAATAGCAACTGACCCAGATTGTGATAGAGTAGGTGTAGCAGTAAAAACTACTACAGGTGAGTATGCTTTACTTACAGGAAATCAAATTGGTGGTATGCTGACACATTATATAATAGAAGGATTAAAAGAAAATAATAAATTAAAAGAAAATCCTACAATAATAAAAACCATAGTTACATCAGAATTTGGAGCAGATATAGCTAAAGCAAATAATGTTGATGTATTAAATGTTCTTACAGGTTTTAAATTTATTGGTGAAAAAATAAAATTATTTGAACAAAATAAAAATAGAAGTTATGTATTTGGATATGAAGAAAGTTATGGTTACTTAGTTGGGACTCATGCTAGAGATAAAGATGGTGTAGTTTCTTCATTGTTAATATCTGAAATGGCAGCATTTTACTATTCAAAAGGTATGAGTTTATATGATGGTTTAATAGAACTTTATAAAAAGTATGGATTTTTCAAAGAACAGACTATATCTTTGACTTTAAAAGGTATAGAAGGTGTAGAAAAGATAAAAGAAATAATATCTTATTTTAGAGAAAATCAAATTGATTATATAAATAGTATTAAAGTAGTTGATAAAAAAGATTATAAAAATGGTATAGATAATCTTCCTAAATCTGATGTTTTAAAATACTTTTTGGAAGATGAATCTTGGGTAGCTATAAGACCATCTGGAACAGAACCAAAACTTAAATTTTACATAGCTGTAAAAGGAGCTAGTGATATTGAAGCAGATAAAAAGATTCAAGGTTTGAAAAAGTATATAGATGACATGGTCGAAAAATTAAAATAAAATATTATTATTTTATAAGATAATTTTGTAATAATATTTATTTAGCTGAAAATTATAATTTACTTTCATTGAGTAGAATATGGAAATGTTAGTAGAATTGTTATTTTCAGCTTTTATTTGTGTTATTTTTACTTAAATAATTATATTATAGAATGAATCTGAGTATAATTAATATTGTATAATGAAATTAATTTGATAGAAAAGGGGATATTTATGTTTGGTATAGATAAGAAATTGATTGAATATATAATTGCAAAATCCAATTACAGTGAATTAAGTTCAAAGTCAGCAGAAGTATCTTTCTTCTTAATGTTGTCCATATTTCCTTTTTTAATATTTACAATAAGTTCTATAGCTTATATACCGATTCTTCATTTAAATAAGTATATAGCTTTGTTTAGAAATATGATGCCAGAAGGTGCTTTTGCTGTGTTATCTTCAATCATAGTTTCTGCAATAGACAATAGAAACCTGAAATTTTTAGCAGTCAGTTTTGTACTTACTATGTGGACATTTTCAAGAGCAGTAAAAGCTCTTATTAAAGGAATGAATAGAGCCTATAAAGTTAAAGAAACTAGGTCTTTTTTTAAAATTTTATCTATATCATTTTTATTTACAATAATGCTTTTGGTCCTTATTTTTTTATCTATGATATTTTTAGTTTACGGGGAAAAAATAGGTTATTTTATTTTTAATCTTGTAGGATTGGATGAGATATTTATAAAAATATGGGATATTCTAAGATACACTGTAGGTATAATAACAATAATAGTGATATTTACACTTTTATATAAATACACTCCAAATAAAAAGTTAACTATTAAAGAATCTGCGCCAGGTGCTATTTTTGCTACTTTTGCTTGGTTTTTAGTATCATTTTTATATTCTTATTATACAAATTACTATGCTAACTATGAAGTAATCTATGGAAGTATAGCTGAAATAATTGTACTTATGACCTGGATGTATTTTAGTAGTTGGTCTATCGTTATTGGCTATGAGGTAAATTCAAGATTGTATTTTAGAAAGATAAGACATGAAATGTTAAAGTAAAGTATTTAAAATAAAAGAGAGTATTTAGTATTATAAATGTAATTGAATTAATAAAGAAATATTGACATTTAAGTTAAAAAGTCTAGAATTTTTCTGGGCTTTTTTTATTTTTAGTATAACTTGACAAATTTTATTTAATGGGATAGTTTTAATTTATAATCATCTTTAAAAAGATGACTATTGATAAGTAAGAGATAAAATTGGTAAGTATCAAAAAATATACTAAATAAAAATTATAGTCCTAATGAGTTAATTTCTGTATTTTCAAATAATGCAGTATTTAGTCATGTGTTTTTATATGTGCCTGTATTTCTAATTACCAATATATTAGAATAAGCTACTGTAATTAGATTTAGAAAAAAGCGACATAAATAATTATAAACAAATAATAAATTACATAAAATTAAATTTATTCACAAGTATATCTTATAAAATATGTTATAATTAATAGAAAATTGTCATATAATTAATTAAGTAGTATTATTATAAATAACATTGAAAGGTAGTGGTTAGAATATGGATACCCATAATAAATATGTAAATTTTATAAAAAATATACCTGTACCTTTTTTATATTGTAGAATTGTAAAGAGACAAGAAGATATAGAATATCGAGTAGAATATATAAGTAAGGGTATGGGCAAAGTATTACAATTAGAAGAAGGTATTTGTGATAAAAATATACTAGATGTATTGCCTGTATTTAAGTCTAAAAAATATTTCAAAGAGTTGTTCTCAAATGAAGTGGATTGTATAAAAAGGTACATTCCGACACTTAAAAACTGGATAAATATAAAAAAACAGATAATAGGGGATTCATACATAATTTTGTATTTTGGTAAAATTGTATTTGATTATAGACAGATAATCGATTCCTTTGATAAAAAGGAAAAAGTAGCTTATATTAAAGACGAAGAAGGCATATATATAGATTGCAGTGAAAATTTAATACCAATATTAAATAACAACATTAAAACAACGAAAGATATCTTTGGTAAAAATGATATAGAAGTATGGGGAGAGAATACAGGAAAATTATTTAGAGATGATTATAGAGAAGGAGTATCTAGTAAAAAAAGATTTTTACAAAATCTTTTTGAATATGAAGAAACATTTTTTATGGTTGAAAAATATTTTTTGTATGATGAAGACGAACTTTTAGGTACTATAGGGATAGTAGACAATATAATATATAGTGGTTACAGTAATAGAAATTATAACTCAAAAGATTTAATGAAGATGATAGAACACTCAATTCCAGAGAATATGTTTTATAAAGATGTGTATGGAAATTATATTGGATTTAATTCAGGTTTTTTGAATTTAGCTTGTATGAATAAAGAAGAATTATTAGGGAAGAATAGTTATAAAATATCAGAAGAAGAAGCTTTAATAGATAAGATATTTGAAAGTGATAAGGGTGTAGTTGAAAATAAAAAAGTAGTTACATTTGAGTTAAATATAAGTATGAATGATGAAAACAAGTGCATTGAGATTACAAAAAGGCCGTTTTTTGATAGCTATGGAAGTGTTATTGGAATAATTGGAACAGCAAGGGATATAAGTAGAAGAAAAAGATTAGAAGAGGAAATGGATAAAACTAGGATGGAATTTTTTGCAAATTTATCCCATGAACTTAGAACGCCTATAAACTTAATATCATCTTCATTACAAGTGATAGAAAAAAAAGAAGCAGATTTAATAGAATCAAATGATACTTTAAAAAGAAATTTAGGTATAATAAAACAAAATGGAAATAGAATACTGAGGTTAGTAAATAATGTTATAGATTTTACAAAAATGCAATCAGGATATTTAGATTTTAAACCAGAAGAATCTGATATAATTGCATTTATAGAGGAGATATGTATGTCTGTAGCTGATTTTGCAAGCCAAAATAATATACAACTTACATTTGATACAGAAATAGAAGAATTTTCAATGTTATTTGATTCAGAAAAATTGGAAAGAATAATATTAAATTTACTTTCTAATGGAATTAAGTACAATAAGAAAGATGGAAAAATAAATATATTTTTATATGTGAAAGATAATGTATTTAATATGAAAATATCTGATAGTGGTATAGGTATACCAAAAGAAAAAATAGATAAAATATTTAATAGGTTTGAACAGATTGACAATGAACTTTCTTACAGAGTTAAAGGAAGTGGTATTGGACTTTCATTAGTGAAATCTTTGGTTGAGTTGCATGAGGGAAGTATATCTTTAAAAAGTCAACTTGGTATTGGAAGTGAATTTATAGTTTCATTGCCTGTTAGAAGTAAAAATAATATTGAAAAATATAATCATAAAAGAGAAATCAGCAATGAACTAAGTAAAAAATTAGAAATAGAGTTTTCGGATTTATAAGTTTAAATATAAAAAATAAAATTTTAAAAAAGTATTGACAATTGATTTAGAAGGGTTTAAAATAAATTACAACATAATAAATAAAAAGGCGATGAATAGGAAGAGTAAATCTAATTCGATTACCAGAGAGAAGAGTCCGTTGGCTGGAAGACTTTTTAAATTAGAGGGATTGAAAACTACCTAGGAGCTACTTTCTGAAGTCATCTGCATTAGTAGATTTTAGTAAGAATAGTCGTTAGCTGCGTTAAAGTGTAAAGTGAGTTTTCATGACATATGAAAACTAAATTAGGTGGAACCGCGGGAATAATACTCTCGTCCTTATGTTATAAGGATGAGAGTTTTTTGTTATTTAAAAATATAAACAGTAATCATAATAATTATAGAAAATATAAAAGCAATGAATAGGAAGAGTAAATTTAATTCGACTATCAGAGAGGAAAGTTCACAGGCTGAAAGACTTTCTAAGTTTGAGAAATTGAAAACTACCTAGGAGCTGTGGTCTGAAGTTACTTTAAAAAGTTTTAGTAAGACTAACCGTTAACTGCGTTAAAGTGTAAAGTGGATTTTATCAATAAATGATAAAATCAAATTGGGTGGAACCGCGAGTATAGACTCGTCCCTTTATATAGGGATGAGTCTATTTTTATTGCAATAAAAGATTGAAAATAAAAAAAAATCGGAAAATTATAAATTTAGGAGGAAAATAAAATGGAGAATAAAGTGAAAATTGGAGTACTAGGATATGGAGTTGTAGGAAGTGGACTTATAGATATAATAGATAATAATAAAGAAAAAAGAAATATAGAAATAGTTGGAATTTTAGTTAATAATTTGGAAAAACATAAGGATAAAAAATATTCTAATATAATAACTAATAATATAGATGATATATTTAATAAAGATATAGATATACTTGTTGAAGTCATGGGTGGTTTAGAACCATCATTATCTTATATAAAAAAAGCATTAAACAATAAAATTCATGTTGTTACAGCAAATAAAGATTTGTTAGCTGAATGTGGAGATGAGCTTGCAAAATTAGCAAGTGAAAATAAAGTAAGTATTAAATTTGAAGCTTCAGTTGCAGGAGGTATACCAGTATTAAAACCAATAATAGAATCACTAGAAGGAAATAATATAGATAGTATAAATGCAATTTTAAATGGAACTACTAATTTTATATTATCTAAAATGTATGATGAGAATCTATCTTATGATATGGCATTAAGACAAGCACAAGAATTAGGTTTTGCTGAAGCAAATCCAGAGTCAGATGTATTAGGGTATGATGCTGCTAGAAAACTATCAATATTATCAACTCTAGCTTATGACAATAGAGTATATTGGAAAGATGTGTATTTAGAAGGAATTACAGATATAGATGAAAAAGATATTGAATATGCAAAAAAATTAAATTGTAAAATAAAATTGATTGGTCAAAGTAAGTATGAAAATGATAAAGTAAGTGCTTTTGTTAGACCTGTTTTAGTAGAAAAAGATAATATCCTTGCTAGAATAGACAATGAGTTCAATGCTGTCATAGTGAATGGAGATTCAGTAGGAGAAGTTTCTTTTGTAGGTAAAGGAGCTGGAAGTTTAGCAACAGGAAGTGCGGTTTATTCAGATGTTATAGATATAATAGATAATAGAGTTTCAAGTATAGATTCTTTTACTAAAGATAAAATACAAGTTAATAAAATAGTTAGAGAAAAGTGTGGAGCACTTCTTAGATTTAAAAAATGTAATAAAGATGAAATTCTAAATATAGTTGAGAATTGTTTAGTAAAATTCGATATTTTAAATGATGATGATGAACTTGCTATTATGGTTTATGCTGATTCTGAATATGAAATAAACAACAGTTTATGTCTAATAAAAGATAAAGGATACTGCGAAAAAATGAATAAAATGTTGAAAATAAGTTAAAAAAGAAAAAATATAAGTTTATATGTAACATATTTTGACGATTTTAATACTATATAGTATGAGATGAAACAAAACATCTCATAAAAAAATTAAAATTAAAGGGAGAGATATGTTATATGGAAAATAAAAAATGTTATTCAGAAGATTGGTATGAAAGAGGAGAATCTACAGCTAAATGGTTCCAAAATGATAGAGAAGAATATGAAAGAGAAGCATATGATGAAGATAGAGAAAGAAGAGGTTCAAACTGTGGATGTTCAGATTCAGGAGAAAATAGACCTAGAAACTGTGAAAGATTTAGAAGAGAAGCTGAGATAAGAGAAAGAGAAGCAAGAGAAGCATTCTGTGAATCTTCAGAGAAAAAGAAAGAGGCATTAGCATATGAATGTGAAGCTAGAAAATTATGGGAAGAAGCAGAAAAATACTGGGATGAATATTCAAAATACAACTATAAAGGAATCGAATATTTAGCAGAAGCTGCTAGATTATTTGATGAAGGTATGGAATGTGAAGCTAGAAGAAATGGAAATAATGGAGGAAACAATAATAATTGTTGCCATAAATGCCATAAATGTAATTGTAACTGCTGTAGAAAATAAAAAAATTAATTGACAAATCAATAGTTAAAATATATCATATTATGTATAATAAAGAGAAAATTCAGAAAAAAATAATGATTAGAAGAAATATAAGTATATTTATTAGACAAATAGTGCTCAGTTAGTGAGGTGAGTACAATATGATTAAACTCCCATCCTCTAGCTTTTGATAGAGGGTGGGAGTTTTTATTTATTTATATATCTTAAATGAGGATAATATTGTAAAATAAATGAGTATGAGATTGTAAAATTAGGAGGTAAAAAATGAAAAGTATTAAAACATCAAGTATGAAAGAAAAGGTAGATGAAAAGATATTAAGAGAGCAAGTAAGTTCTATAATAGAAGATATAAGAAATAATAAGGATGTTGCACTTAAAAAATATAATGAGAAGTTTGATAGAAATACAAGAGATGAATTTAGAATTACTAAGGAAGAAATAAAGGAAGCTTATAAGCATGTAGATGACGAATTTATAAATAACTTAAAGATTGCTGCCAAAAATATAAGAGAATTTGCTAAAGCTCAAAAACTAAGTTTTGAAAACCCTTTTGAAAAAGAAATTTATCCAGGTGTAATCTTAGGTCAAACTAATATTCCAATAGAGTCATGTCTTGCATATGTTCCAGGAGGTCAGTATCCATTGTTTTCAACAGCTCTTATGCTTATAATACCTGCAAAAGTAGCAGGAGTAAAAAGAATAGTGGCATGTTCACCAACTATGAAAAATACTGAAAAGATAAATCCTAAGACATTGGTAGCTATGGATATAGCAGGTGCTGATGAAATATATGCAACTGGAGGAGTTCAAGCTATAGCAGCATTTACATATGGAACAGAAAAGATTAATCCAGTTGACATAATTGTAGGACCAGGAAATAAGTTTGTAACTGAAGCTAAAAGACAATGTTATGGACAAGTAGGGATTGATTTTGTCGCTGGGCCAAGTGAAGTTCTTATAATAGCGGATGAAACTTCAAATCCAGTTTATATTGCAGCTGATTTATTAGCACAATGTGAGCATGATTTAAATGCAAGAGGAATATTATTGACAAATAGCTTGGAAGTAGCACAAAAAGTTGAAAAAAATATAGAAAGTATGCTAAAAGATTTGCCAACAAAGGACATAGCATATAGTTCATGGGAAAATAATGGAGAGATAATATTGGTTGATGATATGGAAGAAGCCATTAAAATAAGTAATTTTTATGCACCAGAACATTTAGAAGTTGCAGTAAATGAGTATAATGATATTTGTGATAGATTAACTAACTATGGTTCTTTATTTATTGGAAATCTTTCTGCTGAGGTATTTGGCGACTATGTTTCAGGTACCAATCATACATTACCAACACTTAAAGCATCAAGATATACTGGTGGTGTTTGGGTTGGAACTTTTATCAAAACTTGTACAAAGCAGATATTTAATGAAAAAGCTATACAATCATTAGCACCTGTAGCTGAAAAGCTGGCAAAAGAAGAGGGATTATATGCACATGCAAAGGCTGCTGAGGTTAGGTTTAAAAAGTAGTAAAAAATTTTATTTTGGCAGTCGAGATTTAGTGTTAGACTGAGATAAGGAAAACGCTGAGAACCCGAATAAATACTATATTTTGTGGGCCTCGGCGTTTCTTTTATATCTGTATATAATAGGATAATACTACCTGTGTGTTTAAATACTAACTTAATATTTCTTTTCTAAATAATGTTTATGAAATAGTTAATATTTTTAGTTAATAGTTGAAAAAAACTTTTGCTAACTGTGCAAATTCATCTGCATTTGTCAATATAGCAGGGTGTCCTCCCTGACTAAAAATGTGAATACTTGCTTTTGAAATAAAAGTTGCCATTTGTTTGTACTCTTCTTCAAGATTATGACGACACATTTCGTCTTCCTTACTTCCTGTAAATAAAATTGGCATTTCTAATTTACACAATTCTTTATGAAACAAAGGGCGTTTCTCGTTTGCACATTGCAATAGAGCTTTTGTATCAAGATTAACAACATTCTCCCAATCTTTTCCATGACACCATTCATAGAATTTTCGTGCTTGAATATCTTGCTTTGATTTTTCCCTTCCAGTGATTAGATTATCTATGAAGTTATCATTAAGAGTACGTCCATCAAAGCTATCTGCTATAATTGCTTCAACTAAATCGGGACGTTCTAATCCAGTATTAACAGCTGCCCATGCTCCTCCACTTGTTCCAATTAAGCCAACTTTACCACAATTCAAATGTTCAATCAGTGCTATTGTCTGTAAGGCTTCATCATGCCATATGTCAGGAGAAAATTGAGAAACTCTATCCGACTGTCCATTACCTAAAAAATCAATTAAGATACATCTAAAATTTTCTGCATATAATGGCACAAGTGCTTTAAACATATTAGAAGAACCAGTATTACCATGCAGGAAAATTATCGGTTTACCTTGTCCATATTCTTTATAAAAACAAGAATTACCTTGATACTGAAAATATGACATATATTTTCCTCCTTTTTATTTGATAAGTTAATTATAACAATATAGGTATGAATGAAAAACCTCATGTTCTTTCTTAGAATAAAAATGTGCCACGCATAAAACGTGACACATTTCTAATTATAAATTTTGCTGTTTAAGTATTCTTTGTATGCTTTTCTCTGTCAAAAAGTATTTCTCTGATAACTGCTTGATACTCATTCCATTTTGGAAATTTATACAGATTTGAGAATTACGAGAAGCTAAGACTTGTTTGGTGTTTGTGTTTTCACCCCAATGCTTTTTGTGCTCTTGCTTTTTGGGAATATAAATCACTTTACCATCTATATATTCTTGCACTTGCTCAATCAGTTCTTTAGGCAGTAAGTCAATCGAATTTTGATAGCTCATTTTGCACCTCCTAAATAATTATTCTTTAGGATTAGCAAAGGCTACTGCCACTCACAATTAAAAATAAAATTTTTTATTATGTACAATAGCCTTTGCTATGCACAAGTTCCAATTCCCATAAACTAAATACTCCTTTCTGGTTTGAAAAATTCATCTGAACATTGATTTCGCTTTTAAGATAGAGTTCAATGACAAATTTACATTTTTATTATATATATTCAGATAGATAATTGCAACTGTCTTTGTATGAGGATATTTTATTATAGTCAATACTATAATATGTATTTATATCATCAAACTAATATGAACAGTTGAAAGGAATATGAACAATAAAACTTAGTCAGGAAGAATAATTATGAAGCAGATAATAGAGAAATTTGATTTTAAAGTTTTATTGAAAATTTATTGACAAATTTAACTTGTAAATATTATACTAAACTTAATAAATAAAGTTTATAAAGTAAGGTGTTGTCTATGAAAAATATAGTTGGAAAACCGCAAACGATAAAAAAAGTAAATGAAGATTTAATAAAAAACATTATAAAAAATGAAGGTCCTATAACAAAACCAGAAATTTCAAGCATTACTGAATTGAGTTTAGCTACAGTTAATAAGATTGTAGAGCAATTAGCTTTGAAAAATGAAGTTAAAGTAAGTGGACTAAGTGAATCTACTGGAGGAAGAAGAGCTCAATTATTTGAAATAAATGCAAACTTAGAACACATAATAGCTTTATATTATTATAGAAATTGTTGTATAGGGGTAGTTGCCAATTTATTAGGTGAAATAATTTATCAAGAAGAATTTAATATAAGAATGGATACGTATGAAAACGTTAACCAAGATACTTTTTTTGTTATAGATACTCTAATAAAAAGGGAAAAAGGAAACAATATAAGGGCTATTGGAATTGGTGTCCCAGGAGTTGTAAAAAAAGGTGTAGTTAAAAATATACCAACTATAAAAAGTTGGGAAGGTATAAATTTAGAAAATTTAATAAAGAGTAAATACAATACTAAAGTGTTTATAGAAAATGATACAAATATTACTACTATTGGGATTTATCAAAAACAGTATAAAGACAAATATAAAAATATGGCTCTTATGTATTTAGAAGATGGTATTGGTTCAGGTATAGTTATAAATGGTGAATTGTATTTAGGTTCTACAAATTTTGCTGGAGAATTAAGTTATCTAAATATAGAATTTGGTAAGTATAACTCTAACAACTTAAATCTTGAAGATTATATTATGAGTTTAAGAAAAAGATATTTAGAAAGTAAAGATAATAAATTTAAGAAAGAAATTTTATCTATAATATCAAACTTTATAAGGACTCTTGTATGTGTCCTAAATCCACAAGCTATGATTATACAGTGTAGTATATTAACCAAGAGTGACATGGAGTTTATAGAAAAAGATGTAAGCAATAATGTTGGAGAAGAAAATTTTCCTAAATTAATAAAAGTAGAGTCATTGAGAGAAGGAAGTATAAATGGAGTAATTAGTATGTGTTTAAAAGAAACTGACTATCAATATTCCTTATCTAATAAAAAAGGAGGATATTAATGTGAAATATTTGGTTTCAATAGATGGAGGGGGAACAAAAACTAAATTTTGTGTAAGTGACTTAGATGGAAACATACTTAAAGAACATACCACTGGTTCAACTAATTATAAGTCAGTTGGAATTAAAAAAACATATGAAAATATTAATAATGGATTTAAAAAAATATTAAAAGATTTATATATCGATTATGACGATATTGAGTACACTGTATTTGGTATATCTGGTTGTGATTCTCCTAATGATTATAAGATTATAATGGATGAAATATTAAAAATTGGGATTAACAAAGAAAAAATATATCTGGCAAATGATGCAGTTTTAGCTTTTTATGCACAAGCTGATTCCCCTGGTTTAGTAATTGTGGCTGGGACAGGTTCAATTATACTGGGAATTAAAGAAGATGGAGAAATATATAGAGTTGGTGGATGGGGGTATAATTTTAGTGATTTGGGTTCTGGATATGATATAGGGAGAAAATTATTAAAGAAAGTATTGCTTTATTGTGATGAATGTCATGAGTATAGTGATTTATTTAGTTGTGTCTTGGATTTCTTTGGAGCAAATAGTTTTGAACAACTTGCATATATGATTACTGATATAAATGATAATGTTGAAATAGCAAACTTAGCTTCATTAGTGATTGATTGTGCCGAACAAGGTGATAAATTGGCTATTGAAATATTAAGAGAATCATCAACTGAACTATCTAAATTAGCTCAAGTAATATTGAGAAAAATATCTAATCCAATGAAAATGGATAAAAGCGAAATAAATATAGTTTTGTCTGGTGGTACATTAAATAAAACTGTATATGCTCAAATGTTAATGAATAATTTAAAAACAGAAAATACAGATAAAAATTTAAAATTTATATCTCAAGAAAATCAGCCAGTATATGGGGGGATAAGACTTGCTATGGCATTAGCTAATAGGAGGGCCAAGCATGGATAGAAAAAAGGTAATAGTACAAATTTTTACTGGAGGTTTTAAGGCTAAAGAAATAAAGTTTAATGATATAAAATGTAAACTACTAGAATTATTGGACTGTATTGATATAGAAAAGGTTATCATGGGATGGAGTGTAGATGAAGAATTATATGTAGAAACTAAAAAACTATTAAATAAATATAATGTTGAACTATATCTTTGGTTGCCATGTTTTTCTGAAATAGGATTACTTGAAAAAAGTAATTTACTAATTGATTATATGGGGAAGGAAGTCAAGGGCTATGCTTTACAAGAGGATGAAAATTTTGAGTTTTATTGCCCAAATAATAAGGAAAATATAAAAAATATAAAGAAAATATATAGTACTTATTTTAGTGATATTAAATTTGATGGAATTTTTTTAGATAAAATAAGGTATGGTTCTTTTTCGAATAAACTAAATGGTGTTTTTAATTGTTTTTGTAAAGATTGTTTAAATATATATGAAAAAAATAATATTGATAAAGAGTCGTTAATGAGAGAAATGAATAATGTGTCTAAGGGAGTTATAGATAATGAAGATACTCCATTTGGTATAACAGAATACATTAATGGAAAATACAAATTTAAAAATAAAATATGGGAAGATTTTTTTGAAACAAAAAATCAAAATATATACAAGGCATTATTAGAGATAAGTAATTATTTTAAAAGTAAGGGATTGAAAATAGGTATAGATACTTTTTCTCCTTTTATTTCTTACTTTACAGGTCAAGATTTAGAAAAATTACAAGAAGTAGCAGATTTTATAAAACCAATGATGTATAGAATTACAAAAGCTCCAGCTGGTTTACCATTTGAATTTGAAAGGTTTATTGATGAATCCATACATAAGAATAAAGAGATTGGAAAAAGAAATTTCTTAGATATTTTAGGAATTAAGGAGTATGAAGGAAATGTATACCCTATAGAATTTGTACTAGAGGAAATCGATTTTATGACAAGAAATCTTAATAAAGATATATATGTAGGAGTTGAAATAAATAAAAAGGAAATTATAGCTCCTGTTACACCTAAGTACATAAGTGAAAATATTTCAAATATAAATAAGACAACAGTAAAAGGATATGTTTTATCTTGGGATTTGTTATCAGCACCAAAAGAAAATATTGATGAAATTATAAAATGGTTTCGGAATTAGTGAGGTGATATAGTGAGTAAGATATTGGAAATGCAACAAATATATAAAAGTTTTGGAAAGGTAGATGTTTTAAAAGGGATAAATTTTGAGTTAGAAAAGGGAGAAGTAAGAGCTCTTTTGGGAGCTAATGGAGCAGGAAAATCTACACTTATTAAAATTTTAGGAGGAGTTCATTCCCAAACTAAAGGTAAAGTAATTTTGACTGGTAATGAAATAATGTTTAAAAATCCACATCATTCTAAAGAAAATGGTATTAGTATAATTTATCAAGAATTAAGCTTGATACCAACGCTTACAGTACTTGAAAATATTTTTCTTGGTAGAGAAATTTTAAAAGGAAGTGTGTTTTTAAACAAGAAAGACATGCTTGAGGAATATATGAAAATTTGTGAGGATTTTGATTTTAATATAGACCCACATATAGTAGTTTCTAATTTAAGTGTAGCAAACCAACAAATGGTTGAGATAATGAAAGCTGTTTCATGTAATTCTGAAATTATCATAATGGATGAACCTACAACATCACTTACTAATAATGAAAAAGATGGGCTATTTAAAATAATAAGTAGACTAAAGTCTAAAGGTAAAACAATAGTCTATATTTCTCACATATTAGAGGAAGTTTTTAAAGTATGTGATAGTACAAGTATAATGAAAAATGGAATTATGATTGGAACTTATGATGTAGAGGATTTAACTAAATTAAAGATAACTCAACTTATGACAGGAAATGATAATCACAAACTTATTGAGAAGAAGGATTATACATTTGCAAAATATGAAGAGCCACCAGTACTAGAAGTAAAGAATATAAGCTGGTCTAACAAAATAAAAAATGTTTCATTTAAAGTTTATAGAGGCGAAGTTGTAGGTCTTGCAGGTCTTGTAGGTTCAAGAAGAACTGAAATTATAAATTTGATATTTGGTATAGATAATAAAGATAGTGGAGACATTTTTATCAATGGTAAAAAAGTAGACATAACTTCTCCTAAGGTTGCTATAAAAAACAAAATAGGATTGATTCCTGAAGATAGAAAAAATCTAGGATTAATTTTAGAACAAGCTATATACACAAACTCATCATCAGTACAAATTGATAAATTCAAGAAATTCTTGTTTATAGATAGAAATAAAGAAATTGAGTTTTCTAAAAAAGGTGTTAAGGAATTAGGAATAAAAGTTAGTGATGTAAAGCAAGAAGTAAAAGAGCTTAGTGGTGGAAATCAACAAAAAGTAGTAGTTTCTAAGTGGTTAGAGAAAGATTTAGATTTAATAATATATGATGAGCCAACAAAGGGAATAGATATTGCTGCAAAAGAAGATATTTTCAATACAATCAAAGAATTTTCAAGTAAAGGAATAGGAGTAATATTTATATCTTCTGATTTAGAAGAAGTAATAAGAGTAAGTGATAGAATTTTAGTAACTAGAGAAGGTTCTATTGTAGATGATTTAAAAAATGAGAATATACAGGTTCAAGATATAATGAACAGTATATTTAATGTATAAAAAATGAAAATGGAGGACTGAGATGAAGAAAGCTTTTGAGAAGTTAAATTTAAGAGATTATGGAGTATTATTAGGTTTTTTAGCTTTATGTATAGCTATAAGTATTGCAACTCCATCATTTTTAGGTAAACAAAATATACTTAATCTTTTACGACAATCTTCTATAATTGGAATAATTTCAGCAGGTATGACTTTTGTTATAATATCTGGAAACTTTGATATATCAGTTGGAGCAGTAGCAGCTCTTGCAGGTGCTATAACAATGAAATTTGCGACTGGTGGAACTAATTTGTTTGCATCCATGTTCTTAGGTGTAGCGATTTGTGCAGTAATAGGATTAATCAATGGTATAGTAGTTGCAAAGATAAATGTACCATCATTAATAGCCACTATGGCTATGGTCACTATTGTAAGAGGATTGCTGTTGATGCTTACAGGAGGATATCCAATTACTGAAAATATACCAATACTTGATTACATTGGAAATGGATATTTGTTTAATATACCAATACCAGTAGTAATTTTCTTTATAGTGGTGTTAGTTTCGTTTATTGTACTTAATAAAACTAAGTTTGGTAGATATGTTTATTCTGTAGGAGGGAATCAAGAAGCAAGTAAACTTAATGGTATAAATGTAGATTCTCACAAAGTGAAAGTGTTTATTATTAATGCTGTACTTGCAGGAATAGCTGGAATCGTACTAACAGGAAGACTTGGGACTGCAACTGCGATTGCAGGTGAAGGATATGATATGGATGCAATTGCATCTGTAGTAATAGGAGGTACATCAGTGGCAGGAGGTTCTGGTTCTGTACTTAAAACTGTTATAGGAGTATTACTTATGAGTGTTATAAACAACAGTTTTAATCTTCTTGGAATAGATGTATATTTCCAGTACATATTTAAAGGATTAATAATTTTAGCAGCAGTTGGATTTGATTCTTATAGCAAGAAAAAACTTGCTTCAAGATAAAAAATAAGGGGGATTTTTTTATGAAAAAATTAATGAAACATTTAGCATTGTTGCTATCACTTGTTATGATATTTGGTTTAGTTGGTTGTTCAAATGGTGGTGACAAAGAAAAAAATGGAGAAAAGAAAATAGCAGTATTACTACCGGGTTCAACAGGTTACTTTGTAGCAACTAAACAAGGTATAGATGCAAAATCTAAAGAATTAGGTGTAAGCGTGGAATATGCAGATGCTCAATGGGATGCTAGTAAACAATTATCACAAGCTGAAGATTTTATGGCTAAAGGGGTAGACATGATTGCATTATGTGGAGTTGATTCTGCTGTAAGTGAGAGAATAGCTAAAGCTGCTAATGATTCAGACGTTCCTATAGTAGCATTTACAAATTCTATAGGAAGTAACCCAACTGGAGAATTTAAAGGTTTAGTTACATATATAGGACAAAATGAGGAAGAAACAGGAGCATTAACTGGAAAAATTGCTAAAAACTTATTAGGAGAAACTGGTGGGAAAGCTGTATTAATAGAAGGAGTACCAGGAACTACTCCACAAGTATTAAGAAAAAAAGGTCTTGAAAAAGAATTAAAAGATAGTAATATAGAAATAGTTTATAATCAAACTTCAAATTGGGAGAAAGAGCAAGCTTTAAAAGTAACAGAAGATTTAATTCAAAAGAAAACTGATTTTAATGTTATAATATGTCAAGATGATAATTCTGCTACAGGTGCAGGTCAAGCTTTAAAAGATGCTGGTCTTAAGGATAAAGTTAAAGTCATAGGTTTGGGTGGAAGTAAAGATGGATTAAAAGCTATAACTGATGGGTTAATAGATGGTACAACTTATATGTCTGCTGTAGAAGAAGGTGGATTAGTCATAGAAAAGGCATCTAAATTCCTTAAAGGTGAAAAAATAGAACCTGTTACACAAATTAAACAAGTTGAAGTTAACAAAGATAATATTTCAGAGTTCAAGGGTGAATGGTAAATTGTCATAGATAATAAATAAGATTTTTAGAGTTACTTTAGAAACTATATAAAGTAACTCTTTTTTTAATTTAATTTAGTGATAAATTATTGAATAGTATTTCTAAACAAATAAAAAATTAATATAAACAAAGACTTAATTATACTAAATTATAAGTAAAACTAATATAAACTTATGGAAAAAAGGAAAACGTCTAAAGTATTGGAATTACTATAGTGTAGGTGTGGTATTAAAAAAACATAAAAAAACATAAAAAAATTGTTGAAAAAAATATAGAAATTTTGTATAATTAAAGATTTGAAAAGTGCGGTATACAAAGCCAATTCTTTTGTATATAATATATATAAATTCAGAAAAAGGAAGGGATATGTATGGCCAGGCGGTTATTTTTAGAAAGGATTGGACTTATATTTTTAGGTTCAGCAATATTAGCATTTGGAGTTTATAATTTTTATTATTTAAACAACATAACAGAAGGTGGAGTGTTAGGTATTTTACTACTGTTAAAAAATTTATTCAATATACAACCAGCAATAGCAAATGTTGTAATAGATGGTTTACTACTTTTAGTAGGATATAAATTTTTCGGTAAAAAATTCCTTATATATTCAATAGTAGCTTCTATAACTTTTTCAGTGTTATATGACTTATTTGAAGCTATAGGACCTCTAGTACCACAATCACAAAATATGCTTTTATCAACTATTTTGGCAGGTGTAACTGTTGGAACTGGTGTAGGTATAGTAGTAAAAGCAGGTTGTGCATCAGGAGGAGACGATGCTTTAGCATTAGTAATTTCTAAGACTACATCTTTGAACATAGGGCAAGTTTATTTAGCAACAGATGTTATTGTATTGTTGTTATCATTATTTTATCTATCAGCGTTTGATATCTTTTATTCTTTGATTGCTGTTACAATTAGTGGCAAGGTAATTGATTTTATTTATTATCATGGTAAAAGTTTGGATATGGATATAAGTAATGATATAGTTCCAGAATGTTAATATAAATTAAATAACTTTAGATTTTATTAGGGGTGGCAGATTTGCCACCTTTTTTGTGTCTAAATCTTTATAGAAAGTATAATCCCATCTAGGTTTTTGTAAATCTCAAATATAGAATTATGTTGGAATGACTGGGAATACGATTGCTAGATGTGCATTTTAAAAACCAAATTTTATATTTATGAAATACTAATCATTAATGGATGTTTCTTAATCCTATCTTTATACCTAAAATGATAAGATAAATGAAGTAGCAATACAAAACTAAAATTTGTAAAAGAGATTAAATTAAATGGAGGAGCTAAAATGTTGGATATAGTTATGATAGCATTGTTATTCATAGGATTTGTTTCCATGAAGTTACTTGCTGATTGGTGTGGGAAACAAACTGAAAAAAAATAATGTAATGTATGGAGGGATTACCTATGTGGTTTCTGGCAGTTGTAATTATAATGTTAATAATATATTTGGTATATGCGCTTATTAATCCTGAAAAATTTTAAACAGTATAAGGCTAATAAGTAAGTTGAATTGGGGGGAACAATTTTTATGGTGCAGATAGTAATAGTGTTAGCGATTTTTATGATTTTAGTAATACCTATGGGCAAGTATTTATATCATATAGCTACTAATCAAAAAACATTTGGAGATAGACTATTTGATAAAGTGGACAATTTTATATATAAGGTATGTAGTATAGATAAGAAAAAAGAAATGAACTGGAAACAGTATGCATTAGCTTTATTATTTACAAATGCAGTTATGGTATTTATAGGATATATCATACTTAGAACTCAAAGTATGCATATTTTTAATCCAAGTGGAATTAAAAGTATGGAACAAGGACTATCATTTAATACAATAATAAGTTTTATGACAAATACAAATCTTCAACATTATTCAGGTGAATCAGGACTTTCATACTTTAGTCAGATGACAGTGATAATATATATGATGTTTACATCAGCTGCAACAGGATATGCGGCTGCTATGGCATTTGTAAGAGGTCTAGTCGGTAAAAAGAAAACATTGGGAAATTTTTATGTAGATTTAATTAGGATAACAACAAGAGTACTTTTACCAGGAGCTTTAATTATTGGGCTTATATTAGTTACACAAGGAGTACCACAAACTTTTGCTGGGACAGAAACAGTGACTACTATAGAAGGAAAGCTTCAAGATATAGCTAGAGGTCCTGTGGCAGCTCTTGAATCAATAAAACATTTAGGAACAAATGGTGGTGGATTCTTTGGTTCAAATTCATCACACCCATTTGAAAATCCAACAATAATATCAAATATAGTAGAAATATTATCTATGATGATATTACCAGGAGCTTGTGTTGTTGCATTTGGTCACATGATAAAGAATAAAAAACAAGGTTGGGTTGTGTTTGGCGCAATGTCAATCATATTTTTAATAGGTCTAGTAGTGTGCTTTAAAGCAGAAAGTGCAGGAAACCCTATTTTATCACAATTAGGGCTTAATCAAAGTATGGGAAGTATGGAAGGTAAGGAAGTTAGATTTGGTATAGCACAATCATCATTATTCACAACAGTGACTACTTCCTTTACGACAGGTACAGTTAATAATATGCATGATACACTGACTCCTTTAGGAGGATTAGTACCACTTTTAAATATGATGCTAAATGTAGTATTTGGTGGTAAAGGCGTAGGTCTGATGAATATGTTGATGTACGCTATAATAGCAGTATTCTTATGTGGATTAATGGTAGGAAGAACACCAGAGTTTTTAACTAAGAAAATCGAAGGAAAAGAAATGAAGCTTATTGCTTTACTTATTATATTACATCCACTTTTAATACTAATGTTCTCTGGTCTTTCAGTAGCAATACCAGCAGGACTTGAAGGAATTTCAAATCCTGGATTCCATGGATTATCACAGGTATTGTATGAGTTTGCATCTTCAGCAGCTAATAATGGTTCAGGATTTGAAGGTTTAGGAGATAACACTATGTTTTGGAATATAACAACAGGTATAGTTATGTTCTTTGGAAGATATGTGTCTATTATAGTACTACTAGCAATATCAAGTTTGTTAGCATCTAAAAAAGCTGTAAATGAAAGTATAGGAACACTTAGAACGGATAATTTTACATTTACAATAGTTCTAGTACTTGTTGTTTTAATTGTTGGTGCTTTAACATTTTTCCCAGCCTTAGCGCTTGGACCTATTTCGGAGCATCTAGTGTTGTGGCACTAAAAAATTGGGAGGGAGTAAAGTTTTATGGAAACTAAAAAAACAAAGTTTATTACAAAAGATATTTTCAAAACTTCCATTATAGAAGCTTTTAAAAAATTAAATCCTAAATATATGATGAAAAATCCAGTTATGTTTGTTGTAGAAATTGGATTTATAGTAACATTGATACTTACAATAGTACCTAGTTTGTTTGGTGATGAAGGCAATAACTTAAGAGCTTATAATGGGATTGTAACAATAATCTTATTTATAACAGTCCTTTTTGCAAATTTTGCTGAAGCTGTAGCTGAGGGAAGAGGTAAAGCTCAAGCAGATACACTTAAGAAAACTAGAAAAGATACAGTAGCAAGGGTTATAGATACGTTAGGAAATGAAAAAATGATAAGTGCAAGTGAGCTAAAACTTGGTGATATTGTTTTAGTAAATGCTGGAGAAGTTATTCCAAATGATGGAGAAGTTATAGAGGGCATAGCTTCTGTAGATGAGTCAGCAATAACTGGAGAATCTGCACCTGTCATGAGAGAATCAGGTGGAGATTTCGCATCTGTTACAGGTGGTACTACAGTTGTAAGTGACTGGTTAAAGATAAGAATAACAACAAAACCAGGAGAATCGTTCTTAGATAAAATGATAGCTCTTGTAGAAGGTGCTTCAAGACAAAAAACGCCAAATGAGATTGCTTTAAATACTTTGTTAGTAGGGTTAACACTTATATTTATGGTTGTTTTAATATCTCTTTATCCAATGGCAAACTATGCAGGTGTAAAGATTCCAATTTCTACTATGATAGCTCTTTTGGTATGTTTAATACCAACTACTATAGGTGGATTGTTGTCAGCTATTGGTATTGCAGGTATGGATAGAGTAACTAGATTTAATGTAATTGCAATGTCAGGAAAAGCAGTAGAAGCTTGTGGAGACGTTGATACTATGATTTTGGATAAGACAGGTACGATTACTTATGGGAATAGACTTGCATCAGAATTTATAGCAGTTGGAAATGCAGATTCAAAAGATTTAATAAATTATTCTGTTATGTGTTCATTAAAAGATGATACACCAGAAGGAAAATCTATAGTTGATTTAGGTATGAAATTAGGTTCAACAGGTAAGACAAAAGAGGCAGAGGAAGCTGAGTTTGTAGAATTTTCTGCACAAACTAGAATGAGTGGTATTAACTTAGCTGATGGTAGAGCTATAAGAAAAGGTGCTTATGATAGCATAATAAAAAGAGTAAAAGAATCTGGTGGTACAGTGCCAGAAGATTTAGAAGAAAATGTAAATCGAGTAGCTAAACTAGGAGGAACACCTTTAGTAGTGTGTGTAGATAATGAGATATATGGAATTATCTACTTAAAAGATACAGTAAAATCAGGGCTTGTAGAAAGATTTGCTAGACTTCGAGAGATAGGAATAAAGACAATAATGTGTACAGGGGATAATCCCTTGACAGCAGCTACAATTGCAAGAGAAGCTGGAGTAGATGGATTTATTGCAGAATGTAAACCAGAAGATAAAATAGATGCAATAAAAAAAGAACAATTAGAGGGTAAAATAGTTGCAATGACAGGTGATGGAACAAATGATGCTCCTGCACTTGCTCAGGCAGATGTAGGTCTTGCAATGAATAGTGGTACAACATCTGCAAAAGAAGCAGCAAATATGGTAGATTTAGATTCAGACCCAACTAAGATATTGGAAGTTGTTGAAATAGGAAAACAGCTTTTAATAACTCGTGGGGCTTTGACAACATTTAGTATAGCAAATGATGTTGCAAAATATTTTGCGATTATACCAGCTATATTTACTCTTGCAATACCTCAAATGGAGATATTAAATGTAATGAAACTTTCTACGTCATTTAGTGCGATATTATCAGCTTTAATATTTAATGCTATAATTATCCCATGTTTAATACCTCTTGCAATGAAGGGAGTAAAATATAGACCTATGAAATCACAAGCTATGTTAATGAGAAATATGCTTATATTTGGTCTTGGTGGAGTTATAGTACCATTTTTAGGAATAAAATTAATTGATTTATTGATTACACCTTTAGTAATGGTTCTTAATTTAGGTTAATAAATGGAGGATATAAAAATGAAAACATTAAAGCCAGCATTACTTGTAAGTATTGTATTGTTAGTTGTTTGTGGACTTGTATATCCACTTGTTTTGACAGGTGTAAGTCAAGTTGCATTTAAAGATAAAGCCAATGGAAGTATGATAGAAGTAAATGGTGTAAAAGTAGGTTCAGAACTTATTGGTCAAAGCTTTACAGATGCGAGATTCTTTAAGGGAAGAGTATCATCAGTAAACTATAATACTTATACAAAAGAAGATTTAGTACCAGATAAAGATGGAAATACATCTTATGGAGGTGTATCATCAGGGTCTTTTAATTATGGAGCTACAAATCCAGAACTTCATGATAGAGTACAAAAAGATATAGAAAAGTTTTTAAAGGATAATCCAACTGTCAAAAGAGAGGATATACCAACAGATTTACTTACAGCATCAGGTTCAGGACTTGACCCTAATATAAGTCCAGCCTCTGCAAAAATTCAGATACCAGCTATAGCAAAAGCGTCTGGAATATCAGAAAGTAAATTACAAAAAATTGTAGATGATAATACTTCCAAAAAACTTTTTGGAGTTTTAGGTGAAGATAGAGTTAATGTATTAAAAGTTAATGTAGAGGTCGCAAAAATATTAGGTCTTATATAGTATTTTGTGGAATTTTAGCAACAAAATATTACTCAAGATTTAATTTAAAGGTTAAATTTTAAAGAGTGAAAATCGATAATGATTTTCACTTTTTTATTTGAATATTACTAATATTTGGAATAAAGTGATTGTAAGTATAAAATCCAAAAAAAGGTTGCATTATCAAAATGATAATACTATAATATATTTATCGTTATCAATTTGATAATAGATTTGGACATATAGGAGGAAATAGTATGTTATATAATAACGCATTAGAGTTGATAGGAAACACACCTGTAGTAAGGCTGAATAATTTAGGCTGTACTAATGGGTGTTCTAACATATATGTAAAATTAGAAAAAGTAAATCCAGCAGGAAGTATAAAAGATAGAGCTGTTTATGAAATGTTAGAGGGCTTAGAGCAAAGAGGAGAATTAAAAAAGGGAGATGTACTAGTTGAAGCAACTAGTGGAAATACTGGTATTGCATTATCTATGATAGGAAAATTAAAAGGATATGAAGTAGTAATCGTAATGCCCGAAACAATGAGCGTTGAGAGAAGAGATTTAATGAAGGCTTATGGAGCAAATTTGGTGCTTACAGATGGTAAAGCTGGAATGGCAGGTTCCATAGAAAAAGCAAATGAACTTTTAAAAGAAAATCCAAACTATAAAAGCTTAAAACAATTTGAAAATAAAGATAATCCAAATGCACATTATAAAACAACAGCAGTTGAAATTATGAATGATGTCAAAGATTTAGATATATTCGTATGTGGAGTTGGAACAGGTGGTACTTTAATAGGAACTGCAAGATATTTAAAAGAACAAAATCCAAATATAAGAGTAATTGCACTTGAACCAAAAAAATCTCCAGCTATATCAGAAAACAAGACTGGACCTCATAAAATACAAGGAATAGGTGCTAACTTTGTTCCTGAAAATTATGATTCTAGTGTAGTTGATGAAGTAATATTAGTAGATGATGAAGATGCATTTGATACAGTTAAATTACTTGCAGCAAAAGAGGGAATTTTAGTAGGGATATCTTCTGGAGCAAATATATTTGGTGCTATAGAGATGGCAAAAAAGTATCCAGATAAAAAGATAGTTACAGTAGCTCCAGATGGAGTTGATAAGTATATGTCTATGGGAATATTTTAATAATTTTATTTGAGGGAGTGAATACTTTGTTTAAGAAAATAAATAAAGATATTGAATATATAATGAAGAATGATCCAGCAGCTAGGTCTAAGATAGAAGTTTTTTTACTTTATCCATCAGTTCATGCAATGATAATGCATAGGATGGCTCATGCTCTTTATAAGAAGAAGAAGCTTTTTACAGCAAGATTAATATCCCAGATATCCAGATTTATGACTGGCATAGAAATACATCCTGGTGCTAAAATGGGGGAAGGTATATTGATAGACCATGGAATGGGTGTTGTAATTGGAGAGACAGCGGAAGTAGGTAATAGGGTGACAATATATCAAGGAGCTACTTTAGGAGCTACAGGAAAAGATACTGGAAAGAGACATCCAACTGTTGGTGATGATGTATTAATTGGTGCTGGAACAAAAATACTAGGACCTTTAAATATAGGTTCAAATTCAAAAATTGGTGCAAATTCTGTTGTTGTTAAGGATGTACCTAATGGTGCAACAGTTGTTGGTATACCAGCAAAAATAGTAAAAATAAGAAACCTAGAACCTGTAAAAAAGAATAAAAAAGAAGTGTCCTATGAGTATGATGAATTAGATAATGTATATTATATATAGGATTTATATAACTATAAAATAAACTTTATAAAAATTATTTTAAAAGGTATTTTTTTCAAATTTGAGGACATAATAAAAAAGAACTGAATGTTACAGTTTTGGTTCATCAATCTTTGATAAATAAGATTTTAAATTTGTAGCGTCTAGGAGGATTTTATTATGAAAGCAAATGTTAATCAAGATACTTGTATAGGTTGTGGATTATGTCCATCAATATGTCCAGAAGTATTTGATATGAAGGATGATGGGAAATCACATGTTATAGTTGATGAAGTACCAAGTGATGCTGAAGAATCAGCAGCAGAAGCTAGAGAAAGCTGTCCAGTTGATGCAATAGATGTGCATTAATAAAATAAATGCCTATAAAAATTGAATTTTCAATTTTTATAGGCATTTGTCTTTTATTCAGTTAGTATTTCAACACCTGTTTCTGTAACTAAAACCATACATTCCCATTGAGCAGATAATTTACCATCTTTTGTATAAATAGTCCAATTATTTTCTTCATCAACAAAAATTTCGTGAGTTCCTTCATTTACCATAGGTTCTATTGTGAATATCATCCCAGGAACCAATAGCATCTCAGTCCCTTTTTTAGATACATAACTTACAAAAGGGTCTTCATGAAAGCTTAATCCAACTCCATGACCACCTATTTCTCTAACAACAGAGTATCCATTTTTCTTTGCATAAGAGTTGATAGCATCACCTATATCTCCTAAAAATCCCCATGGTTTGGCAACTTCAAGACCTTTTTGGACACATTCCTTTGTAACTTGAACTAATTTTTTTGCATTTTCATTAACATTACCTATCATAAACATTCTTGAAGCATCTGAATAGTATCCATTAAAAATAGTAGAAACATCTACATTTATAATATCTCCATCTTTTAAGATAATGTCCTTACTTGGAATACCATGACAAACTTCATTATTTACTGATGTACATACACTTTTAGGAAATCCATTATAGTCTAGTGGAGCAGGGATAGCTCCATTTTGTAGTGTAAAGTCATGAACCAACTTATTTATATCTTCTGTAGACATTCCAATTTCGATTTTATCTGAAATATAATCCAAAATTTTTGTGTTTATTACAGCACTTTTTTTTATTTCCTCAATTTGACTTTCATTTTTTATAATATCATGAGTTGGTACAATATGACCTAACTTAGCAAATGAATCTATTTTATTATCCATATCCATATGACATTTTTTATATTTTTTAGTACTTCCACACCAACAGCTATCATTTCTATTTAACTTCATAACTTTTCATCCTTCTTTTATTATTTATTTAAATTATGGGTTACATAAACTATTTTAAAACATAACCATTATAAATATTATAACATAAATACTAAGAAATCCTTTATAGATAGTGATTTATTCAAAGTATAAATTATTATATGGTTATTGTTGATGAAAAGAGGATAGTTAAATGTATTATTGGATATTAGCGCACTTAATAGTTTAGTTCAAGTTTTTCAAGAAAATCATATGTTAGAGGACAATTTTCCTTTAAAGTATTTTTTGAATCTTCATCAAGATAATAATGTACAAATGATTCTGCAAAAAATTCTTCTATAAACTTGCTTATATATGCATGTGCAACTTGCTTAGGGTCATAAAGCTTATATCTTTCCTGAGCAAATACTTCCATAAATTCTTCAGAATTTGATTTTTTATTTAAAACATTTTTATCTATAGCATGTGCAGTTTCATGTAATTCTAAATTTTTTGATGAATGTACATTTGCATAGCTAGGATTACTATAACCTATTTTAGCCACTATAGAATTATTTCTATATATACCAGGTACATCTTTCCAAGTCTTGCCTGATCTTACCCAACATGGAGGTAATTGATATTTTAAATCACTAAATTCTGGTTCATCAGTTAGATTTGAATTTATTAATTTTATTTTTATATCCTTTTCTTTAAGTGTCTGTAAATATTTAATATTTATTTTTGCAAGTCTGCTTTTCATATTTTCAACTTCATCTTTATCATAATTCAAGTCATCAGGAAGTATAAGCATTTGTTCAATTATATCTATACTACTGTCTTTTATATTTTCAGATTCTTCATCAAATTTATATTGAAGAGTATTATTTTCATAGATAGTTATATTTGTATTATTTTCTATAGAATAAGAGTGAATATCCTCTAAATCTAAAATATTCATTTGTTGTAAAATATGTTTTGTTTCGCCACTCCATACTACTAAAGAAAGTGAATTAAAATTAATTAGTGGATTTTCTTTTGCTTTTATATCATTGCTTATATCTACATCAAATACATATTCAATTGAGTCTTCTATGTTAAGACTATCTGTATTCTTTTTAATATATAAATACGCTTGTTTTAAGTCTATATAAATCTCACCTAAAGATTCGTCATAAAATTCTGATAAATTATTAGTAAAGAGTTCTTCACTTAAAAGTTCATTTTTATCAGTTATACTTTCAATTAAAATATTAATTTCTTTTATCATATCGTAAATACTTATTTTTCTATTTGCTTTTTCACTAGATACATTGCATGGCGCAAGAGCAATGCAATAAAAATCTTTTTCTTTTTTATAAAAGGCTTTAAGTGATTTTGATAAAAGTGTAAAGTCTACACCTATCTGTAAGTTGACCTTAAGTGAGTCATTTTGTAATAATTCAGTATTATTTCTTTTAGCTGTATTTAAATTGTTTTCCATAATCATTGCCCCCTTTTTATTAGGGTATCATAATTTTTTTATATGTGTCAATTTGTTTTTTTGAAAATTATAATTTTTTTGAAAATTTTATTTTTTATAATTTGTGAATTTTTTATTATAGAAATAAATATGTTATTATTATGTCAAAATTTAGCATTAGATTCATGTAGAGTATGTTTTATACATATATTATAATTAATTCTTTGAAGATTGCATATTCAAAATACACACCATTTTTTTTAATTCTATAATATAATATTTATATATTTAATGTTAGGATGTGATTTAAGGTGTATTTTACATATATTATAAGATGTAAAGATGATTCTCTATACACTGGATATACCAGTAATATAGTTAGAAGAATGAATGAACATAAGTTAGGAATTAATTCAAAATACACAAGAGCAAAGGGATTTGAAAAACTAGAAGTTTATTTTGTGACCAACACAAAAAGCAATGCTATGAAGTTAGAATACTATATAAAAAAATTAACTAGAAATAAAAAATTGTCTATAATAAAAAACCCAAGTATACTTATAAATTTAATTGATAATAAAGAAGATTATATTATTGGTAAGAAAATAGAACAATTAACATAAATATTTATAGTAACATTATAATGGGTGCATATGGTGTAAAAACTTGACAATAAATACTATTGTAATATAATGAAGTTATAAATATAGTAAATTAAAATAGCTAGGGGAGCCAAGAGCTGAGAGGTATACCGACCCTTACACCTGATCTGGATAATACCAGCGTAGGAAAGCTTAGTAAAAATTCAAGTATGTATTATTTGTGATATATGCTATTTCTAAGCTATACCTATTGTAGGTATAGCTTTTTTAATTAAGTTATTTAAATTAAACTTTAGGAGGCAACAATGAGTAATTATAAAATACCAACACTTACAATAGCCGGCTCTGATTCATCTGGAGGAGCTGGGATTCAGGCTGATTTGAAAACGTTTAGTGCAATTGGTACTTATGGTATGAGTGTAATAACAGCTATAACAGCACAGAATACTAAAGGAGTTTTTGCTGTAGAGGATTTAAATAAGAAAATAATAAAAAAACAAATAGAGGCAGTCTTTGAAGATATACCTCCAAGAGCTGTAAAAATAGGAATGGTTTCAAGTCCTGAGATTATACTTGAAATAGTTGAGAATCTAAAGAAATACAATCCAAAATATTTGGTTGTGGACCCAGTAATGATATCTAAAAGTGGATATTATCTATTAAAGCCAGAGGCAAAAGAAAACTTAATTAAGTATTTGATACCACTTGCATACATAATTACACCAAATATACCAGAGGCAGAAGAAATAACAGGAATAAAAATACATAATGTAGATGATATGAAGAGAGTAGGAGAAGAAATACTACAACTTGGACCTAAATTTGTACTTATGAAAGGAGGTCATTTAGATGGAGAAGCAGTGGATATTTTAGTTGGTAAAAATATATTTAAAGTTTATAAAAGTGAAAGAATTGATAAAAAAAATACACATGGAACAGGGTGCACATTATCTTCTGCAATAACATCTTATCTAGCATTAGGATATGAAATAACAGAAGCAGTAAATCTAAGTAAAATCTATATAACAGAAGCAATAAAAAGAAGTTTTGATATAGGTCATGGAGTAGGACCAGTACATCATTTTTATAAATTTGAGTAATAAAAAAATATTGGAGGTAAAATATGTATAATTTAATTAAAGATGTAAAAAAATTAAATCCATTGGTAATTCATTATACTAATAATGTAACTATAAATTATTGTGCTAATGTAACTTTAGCTGTAGGAGCAAGTCCTCTTATGAGTTTTTCATATGAGGAAGTAGAAGAAATGGTAAGTGTAGCAAACTCTGTAGTAATAAATATAGGAACTATGAACTCAAATATGTTGGATTTATTCCTATTAGCTGGAAAAGCAGCAAATAAGTACAATAAACCTGTTGTTTTGGACCCAGTTGGAGTATTTGCAAGCAAAGCGAGAGCAGAACTTACAAGTAGACTTTTAAATGAAGTCAAATTTAGTGTTGTTAAAGGGAATGTATCAGAAATAAAGTTTATAGGTGGCTTTAATGTAAAGGGTAAAGGTGTAGATTCATTTGATGAAGAAGAAGATTCTACTGAGATAATAAGAAAGATTGCTGAAAAGCTTGAATGTGTAGTTGTAGCAACTGGAAAAATAGATATAATAACTAATGGTAAAGGTACATATAAAATAAACAATGGAACTGATAAATTAAAAGGAATTACAGGAACTGGATGTATGACTGCTAGCTTGATTGCAAGTTTTATGGCTGTTACTGAGAATATATTAGAAGCAGCAACAATGGGTGTTCTTACAATGTCTTTAAGTGGGGAATTAGCTAATTTAAATAATCCACCAATAGGTACATTTAAAGAAAATCTTATGAATGCTATTTATCAAATGGATATAGATACTTTAAGTAAAAATTCTAATATTGAATTTTTAAATTAATAAAGAGTAAGGGAGACTTAAAATGATTGATAAAGAATCTTTAAAAAAATGTTTAAAGTTGTATTTAGTAACTGACTCTGAAATGCTTAAAGGTAGAGACTTTTATAAATGTCTTGAAGATGCAATATCTTCTGGAATAACAACTGTACAACTTAGAGAAAAAAATGCTTCTGGAAGAGAGTTTTTAAGAAAAGCTATGAAACTTAGAGAAATAACTAAAAGATATGGTGTTAAGTTTATAATAAATGATAGAGTGGATATAGCACTTATTTGTGATGCAGATGGAGTACATGTAGGACAGAGTGACATTGATGTTAGAGAGGTTAGAAAGCTTATAGGAAACAATAAAATTCTAGGAGTATCAGCAAGAACTTTAGAAGAAGCTATTTGTGCAAAAAATGATGGCGCAGACTATTTAGGTGTAGGGTCTATATTCACAACATCTACTAAATTAGATGCAAAATCAGCTTCGTTTGAAACTGTTAAAGAAATTAAAGAAAAAGTAGACATGCCATTTGTACTAATTGGAGGTATAAATTTAGACAATATAGATAAACTTAAATGTTTAGAAAGTGACGGGTATGCTATAATATCAGCTATATTAAAAGCTGAAGATATCTCTAAAGAAGTGGAAAAGTGGACATTAAAAATATAAAATTGGCTCTGGTAGTGAAAAAAATGGAAAAATTTGATATAATCTAAGAGTAAAATTTAAGCAATTATAAATGATAAACTTTTCTACATATACTTTTTAATCAAGATATATGTAGATTTGGTTAAAAAGGAGCTATAAATGATTAGGATATTGTTAGTGTGTGTTGGAGGCATGTCTTCTACCCTATTGGTAAATAAAATGGAGAAGGATGCAAAAAAAAGAAATATAGACTGTAAAATATGGGCAGTTGGAGAAGGAGATATAAAATCGGAGCTTGATAACTTTGATATTTTACTTCTTGGACCACAACTTAGATTTATGCTTGATGACGTAAAGTCTATAGTTGGAGATAGAGCTCCAGTATCTATAATAGATATGGTAAACTATGGCACTTGTAATGGTCATGCTGTGTTAAATTCGGTTTTAGAAATATTAAAATAAATAATAAAAGTGGATTCTATATAATAGAGTCCATTTTTATTATTTGTTATTAATAGGCTTAAAACTTAGCTTACCATTTCTTTTTTTAATCTCCACATAGCAAGTGAAAAACTTGAACAGCACAATATTAAAAATAGTAGGATAAAAGGCAGTATATCTCCAATAAGAATAGTCTCACCAAATATTAAGCTACGTAAAGCGTTAATAACATGGGTAAATGGATTGAGCATCACTGCTACTTTTAATCCTCCAGATAAACTTTCTATAGGGAAAAGAGCTGAACTTAAAAAGAAAATAGGAAGTACAATTGCAGTCATAATTGTTTCATAAACTATTTCATTTGGCAATAATAAACTTATAGAATAAGCTAGACTTGATAAAAAGAAGGCTGTCATAAATATCAGTACTATCATAAGTAGGATTCCACCAATGCCAGATTCTATCCTTACTGAGAAGAATATACTTACTATACACAAAATAGTTACTTCTATGAAAGAAACTAAGATAGCTTCTAATAATTGACCAAGGACGATTGAATACCTGCTGATAGGTGCAATTAAGACTCTATAGAAACTTCCACTGTTCTTCATTATAAAGTTTATAATACCACCACTACTACAAGAAGAAAACACAACCAGTACAATGATACCTGGTAGTATAAAAGCAGTATAATTATTGATATTTATATTATTCATAGTTTGGTTTGCAATAGAACTATAAAGCACAAGCCAAAGAAAAGGTTGTAATATAGTAACTACAAATGAGATTGGATTTTTAAAACGCCACTTCATACTACGCCATAAGATATTTAACATTCCCATTCCTCCTTTAAGCTTTTTTTAGAACTTGTAAGTGCTAAAAATACATCTTCGAGACTTGGCTCTACAATTTCTATTGCATCAAATTCTATATCATGTTCTAAAAGCCATTTATTTATTAAAGTAAAAGCAGTTCTACTATCGTTTACACTTATAAAAATTGAATTTTCTCGTACGCTCATAAACTTTACTAAACCAGTACTTTTAATTGAATCTTTATATTTTTTTATATCTTCAGTATTATGAAAAGTTATACGTAGTATATTTTGTCTAATGTAACTACGTAAACTTGATGGTGTTCCTTGTGCTAAATCCTTTCCATTCTTCATAATACAAATATTATCACTCAATTGTTCAGCTTCTTCAAGATAATGAGTAGTTAGAAATATAGTTGTGCCATACTCATCTCTAATTTTTAATAACATATCCCACATAGATTTTCTTGAATCGACATCCATACCAACAGTTGGTTCATCTAAAAATAGGATTTTAGGAGATGATACCATATTCATAGCTATGTCCAATCTACGTTTTACACCCCCTGAATATGATGAAGTAGGATATTTTAAGTAACTAGATAAGTCAAACTTATCAATTAAAGAGTCTATTCTTTGTTTTGCAATCTGTGGTTCTACTTTATACATTTTACTTTGAAATACCATATTTTCCATAAGGGATAAATGTTCATCAATAGAGATTTGCTGTGCTACACAAGCAATTTGAGTACGTATCCAAGAAGAATTATCTACTAAATCTTTTCCAAACATTTTTACATTTCCAGATGTAGGTTTGTAAAAGGTAGTCAAAATATTTATAAGAGAAGATTTACCAGCACCATTAGGACCAAGTAAAGAAAAAATTTCTCCAGCATTTACATTAAAGCTTAGACCATTTAAAGCTTTCACACCATTTTTATATTCTTTTACTAAATTGTCTATTTCAATCGCTAACATATATTATTCCTCCTCTTTAAGTGGAAATATTATCTCTGTAATATAGTTATCTGGGTTTCCTTTTATCAACATACCTGGTCCTTTAATAAATACTTCTCTCCAAGGAGTTTGTATTTTTATATTATTTTCATGAATATATTTAAATATCATTTCATACGTTTTTGGCAAATTACTATAAGAGCCTGTGTGAGTAAAAAATAAAGCTTTTGTTTTAGGAAATTCTTTTGTAGTTATACCCATACGATTTGGAGTTTCAGCAGTTGGAACACATAATTCCATTTCTGCAACACCAGTTTTTTGGTCAACATCATAGTAGCAAAAGAATGGTGCACCGTTAGACTTTCCTTTTATAGCTTTAAATACATTTGGAAAATACTTTGTTGCCTCAGTCATAGGTCCATTATAACGCATGGTAGCCACTGTGACTGATTCGATATTTTTGATTTCAATTTTGCAATTCATTTGTTTACCTCCTAATGTGTGTTCATATTCTTACTAGATTTTTAAGCATTAATACATATAAGATTTTGATTAGTTGAAAACATATAATCTTATCTCGTTTGCTTGTTTTCAAGTCTAACATAACATAAAATATATATCCTCTCATTTGATGCTCCATTTTGTAAAGTTATTATTTAAGCTTTACTTTAGATTTTTTAGCAAATTAAAATAAAGCAATTTATAAAATAAGTATTTACAAATTAAGTGTATTAATCGTATAATACACTTAATAGGATACTAGATAAAGTCTGAAATAAAGGCGTATTTTTTTAAAGTAAGTGTACTATCGTATTAATACACTAGAATAGGAGGAATCATGAATTTTGAATTAGATAATACAACTCCCATTTATTTGCAAATAGTAAAGTATATAAAGAGACAAATAGTAACAGGAGAGTTGAAACCAGGAGAGACAATACCATCAAGAAGAGAAATGGCACTTAATCTAAAAGTAAACTTAAATACAGTTCAAAGAGCATATAAGGAGATGGGTGATATGAATATAATAAATACTTTTAAAAATTATCAAAGCAGTGTAACAGTTGATGAAAATATATTAAAAAATTTAAAATTAGAGCTTATAAATGAATCACTATCTGTTTTTATAGAAGATATGAAAGCAATAAATGTTAGCAAAGAAGAAGTTTTAAAAATAATAGAAGATAAGTATTAGTTTTTTAACAAATAGAAAACTTAGTTTAGAAAGTTTATTTATAAGCATATTGGATGTGGAGGATAGTAAATATGATAGAAATAAAGAATGTCAGCAAAACATATAAAAGGATGCAAGGGCTTAAAATAAGAAAGATAGAAGCTTTAAAAAATGTAAGTTTTAATATAGAAAAGGGAAAAATAACTGCATTACTTGGTATAAATGGTGTTGGTAAATCAACCATGTTAAAAGCAATAGCAGGACTTATAAACATTGATAGTGGAGAAATTCGTATAGATGGAGAAAAAATAAATGAAAAAGTATACAATAAATTGGCTTTTGTTCCAGATGTACAATCTCACTTTAGCAATACAACAATAAAAGAAACATTTGAATTTATGGAAATTTTTTATTCAAAGTGGAATAAAGAAAAATCAAAAGAAATGATGGACATATTTAAATTGGATGAAGATGAAATAATTGATAACTTGTCAAAAGGAAACATTGCAAGAGTAAAATTAATACTTGGATTTTGCCAAGACCCAGAGTACATACTTCTTGATGAACCATTTACAGGAATTGATTTGTTTAAGAGGGAAGAGTTTATAGGAGTAATAGCGCAATATATGGAGGAAAATCAAGCCATTATCATAACTACTCATGAGATAGTAGAGATAGAAAGTTTAGTTGATGAGGTTGTAATTCTTGATGAAGGGCAGATTATAACTTCATTTAATGCAGAAGAATTAAGAGAAAGAGAAGGTAAATCTATATTAGATAAGATGAGGGAGGTATATAAGAATGAATAAACTTCTATATCTAATAAATGTAGATTTGAGAAGAAGCAATAAGTTTTATATAGCTTATATATCATTTTTTTCATTAATTACACTTAGTTTAAATTTATTCGAAATTAATAAATTTAAAAATTCTAAATTTATTATGAACTTAGCAATAGAAGATTTTGGAGGTATATTTTATGGACTAGGGATACTTAGTAATCTTGGTTTTATCCAAAGTATATTGTTCTTTGGGATATTGGGACTTTTTATATACTATATTTTTATGTGGAAAAGAGAGTTCTTTTCAAATAATCAAAGTATTTATACACTTATGATGTTACCTCAAAATAAGTTTAAGATTTGTATATCTAAATCAATAGCCTTGATAACAATGATATATGGTTTTTTGATAAGTCAGACAGCAACATTATTTATATGTAAATATATATTTAATTTCATTTTTAGAAATATGCCTATAATCAATATGAACTTTGCCAAAGATTTATATTATTTAAACTTGAAGAGTATACCAATTGATTTTATCTCTTTTATGGCTATTTATGTATTTTTACTACTTATAGCTATTTCTATTGTAAATTGCTGTATATTATTTATCTTTTCCTATATAAATAAATTTTATGTAATTTTAATCACTTTGCTGATTATAGCAGGCTTATATTTTTCAACAATATATATAAATATAATCACTTTATTTAGAAAATATTATAATCTTATAGGATTTCAATTTAACAATTTAGTAGCAGGGTTATTAAGTTTTTTAATTATAATGTTTATTCTAAATGGAATATCTTATTTGCTAATTAAAAAGAAAGTATCTCTTTAAGGAGGGGTGGTATGAAATTAAAATCTAAAATATCTATATTTATTATATTTTTGACTTTAGCAATATATTTTAGTATAGGTTTATTAAATAATGAAGATAATTTAAAGATAAAAACTATAAAAGGTGACTCTAATGAATTAGACCATATAAACATAAATTTTGGATATGCTTTGAATGGATATATAAATTCATATTATACAATAAATGGAAGTAACAAAACCAAAAAGACTGAATTAATAAAACTACAAAAGGATAGTAAGAACACAAATAATTTAATTGATGTATCTAGTGGTTCAGATTTAATTGCTCATGTTGGATTTGAAATGAATGAGGAGTCAAAAGATATAAACTTTGTGATAGATGAGAAAAAAGAAGATTTAGAAAAAGGTGTATTTCCATCAGAAGGTAGTGATAAAGAAATTGAATATGAAAAATTAGATATGAATAATTTTACAAGGACAAGATATAAAGTAGATAAAAGTACAGATGATTATTATGCAAAGATACTAGCATCAAAAAGATATAAAAAATACTTATATGTATCTGTACTTTATGCTACAAGTGATTCATCAGAAAATAACAAAGAATATTCAAGTACTATAGATATAATAAAAATTAATCCAGAAAATAAAAAAATCAAGACTATAAAAAGTATAAATTTAAGTAATTATTTTTCCGAAAAATACCAAAACATAGAGAACATAGGTGTAAGTTATGCTAGCAAATATGAGGATAAGATGTATATTTTAGTAAATGTACTAAATACAAACATAGGTGATAATAGTAATTCTAAATTTCATTTACTTGAGTATAATCTTGAAGAAAATAAGGAAAGCATAATGGAATTAAAAACTGATAGCAAAATGGCTTTAGCAAAAGCAAAGTTAGAAGCTAATAAATTATATATGGTAATGTCGAATGATTATGATAATAGTTCAATTACAGAGTTAAATTTACTTACCTATAATATATTAGATAAAAGCTTAGATGAAGATAAATATGTTTTAGATAATAGAGAAAAAAGAGGAATTAGAAGTATTGAAATTGATTCAAATAAAATCGTTGCATATACATCAAGGCTAAACTCTATATTATCTTGGGATGATAAATTTATGCTATATATAATAAATAAAAATTCTAAGGAAATTGTATATGAAGGAGAATTACAATTTAACAGTTCAAATAGTATGTTAGAATTTGAAATAAAGTAGGTGAGTTGATGAAAGATTTAATAAGATTATTCGAATTTGAATTAAAAAGAAATATAAAGAATTATATATTTATAATAATTTGTTGTTGTTCTTTTGTAATTTTAAACATAGTAAAAAATTTAAATGACTATAATTACATAATAGAAAATGCAGTTAAAAGTGAACAGTTAACAAAAATCGGAAATACGATAGAAACGGTAAATGTTACAGGTTTCTCAAGCTTTAGAAATATAATGGGTTCTACAGAATCGTGGTTTATGTTTGGTATAATTGCATGTATTTGCTATGCTTTTTTTATTTGGTATAGAGACTTTAATGGTAGAAGTAAATCTATATATACACTTATAATGCTACCTAAAAATAGAATCAATATTTATATATCTAAATTATTAAATATATTATTTCTAGTGTATAGCTATACAGTAGTACTTACAATATCTTTGTTTATTGCAAGTAAGTTGTTGCCTAGACATATGCTTGGTAATGTCACAAACTATGGTTTTGTACAAGAAACAATATATGAGTTAAAAATGTTACTTCCATATAGCTTTGAAATACTATTTGTAGAGTATATATTTTTATTGATAGGATTTGTATCTGTAGTATTTACATCAATTCTTATAAATAAATCTATTTATAAAGTAAGCACTTTAATAAGTTTTCTATTTTTAGTTATAGAAATTTTAGTGTTTATAATTTCTATAGAATTTATTATACCTTACGAATACAGTGATGTATTTACTGTTCTATATTCAAGTATAAACATATTTGTATGTAGTCTTATATCTAATAAACTTTTGAAGCAAAAGATTGACTTTTAGGAGGGATATTATGAAAGCAAAAAATATAGGAAAATATACAATATGTTTTATAATAGTATGTTTTTTAATGATTACTATGACCTTAATATTGAGTTATTTTAATAAGGATAAACTATCTGTAAAAACTTTAAAAGGCAATGTAAAAGATATAGGGAGAGTAAGTGTAGTATATACACCTGATATAAGCAAATTTTCTTATGAGGAGGTAATTATAAGTAAAAATGGAGTAAGAAATAATACAAACCCAAAATCAAGAATTAGAAATGATTATTTAAATATTGACAAAAAATACAGTGACTTTGTTAATGATAAAGGAAAAGAATTTATATATAAAGATGATTTGAATATAGGAGAAGCGTATACCTCTGTTAAGTCTGATTTAGTACAAGGAATGAATGCTTTAAATGATTGTATAAAGGTTTCAAATAAAAATTTAAAAAGTGGGGTAGAAGAAAATTTTGATATTAATTTAAATAAGTCTGATTTTAAAGAAAATAGTTGGAAAACCTTATTTAACAAAATATATAAAGGTAATTTATATATGGTAATTAGTGAAACTAATATTTCAGGTTCTAAAGTCAATAATATTTGTATATTAAAGATAGATATAAAAAATAAGTCTTATAAATTATTAAATAGATTTAATTTAGGATTACAGAATGGAGAACAACAAAATATCAATGAAATTAAATTTTCTATTGGAAGTAAATTATACTTAGAAATAGTAAATAATAAAAGTAAAAATGGATATATTGAAGGACATGATAGTTACTCTAACTTTATTATATATGATATAGAAGATAACACTTTTAATATAAGTAATAAATTTATGGATAATCTAAACAAAGAAAAGAATGCAAATCCAAAGGAGATTGGCTTATTAAGTAAAACTAAGCTAGATTATATGGTAAAAAATAATAAATTGAATCTTATAGTTACGGATATGAGTAATTCCATAACTAATCTTGTTTATGATATTAATTCTAATGAGATTAAATTAGAAGATTATGAGATACTTGATTTAAAAGTAGATTATAATGAAGCATCATCTGGAGTTAGGAAAGTTAAGCTACTGGATGATAAGATATATTCTATTTCAGGTATTAAGAACAGTATATCAGGAGAATTAAAAGGATTTAAAGGGGTTGTTGATGTAGTCGGAACTAAGCCAGTAAAATTTCAAGTATTTGATATGAAACTTAAAAAGAATATTTATGAAGCTGAGCTAATAAATGGAGATATAAGTTTACAAGAAAAGTTATTTTTTGTTGCAAATTAAGTGTTAGAATTAATTTTAGAACTTTAAACTTTTATATGTATCACAGATAAGTATAAGTAAGGGAGTGTCTCAAAATAAACTTTTTAGCTCATGAGACACTTTTTTTATATGAAATCAAATATATTTTCATTGTTTAGATTTATTTTGATAATGAAAAAAAGATTATCTTTATTTTAAGAAAGACATTTATTTATAATTATATACAAAAATATTTTTTAATGTTTTTGTGTATAATTATAACAATTTAATTTATATTAATGCACTTAAATTTGAAATAGAATGCTTATAGTGGTAAAATTAATTATTAGAATATTAGAAATAATAAATAAATAATACATTGTACTTAAAAGGGGGAGAAATTTAAGATGAACAAAAAATATATTAAAGCAGGGAATTTAATTGATGGAACCGGAAATAGTATTATGCAAAATAAGGGTATAATTATTGATGGAGATACTATAGTTGAAATTGAAGATATAAGAGATGATTTAAATGGATATGATGTGTACGATTACTTAGATAAAACTGTTATGCCAGGCATTATGAATTGTCATGTTCACTTGACAATGGAGCCAGTTGGAAATCCAAAGATATATTATGATAATGTATCAGATGTAGAGCTTGTAGTAAATACGATAAAACAACTTGATGCTTATTTGGATTCAGGAGTAACATATATTAGAAGCTTAGGTTGTCCCAAATATGTGGATGTACAACTTAAAAATCTTATAGACAAAGGGTCTATAGATGGTCCTGGTATAGTTACTTCAGGTCCAGTTATATGTATGACAGGAGGGCATGGATATTATTTTGGTATTGAAAGTGATGGAGTGGATGAATGTAGAAAATCAGCCAGAACAGTTTTAAAAAATGGAGTAGATTGTGTAAAGATAATGGCAACTGGAGGTGTAACAACTGATGGAGTTGAGCCAGGGTCACCACAATTAACTTTGGAGGAAATGAAGGCTGCTGTAGATGAAGCTATAAAAGCAGGTAAAATAACTGCCACACATGCACAAGGAAGAACTGGTATAAAAAATGCAGTGCTTGCAGGAATTACTTCTATAGAACATGGTGTTTATTTAGATGATGAAATAATTGATTTGATGCTTGAAAGAGGAACTTACTTAGTTCCAACTGTGGCTGCACCATATTTTATTCTAAATGCAGGAAAAGAAAGTGGAATAACTGAAGCTACTCTTAGAAAGTGTGAGATTGTTGCCATTCCACACAAAGAGTCATTCCTAAAAGCATATAAAAAAGGAATTAAAATTGCAGTTGGTTCTGATGCAGGAACTTCTTATAATGAACATGGAAAAACATATTATGAAATGAAACTAATGTCAGATTATGGTATGGATAATATGGATATAATAGTTGCTGCTACAAAAACAGCATCTGAACTTTTAAGAATTGATAAAAATTATGGAACTCTAGAAAAAGGAAAGAAAGCAGATGTTATAGTTGTAAATGGAAATCCAGTAGAGAATATAGACGTACTTGCAGATGTGTTAGCAGTATTTAAACTTGGTAAAAAAGTTAGATAAATAGTATAAAAATAAAAAAGAGTGTCTAAAGAAATTTTTAAATAATTATAGACACTCTTTTTTATTAGTAATAATTAAATCTTTTATACTTTAGAAAATAGATTCTATTTTATATTTAGATATAACTCTTTAAAATCATTCTTATGCAATATAATCTATAGAATCTACACATACAAAGTATATTCTTGAATCATTAGAATTTCCAAGTACTATAACATCATTTTTCTTACCTAGAACTTCAACACCAGTTAGAACCAAACTACCAGCTACTACAGTAACTTGATTATTTATATTTGACATATAAAGATTATCTAGGATACCTTTATTACAACAGCAATCATCACAATCGCAGTTACAATTACATTCTTTGTAATGTTTTTTATCAAGATAGTAACCTAAAGATGCTATGAAATCTTCATAATCTGCAGGTGTAATATCAAATGCAACAGCTTTAAGATTACACAATGATGCTAAATCTACGTTTGCTAATGGAGTAGATGCAGCAAGTATAAAATCAATTATAGCAGCAAGTATTGCATCTAATATAGCCCCAAGGTCTATCGTAGGAGGAATAACTGCATCAATAAGTGCAATTAATTCAGCTACTCCTGGTATAGTTCCTATAGTATTAATTAATCCCTCAAGAGTTAAAGGGACTGGAATAGGATAAGATACTCTACCAGCTATATCTATTAAATCACAGTTACAAGCAGAAAATCTTTCAAAAGTACCATCAAGTCCAGATAAATTATCTTTTGGAGGAGCTGAAAGATCTATACCTACCAAATTAGCACCTACTATAAAGAAATCTGAGATAAAAGCAAATTGATTAAAGTTTACAAAAGGTCTTAGAGCATCATATCTTAGAAGTTCTAAGGCCTCTCTCATACTTTTTTTACAACAACATTGTTTTATTTTAGGTTCTTTATATTTATTTGGATAATTATAGTATCTATCAGCTACTTGATAATTTTCATAGTATCTTTCATTTGTATTTGGATAATCTTCCTCATATTCTTGTGTAAATCTAAAGTCCTCTCTACATTTATTATTTTCCACTAAATACACTCCTTTTATATTTTAATTTAAATGTATAGATAATTAAGCTTATCTATATAGTAATATTATATTTATAATGTAAAAAAATGTTACAAAAGATATTATAAACAAATAAAAAATAATAATTTGTCAGATAAACTTGTAAATTTTTATGAATAATCCATTCTAAAACAAAAAACTGTGTATAAAAAAGGTTTATATGTTATATTTATATAAATATAACATATGAACGAGAAAGGAGTGGTTTGATAAATGATTGAGGTAGATAAATTGTGTAAGTCTTTTACAAGGGTTGTAAAAGATGATAAGAATAAAAGTTCAATAAGAAAGCTAAAGAAAGTAAAAACTAAAAAAGAAGAATTTTTTGCTGTAAATAATGTTTCATTTAAAGTTATGGAAGGTGAAATTGTTGGAATATTAGGTCCAAATGGTGCAGGAAAGACTACATTACTTAGAATGTTAGGTGGCATATTAACACCAACATCAGGAAGTATAAATATTTCTGGATATGATTATTCAATAGATAGAAATTCAGCAAAAAAAGAAATAGGTTATCTCTCTGGAAATACAAAACTATATGGAAGGCTTTCTCCGAGAGAACTTCTAACAACTTTTGCAAGTCTATATGAGATGTCAAAAGAAGATATAGAAGAATCAATTGAAAATATTGTAAAAATAATGGATATGAGTGAATTTATAGATAATAGAATTGAAAATCTATCAACTGGTCAGACTCAAAGAACATCTATAGCTCGTTGTTTAATACATTCTCCAAAAGTATATATTTTTGATGAGCCAACACTAGGTCTGGATGTTTTAAGTAGTGCATCTATTATAGATTTTATGAAGAATGAAAAACTAAGGGGAAAAACTGTTCTTTACTCAACTCATTATATGGAAGAAGCAGAAACTTTATGTGACAAGATTTTTATGATTCACAATGGGAAAATAATTGCATCAGGAACACCACAGAGTTTAAAAGAGGAATCTGGAGTAAATAATTTGAGAGATGTATTCATAGAACTTGCCAGAAAGGAGGACATTTAAATGAGAAGTAAGATTGTAAAATACATATTTAAAAAAGAAATGTTAGACATATTGAGAGATAAAAAGACTTTATTTATGATGATTGTTGTGCCACTTCTTTTATATCCTTTACTTATGTTATTAATGATTCAAGTAATGAATATGTCTGCAAGTAGTATGAATAGTAAGGACATTAATATAGCTTTTAATAATAAACCTAATAAGGTTTTAGTATCCATGATTGAAGATGATAATTTAGAAAAAGATACTAAAAATACTTCAAATGATAAAGGCAAAATAAGAGTGTTAGATGTAGATAACTATAAAAAGTCATTAGAAGAAAATAAAATTGATGCTTATATAAAGATGGAAGAAAAAAAATCATCTATAAATTATCAAATATATATAAATTCTTCTCAAGAAAATTCTTCTAATGCACTAAAAAGAATTGAAACTGTTTTGGATAAATATAAAAGATTTACCATAGAAAAAACTTTATCTGAAAAAGGATTAGATGTACAAGCTACTTTAGAACCAATAACATATAGCACTGTAGATGTTGCAAAGACGGAAGAAGTGGCAGGATACTTTTTAGGTCAGATACTTCCATTTATATTAATAATAGGAGTTTTACTAGGTTCAATATATCCAGCAATAGATGTTATGGCTGGAGAAAAGGAAAGAGGTACATTAGAAACATTATTTACACTCCCAATATCAAACTTAGAACTGGTTATGGGAAAATATATGGCAGTTTCTCTTAGTGCAATAGTAACAGCAATTTTAAACATTTTATCTATGGGACTGACTATGGCATTTATTTTAGTTAGTGGAGGTATTAGTAGCCAATTTGGTTTTGGAAACTTTAATTATGGAGATTTAGTCTTACCAATTATAACTACTTTAATTTGCATATGTCTTTTTTCAATGGTAGTTTCAGCAATAAGTATGTGTGTATGTTCATTAGCAAAAAGTTTTAAAGATGCTCAAAACTACATAACACCTCTTATGTTAATTATTATGATACCATCATATGTTTCTATGATACCAAATATAGTATTAGATAGAGTAACAGCTGTAATACCTGTAGTAAATATATCTTTACTTATAAAAAGTGTATTATCTTTTAAAAGCGATTTAAATTTAATAGCCTTAGTTTTAGCATCAAATGTAGCCTTTGTTATATTGGCAATCATACTACTGTCTAAGATGTTCAATTCTGAGGAAATACTTTTTGGTAATAGTAAGAGTTTCTCTTTCTTAGAGAAAAGAAGTAATATAAAAAAAGGGTCTATACCAACTGTAAGTGATGGTGTTATTTTATATGCAGTAGGATTAATTCTATTGATTTATGTTGGTTCTTTAGTTCAAATTAAATTTGGTATGGCAGGTATTATAATGACACAATTCATGATAATTTCTTTACCATTATTATTTGCATACTATATTAAAGCTGATTTTAAAGAGGTATTTAGCTTGACAGTTCCTAAATTAAAGCATGTGTTTGGGAGCATTGTTCTTTGGATTGGTGGATACATACTTATTATGATTATAACACAGCTAATTTTATTCTTATTTCCTCAAAATATGGAAGTTGCTGAAAGTTTAAATAAGGCTCTTTTTATCAAAGATAGTGTTTTACTGAATTTACTAGCAATAGCTTTATTACCAGCTATATGTGAAGAAATGTTTTTTAGGGGATTTATATTTTCTTCATTTAGTAAATCAAAAGATAAAAATAAGTCTATCAAGCTAGCTATAATATGCAGTGGGGTACTATTTGGTATTATGCATATGGATTTTATTAGAATAATTCCAACATCAATATTAGGTATTATATTTGCATATAGTGTGTATAAATCTGGTTCAATATTTGTATCAATATTATTGCATTTTTTAAATAATAGTGTAGCAGTTGTGTTAAATCATTATACAACTGGAAATATAACCAACTTATATAAATTTGTTGAAGTTGATTTTTCGAACTTAAATGTACTTAAATTTGCCTTAATTCTTCTAATAAGTCTTATATTAATTATGTTAGGATTAAGAGTTTTAGATAGAAAGTCTTTAAGAAATTAAGTATAAAGTTATTATATAGATTAAAATATTAATAAGCACTAAAGTATATGGATATATCTTGTATATAAAAATACTTTAGTGCTATTTTATATATTTTAATTATATGAATTATTTATCGTTTCATTTATGTAATGAAAATGTTATATAAATGAAACAATAAATAATTTTTATTTTAGAAATTTATATTTAAATAATCAAGTTGAAAGTGAGATACTAAAAAAATTAATTTAGGAATTATTTGATTTATTCATTTATAAAAATTAATTACTGATTTGTCGAAACCATTGTAATAAGAAAAAAATGAAAAAATAAAGTGTGAATATGTTGCAAATACTGTATTTTAATAAAAAGTAGTCATTTCTTGTAAAATGGATAGTTTTGAAAAGAAAATATTAAAATTATAATATAAAAATAAAATTTTTCAGACAATTTAAACAAAAATAATCACCTTTTAATAAATAATTATATGCCAAAATAATCCAATTTATTTTCTATTATACCTATATGAAATATATAAATCAATAGTTAAGACAATGAATATGCTACATTCTATAATTATAGTAGCAGAAAATTTTACAAAATTAAAGTAGATATAAACTATCCATTTTACAAGAAATGGAAACTTTTGAGATGTACTTATTTGCTAATAAAATAGAGGTGTTTTAATGGGAGGAAATTTTTATGAGGAATTTACAAAAAAAATTGATGTTTTTTTTATTTATTTGTATAATTTTACAAATTACATACACAACACCAGTCTATTCTTTATGCAAACTCTATAAAAACAACTCCATAAATAACTTTGAGTCTATTGTGTCTAATAATCAGCTTATTAGCAAACATGCAATACAAATAATACTTATTATGGCTATAATATGTGTAATACTTATATTCTATATAATATATGATAAATTAAATTTTAAAATTAAATTGCAAAGGATAGCATATACAGATAATCTTACAGGAGCAAATACTATAGATAAATTTGTAATTGATGCTAACAAAATACTATGTAAAAATACTCAAGTAAAGTATGCTTTATTATATATAGATATTGATAAATTTAAATATATAAATGATTTATTTGGATATGAAGTTGGGAATGAAATTTTGCGTAATTTAACAAAGATTATTAAGAGTAATATATTTGAAGAGGAAATGTTTGCAAGAATATCTGCGGATAATTTTATTATAATTATGAAATATATAGAAGAAGAAGATATAACAAAGAGGTTAAAAACTATATTTGAAGAATTAGACTTGTTTAATAATAATCAAGAAGAAAAATATAAGTTAGTTTTAAGTTGTGGAATCTATTTTATACTTCCAGAAGATAGAGATATCAACTCAATCATAGATAGGGCTAATATACCTCATAAAATGGCAAAGGGAGGACATAAAAGTTCATATGCATTTTATGATAATAAGATTCATGACCAAGAGATAAAAGAAAAAGAGATGGAAAATACAATGTTTTCAAGTCTAGAAAATAAAGAATTTATTATATACTTACAACCTAAGATAGAACTTAATACAGGAGAGATACAAGGTTCAGAAGCACTTGTTAGGTGGAAACGTCCTGATAAAGGGCTAATACCTCCAAATGAATTTATCCCATTTTTTGAAAGAAACGGTTTTGTTATAAATTTAGATTTATATGTGCTTGAAGAAGTATGTATATACCTTAGAAAATGGATTGATGCAGGAATAAATCCAGTTACTGTTTCAGTTAATGTTTCAAGGATACATTTATATTGCAATAATTTTATAGAAACATACAAAAATATAATTGATAAATACAATATACCTGCAAAGTATATAGAACTTGAATTAACGGAGAGTATCATATTTGATAATTTTGATATTTTAATTGATATAATGAATAATTTAAAAAAAATAGGATTTTTAATATCTATGGATGATTTTGGTTCAGGGTACTCATCATTAAATATGTTAAAAGAAATTCCTATGGATATCTTAAAACTTGACCAAAAATTTATTATGGAAACTTATAATAGTAAAAGAAGCAAAATAATTGTTACTAAAGTAATAGAAATGGCAAAAGAGTTGGGTATGAAAGTCATATCAGAAGGAGTTGAGACAGAAGAACAGTTTAAACTTTTAAAAGAAGTAAAGTGTGATATGGCACAAGGATATTTGTTTGGAAAGCCAATGCCAATTGAAGAATTTGAACATTTAATTGTATCCAACTTGATAAGAGGGTAATTAATCTGTAATATAAAGAATTTAATAAATTGTGTTAAAAATGGACTCTAATGTAGTGTTCATTTTTTTTGTAAAATTTTTTATACTTTTACTAAAAAGTAATTGACATATACTTTGTATTATTATATTATTGTATTAACAACTTAATACAATAATATAATAAGGAGGCATGAACATGGAATGGGAACTTGATAATAACAAACCTATATATATACAATTAGTAGAACATTTAAAGTTAAAAATAATTTCAGGGGAAATTAAAATAGGATCTAAATTAGAAACAGTGAGAGCACTAGCAGAAGATGCGGAAGTTAATCCAAATACAATGCAAAAGGCTCTAACAGAACTTGAAAGACAAGGTTTAGTTTATAGTCAGAGAACTAAAGGAAGATTTGTAACAGATGATAAGGAAAAAATAAAAGCTATGAAAGAGGAAATAGCTAATGTGGAGATAAATACATTAAAAGTAACCTTAGAAAAGCTTGGATATGATAGAGATGAAATGCTAAAACTTATTACAGAAAATCTGAAAGGAGAATTATAAAATGGATAAAAATATAAGCAATGTTTCTCAAGATGGAATAGTTGAATTTAAAGGTGTAAACAAGAGTTATGGAACTAAGAATGTTTTAAAAAATATTGATTTAAATATACCAAAGGGAAAAATAGTCGGGCTGTTAGGACCTAATGGAAGTGGCAAAAGTACAATGATTAAGCTAATGAATGGATTATTACAGCCTGATAATGGTGAAATTATGATAAATGGAATGAAACCATCCATAGATACTAAAAAAATAGTTTCATATTTACCAGAAAGAACTTATTTAAATGATTGGATGAAGGTATCAGATTTACTTAAGTTTTTCTATGATTTTTATAGTGATTTTGATGTTAGAAGAGCAAATGAGATGATTAAAAGCTTAGATATTGATGTAAATGAAAAGCTAAAGACAATGTCTAAAGGAACTAAAGAAAAAGTTCAACTTATTTTAGTAATGTCAAGAAATGCGAGCATATATATATTGGATGAACCTATAGGTGGTGTTGACCCAGCTGCAAGGTCATATATACTTAAGACTATATTAAAAAATTATTCTGAAGATAGTACTTTACTGATTGCTACCCACTTAATAAGTGAAATAGAAAACATATGTGATGAGATAATATTCATATCAAAAGGAGAAATAGTGTTACAAGGAGACGTTGAAGCAATAAGAGAAGAAAAAGGAAAATCTATAGATGCATTATTTAGGGAGGAATTTAAATGTTAGGTAAATTATTAAAATATGAGTTAAAAGCAAGTGGAAGAATATTTATACCGTTATATATAGCCATATTGATAGTAGCTGTATTTAATGGAATATTTATGAATACAAATATACTTCAGGTACAGGGAATAGGAATACTAGTATTAACAAGTCTTTTTATGGCATTAGGAGTTTTAACTATTGTAGTTACAATTCAAAGGTTTAGAAAAAATCTTTTGGGGGATGAAGGTTATTTAATGTTTACTCTTCCTGTTAGCACTAGTTCACTTATATTATCTAAATGTATAACAGCACTTATATACGCTGTACTTAGTTTTATAGTTGCAGTATTCACTTTTGGAGTTCTTATGCTTTTTGGTACTTCTGGAATTTTACTACCTGAAATTTTAGATTTGTTTAACACTAGTTTTAAATGGATTTCTGAAAACTTTTTAGATATTTTATTATTAGTAGTAGTAATGTTTATTTCATATTCATCATTTATTTTGTTATTATATACATCAATCTCAATGGGACAATTGCCAAAATTCAATAAACATAGAAACATAGTGGCATTTGCTTCTTTTATAGCTATAAATATAGTAATATCAATTGTTGGAGATGCAGTTGGAAGCATCTTACCAAATGAAGATACAAATATGGTATATCATCTTTATCAGAGTCCTAGTTTTATGCTTGCAATACTTGGTAGTCTTGTAGTTGCAATAGCGTTATTTTTCGCTACAAAATTTATATTAGATAAAAAATTAAATTTAGAATAAATGTTTTTATATGGAGCTATCTTTTGAGTAATGTTAAAAGATGGCTCTTATTATTTATGTAGTTAATTCATGTATATAATATGAATAGTGTTTTATTTCTAGTTAAATATATACATATGTTGTATAATGATATTGCGTGTAAAAATTTGTAAGAATAACTATACACTTTATATAAGTTATATCAAGAAAATTTAAAAATATATGGATTTGAGGGAGAAGATATGAAAAGTTATACAAAGGCTAAGTGGAGTGTTTGGGGTATAATTACATTTTCATTTGTTTTAGTATTATTTTTAAGGATGTCAACTGCTGTTGTTTCAGACAATTTAGCAAATGAGTTAGGTTTTAATTCTATACAAATTTCAAATATAGCATCCTTTTGCCTATATGCATATGCATTTATGCAAATACCTGCAGGAATTTTGATTGATAAATATGGAGCAAGAAAAATTAGCAGTCTTGGAATAATAATGGCAAGTTTAGGGTCAATTTTATTTGGTTTGATTCAAAGTATAGAATTAGCATATATTTCTCGTGTAATTGTAGGGGCAGGAACATCAGTAATATTACTTTGTATTTTAAAAATTCAAGGGAGATGGTTTAATAAGTCAGAATTTGCTTCTGCAACAGCTAAATTTTCATTTGTAGGAAATTTAGGTGGAGTTCTTGCTACTTTTCCACTTGTGTTTTTGTCTGAACTTGTTGGTTGGAGAAATTCATTTTTATTAATCGGTATAATTGGTGTTGTAATTGGATGTTTTATGTATATTATTGTTAGAGATACACCAAAAGAGTATGGATTCAATGTAGATACTGAACCCTATGAAAAGTCAGAGAAGGTTAATATTGTTGATGGTATTAAGTCTGTTATAAAGAACAAATCAACATGGTATAATTCAATGATAATGTTCTCTTTTGTTGGTCTTACAAGTGCATTTATAAGCTTGTGGGGAGTAAGATACATAATGGACGTTTATGGTGTGAGTAAGAGTTTTTCTGCGTTTATAGTATCATTTTTTACATATGGATTTATATTTGGTTCAATAATTATGGATTTTGTATTTGCTAAAATAAGGTCTAGCAAATTTAATATAATAAAATTTGGAGCAATGATAGATTTGTTTATATGGATTGTAATTGTAGTTGTATACCAGGTAAAACCACCAATTATAGTTTTACCAATATCATTCTTTATTATGGGATGTATAGTTATGTCACATCTACAGGTTTTTAATGATACCAAGTATAAAAATAAAGAAATTTATTCTGGACTGGCAACTAGTGTTATTAATACTTTTGAATTTATAGGAAGTGGAATTATTAATTTGATTATAGCTATCTCTTTACAAGTAAATTCATATAATATAGTTGATGGATATAAAAAAGGTTTTGTAGTATTTATAGTACTAAGTATTATAACTATAGTATCATCTCATATAGGGGTAAAAAATGATGATTTTAAGGCTATATAGTGTTTTATTAATAGTTTAATTTAGTATTATATTTTGCATATATATAACAAATAGTTTGCATTTTCCTAATATGTATAATTGGAATATAAATCTTGTTTACTATGTACAAATGGTATTGTATTATATTAAATAGAAAATAAGAACTTTAAACTATAATATTGGTTCTAAAATATAAGGTAAGGAGTTTTTTATGGATACGACGAAAATAGATGATATAAGCAAGTTAGATTTAAATAATTTAGATATTAATAAGATGGATATGGGAGGTATAATGGAAAGTCTGCTAGAATGGGCTACTACAAGCGGAGTAAAACTTATAATAGGCATACTTATACTTTCTATTGGATTTAAAATAATAAAAAAATTTGTAAACCATGTTATGTTATTACTTAGTAAAAGAGATATTGATTTAACTTTAAGAAAGTTTTTAAAGTCTCTTCTTTTGAGTGTACTTAAAGTTGCCGTTATAATCATTGTTCTGGAATATTGGGGAATGAGTTTGTCCAGTTTTGCTGCTGTGATAGCATCAGCAGGGGTAGCAATAGGTTTGGCTTTACAAGGTAGTCTATCAAATTTTGCTGGAGGATTTATTATACTATTGATTAGACCTTTTAAAGTAGGAGATTACGTAGAAGCAGCAGGTCATGGAGGAACGGTTGAACAAATAGGTCTTTTTTATACACAATTGGTTACTCCAGATAATAAACAGATACTTATACCTAATGGTTCTGTATCAAATGATAGTCTAATAAACTATTCAGCAAAGAATACTAGACGAGTTGATTTGACTTTTAGTGTAGGGTATGAAGATGATATACTACATGTTAGAAGAGTACTTAAAGATATTGTTAATAATCATAAATTAATAATAAATGAACCAGAACCATTTATAGGAGTAGTAGAACATGGAGATAATGCTATTAAATTTGCAACTAGAGTTTGGTGCAAGACAGAAGATTATTGGACAATTTATCTTGATTTACTAGAAGAGGTTAAAGTTAAGTTTGACGAAGAAGGAATTACGATTCCATATCCTAAAATGGATTTAACGGTAAAAGAATTAAACAAAATTTAATTTTTTAATATAGTGTTTAAATTTAAGAATATCATATAGATATACTTATAAGGTTTGTAAAAAATTAATAAGTACTGTTATTTTGTAAGTAAAAATATAAAAAAATGGGAGTGTCTCAAAATGAACTTTTTAGTTCATGAGGCACTCTTTTTGTACGAAATAAAATATATTTTTATTATTTCAACAATGAAAAAGAGGCTTGTTTCCATTTTGAGACAGTATAATTTTTATGTAACTTTAATTTTAGTAAATATAAAGTTTTAAAATTGATAAAATAGGAGGAATTTTTAATATAAAAGGGTAAATAAAGGGTTTAGAGGGCATAATATAGAATAAATTAATATATTTAAGGAGGGTTTTTATGTGTAAAAAAACGTATTTATTAGTGGTAAGTATGCTTATAGCGGGTTTATTAACTGCATGTAGTGGGAGTCCAACTAAGGATTCAGGACAAGCACAAGATAATACAAAAAAGGAGGCAAATGCATCAAATAACGCTTTAAAAGATGAAAAAAATAATGAAAATTTAATGGAACAAGATTTTAAAGTGCCATACACAGATGCAATAAACATATTTAAAGATAAATATAAGGATGCTGATATAGTAGATTTAAGTCTTGAGAGAGATTTAAATAAATTTGTTTATACTGTGGAAGGTGTAGATGATAATAATGAATATAAGATGAAAATTGATGCTAATACAAAAGATGTATTAGAAGATAAAACAGAAAAGTTGGATTCAGAAGATTTAAATGGAGTTGCTAGAAAAGAAAAATTAGATTTAAATGACATAATGACACCTCAACAAGCTATGGAAATTGCATTAAAAGAACAAAATGGAATAGTTAAAGAATGGAGTTTAGACAAAGATTTAGATGTTACTTTTTATAAAATAAGAATAGATAAAGATAAAAATGAATATGACATAAAAGTAGATTCTAAAAAGGGAACTGTATTGAAGGTAGAAAAAGAAGATTAGAAGATTTAAACTATCTTTAAAATAATTTCTTTTTTGAATAAATTTTGTTTAAAATATAACAAGCAGGGTATAAAGAGACTAAATAACTATTTTAGGAGGAGTACGGTATGTCATTGAAATCACTAAAAATAAAAGAAAATTTATATTGGGTAGGTTCGCTTGACCCTGATTTAAGAGTATTTGACATAATTATGTATACACCTTATGGAACTACTTATAATTCATATGTATTAAAAGGAACAGAAAAAACAGTTTTATTTGAGACAGTTAAAGATAAGCATTTTGACAATTATATTGAAAGATTAAATGATTTAAATATAGATTTTGAAAAAATAGACTATATTGTTGTAAGTCATACTGAACCAGACCATGCAGGAAGCGTTGAAAAGCTTTTGGATTTAGCTAAAAATGCAAAAGTAGTAGCTTCAGAAACAGCAATTAAATATCTTAAGGAAATCGTAAACAAAGACTTTGAATATGTTGCAGTTACAGATGGAGATACATTATCAATTGGGGACAAAACTTTAGAATTTTTCTCTGTACCTATGCTTCATTGGCCAGATACCATATACACATATATAAAAGAGGATAAAACTCTTGTAACATGTGATTCATTTGGTAGTCACTATAGTAATGATAAGATAGTAAATACACTTGATGAAAATGAAGAAAAGGATTACTTGGATGCTTTAAGATACTATTATGATTGTATAATGGGTCCATTTAAACCATCTATGGTAACTGCTATAGAAAAGATAAAAGATTTAGATATAGATACTGTATGTCCAGGTCATGGTCCAGTATTAACTGAAAATCCTAGAAAAATTATAGACCTTTATTACAACTGGAGTGTAAATGAACAAATAAAGTTAGAAAAAGAAGTTACAATTTGTTATGTTTCTGCACATGGATATACAAAGATTATGGCAGAAGCTATAAAAGCATATATTGAAAAAAATAGCAACTATAAAGTAAATTTATTTGATGTAATAGAGCATAAGCAAGAAGATATTTTGGCAAAAATAGCAGTATCACAAGGTGTATTATTTGGAACACCAACAATATTAGGAGATGCGTTAAAGCCTATATGGGATATATTAATATCGTTAAACCCAGTTCTTCATGGTGGAAAAGTTGCTTCAGTATTTGGTTCATATGGATGGAGTGGAGAAGGTATAGAAAATGCTATGGAGAGAATAAGTCAGCTTAGAATGACAGCAGTAAAACCTTTTGCTGTTAACTTTAAACCATCAAATGAAGAGATTGATAAATTACATTCTTATACAGGTAAATTCCTAGATAAGTTAAATTCTACTTTTGGAAGTAAAAAGAAAACTAAGAAATTTAAATGTGTAATTTGTAATGAAGTTTTTGAAGGTGATAGTGCTCCTAGTGTATGCCCTGTATGTGGAGCTAAGGAAGACCAATTTATAGAAGTTGAAGAAGATGAAGTTACTTTTAGAAAAGATACTGATGAATATTTCGTAATAGTAGGAAATGGAGCAGCTGGTTTTTATGCAGCAGATGCTATAAGAAAAAGAAATAAAACTTGTAAGATAACTATGATTTCTAATGAAGATGAGTTGACTTACTATAGACCTGCACTTTCTGATGGTATAAATGAAGAACTTGGTTCAGATTTCTACATGGAAGATAAAGATTGGTATGATAAAAATAATATAGTAGTAATATTAGGAACGAATGTAGATAAATTAGATGAAGTGAATAAAACTATTATAGTGAATGATGGAGCTATTAAATTTGATAAGCTTGTAATAGCTACAGGAAGTAGAAACTTTATACCACCAATTAAGGGTCATGATTTAGAAAATGTGTTTACTCTTAGAAATATAAAAGATTTATATAGTGTAAAAGAAGCACTAGAAAAATCTAAGAAAGTTGTAGTGATTGGTGGCGGTTTATTGGGACTTGAAGCTGCATGGGAATTTAGACTAAAAGGATTAGAAGTAGTAGTAGTTGAAGCCATGGATAGCATACTATCAAAACAACTTGATAAAGAAGGTAGTAAAATATTAGAACAATGTGTAAGAGATACAGGAATAGATGTAAGATTGGGTGTAGCAGTTGATGGTATTGAAGGTGATGGAAAAGCTCAAAAAGTTGTATTTAAAGATGGAGATAGTGTTGACTGTGATATGGTAGTATTTTCAATTGGTGTAAGAGCAAACACTCAAATGGTTCAGGATACATCTGTAAAAATTGATAGAGGTATTGTTGTAGATAAGACATTACAGACAAATATTAAAGATATATATGCTTGTGGAGATGTTGCACAAGTGGGAAATATTAGTTTAGCAATATGGCCATCTTCAGTAGAAATGGGAAAAATAGCAGGGGCAAATGCAAGTGGAGATAATTTGACATTTGAAAGTGAAGTATATCCAGTTTCATTAGATGCAATGAATGTAAAAGTATTTAGTATTGGTAATATACAAAATTTTGATAAAGAAATTTCATCAAAAGATGAAGGTCAAAGAATATATAAAAAATTATTTATGAAAGATGGTTCATTAGTTGGAGCTATACTTATAAATGATTTAAGCTGTACTGTTAAATTGATAAGATTAATATCTGAAAAAGGTGATTTTGAGGATATTATGAAGGCTGATATACTATAATTTAAATACATTAAAATAAAAAGGAGTTGTCTCAAAATTGATTTTTTTCTAATCAAATTTTAAATTCAACTCCTTTTTTGAATTTTTATATAAAATAACATGGAAATTTTAGTAATGTCTGTGGTTACATACATAGGTTTAATTATTTTTTATATGGATTGTCTCTGGTATAATAAATTGAATTGTGTTTGACTGATAGATATTTTTATTGAAAGTTAATACCTGTTATGCGATAATAAGGACGTGTTAGGGGAGTTTTTATAATAACAATTAATCTCAGTTTTTGTGTTCCAATGGTAGCATCAACACATTCTGATGTAGTAGTTCTTTTCTTATAAAAATTAGTTACAAATATGCTTGTAATTATTTGATATGTAAATTTACCAATATTATAAATGATGACCTCGATAATAAGGAGAGTGAAAAATAATCTATGAACGAAAATATTTTGATTGTGGATGATGAAAAAGAAATAGCAGATTTAATTGAAGTATATTTAAAAAATGAAGGTTTTACAGTATACAAGTTTTATACAGGTAAGGAAGCTCTAGAATGTATTGAATCTAAAAATTTGGATATGGCTATTTTAGATATTATGCTTCCTGATATTGATGGATTTCATATTTGCCAGAAAATTCGAGAAAAATACTATTATCCTATCATTATGTTAACAGCTAAAATTGAAGATATAGACAAGATAATGGGTTTAACCATAGGTGCTGATGATTATATAACAAAGCCATTTAACCCTTTGGAAGTTGTTGCAAGAGTAAAGACACAATTAAGAAGATATATGCGATATAATAATTCTTATGAACAACAGTCGATAATTGTTAATGAGTATGATATTAAAGGATTGATTATCAATAAAGAAACACATAAATGTAGTTTATTTGGGAAAGAAGTAGCATTAACACCGATTGAATTTTCTATTCTTTGGTATTTATGTGAACATCAAGGAAAAGTGGTTCCTTCTGAAGAATTGTTTGAAGCTGTATGGGGAGAAAAATATCTTGATAATAATAACACAGTTATGGCTCATATAGGGCGATTACGTGAAAAAATTCATGAACCTTCTAAAAACCCGAAATTTATAAAAACTGTATGGGGAGTAGGTTATACAATTGAAAAGTAAAAATATTAAAGTCAATCCTGACTTTACTCAAGTGAGAAATAAAATTTTTATGAGAACAGCTTTAATGGCATTTATAGCCATTATTTTCATATGGATTTTATATTCTTTTATATTGTATGGTAAGTTTTCTATCTGGATAGTATCATTTTTTGAAAATGCTTTTCGTATGGAATATAAAGCTGCATTGAATTTATATCAGCAGATTTTCCGTAATAGCATGGAGCTCTTCATGATACTAGCTATGGTGATTGTGTTTTTTATAATATTCCGTGTTTATTTAAATTGGTTTACAAAATATTTTAGTGAAATAAATCAAGGTATTGACTCTCTTATCAAAGAAGATGTTGGAGAAGTGGCTTTATCTCCAGAGTTATTGGCAATAGAAAAGAAAATAAACTCAATTAAACATATACTTGAACAACGTAAATTTGAGACACAAATGGCAGAACAACGTAAGAATGAACTTATTGTTTATCTTGCACATGATTTAAAAACACCACTTACATCAGTTATAGGGTATCTGACACTACTTCGAGATGAAAGTCAGATTTCTGAAGAACTGCGAAAAAAATATTTATCTATTTCGTTGGATAAGGCAGAGCGTCTTGAAGATTTAATTAATGAATTCTTTGAAATTACAAGGTTTAATTTATCAAATATATCACTTGAATACAGTACAGTAAGCTTAACTCGTATGCTTGAACAACTAACATATGAGTTTAAACCTACTTTGATGAGTAAGAATTTAAAATATACACTGAATGTTACACCAAATATGATGATAAGGTGTGATGTTAATAAAATGCAACGTGTATTTGATAACTTATTACGAAATGCTGTTTATTATAGTTTTGAAGATACTACTATTGAAATAACAGCTGTACAGGAGGATGATTATATAAAGCTTAAATTTATGAATCATAGCAATACGATTCCAGAGGAAAAACTTGAGCGTATTTTTGAACAATTTTACAGGTTGGATACATCTCGTAATTCAAACAGTGGTAGAGCTGGGTTGGGACTTGCTATAGCTAAAGAAATAGTGGAGCTTCATAACGGGACAATAACAGCTCATAGCGAGAACAATATAATTACCTTTAAGGTTATTATTCCGATTGTAGGAAATTTGTAAGAATTTAAGTATAAAAAAATAGGAAATTCTTTAGGATAAATAAATAAAGAGCACTCTTGTTATTGATATAATTACTGTATCAAAACAAGAGTGCTTTTATTTTGATACAGTAATTATATCAATAGAAAAATGTGAAAATATATTATGTGGAACAGATGCAATTGTAAGTGAAGGTTGATTGGATTTGAAATAGAAAAAGTATTTTAACATGTTTCTGTAGATTGTATAAAAATAAATAAATCAACAAAGGAGAATCAAAGATGAATAATAAAAAAATTGCAGTTATATTTGGTGGAAACTCAACAGAATATGATGTATCATTACAATCAGCTTTTGCAGTACTTGAGAATTTGAATACGGAAAAATATGATATTATACCAATTGGAATTACAAGGGAGGGTAATTGGTATCATTATATTGGAGATTATAATAATATCCAGAATAACACTTGGTTTGAAAGGGATACTGATATAATTCCAGTTATTGTTTCGCAGAACCGTGTCAAAAATGGTATTATTGAATTTTTAATTCCTGATGCTGTTTCTCAGAATCATATTCCAAATAGTGCTATTGAATCATGTGAAAATGATATTAAATACACTAAACTTGATTTTGTGTTTCCTGTATTGCATGGAAAAAATGGAGAAGATGGAACAGTGCAGGGGTTATTTGAATTGGCAGGTATACAGGTTATTGGATGTGGTACTCTTTCTTCAGCATTATGTATGGACAAAGACAAATCACATAAACTTGTTCATTCAGAAGGTATTAAAGTACCAAAATCAATATTACTAAAATACTCAGATAAATTTAATGTGGCTGAACTGTCAAAAGACTTAACTTATCCATTATTTATAAAACCTGTGCGTGCAGGTTCATCATTTGGTATTAGTAAAATTTATAAAAAAGAAGAGTTACAAGTAGCAGTAGACTTGGCTTTTGAACATGATAATGAAGTAATAATTGAGGAAAATATTGATGGTTTTGAGGTAGGGTGTGCAGTTTTAGGAAACAATGACTTACTTGTTGGAAGAGTAGATGAAATAGAATTGTCAAAAGGATTTTTTGATTATACAGAAAAATATACATTGAAAAGTTCAAAAATTCATATGCCAGCTAGAATTGATTTGGATTGTGAGAAAAGAATACAAGAGACAGCAAAAATTATTTATAGAACTCTTGGATGTTCTGGATTTGCTAGAGTAGATATGTTTTTAACTCCATCTGGTGAAATTATTTTTAATGAAGTCAATACAATTCCTGGCTTTACTTCTCATAGTCGTTATCCAAATATGATGAAAGGTATTGGACTGTCTTTTGAAGAAATATTGGACAAGATAATTGAGGTGTACATAAAATGATGAATAATATTTTATTAGATAAAAATAAAGAAGATAAAATGACAAATACTATCTTATTGACTAAAGATAAAGTTTATGATGGGAATCTAATTCTAGTAAATGCTTTTTTACCAGTTAAAACATCTGAAGATATAGATTTAATTCCTGTAGATACAAGGTTTCCAAGTATTCTTATGAAACGTGAAGCTACAAACATTTTACAAAATATTTTAAAAAGTATATGTGGAATAAATGAAATAGTACCTGTAAGTGGATATCGTACTGCAGAGGAACAACAAGATATATATTCAAGTTCTCTGCGTGACAATGGAAAAGACTTTACTAAAAAGTTTGTAGCACTTCCAAATCACAGTGAACATCAGACAGGGCTTGCTATTGATTTAGGGTTAAAGAAAGAAGTTATAGATTTTATCTGCCCTGAATTTCCTTATAATGGTATTTGTAATGAGTTTCGTAAGGCAGCACTACATTATGGTTTTATAGAGCGTTATCAGTGTAAAAAAGAAGAAATAACAGGAATATCTCAAGAACCATGGCATTTTCGTTATGTGGGATATCCGCATTCTGAGATTATCAATAAAATGAATCTCGCTCTTGAAGAATATATAGAATATATTAAGAGATTTTCGTATACAAATTGTTTAAAAATAGAAGATAAAGAAAAAATTATAGAAATCTTTTATGTGCCTATTCATACTAAAGAAGAAGTGAGAATCTCTATACCTGAACAATGTGTATATCAAATATCGGGTAACAATAAGGATGGTTTTATTGTGACATTTTGGAGAAATAGAAAGGACTAAGAAATGGAGGAACAAGAATGATTAGGAATAAATCTTATGCAGGGCTTGATTATTTTAGGATTATAGCTGCATTACTTATAATTGCAATTCATACATCTCCATTATTATCATATAGTAAAATGGCTGACTTTGTGTTAACTAGTATAATTGCTCGTATTGCTGTGCCATTCTTTTTTATGCTATCAGGCTTTTTTCTAATTTCAACATATAATTATAATTGTAATAAACTGAAATCTTTTCTAAAAAATGTATTATTTATTTACGGGATAGCTATTGTAATTTATATTCCCTTAAATATTTACACTGGATATTTTTCCATGAATAATTTAGTGCCCAATATTATTAAGGACATTGTATTTGATGGGACTTTATATCATTTATGGTATCTTCCTGCATCAATTATTGGTGCAAGTATTGCATACTTTCTTGTAAAAAAACTAGGTTTAAAGTACTCACTAGTAATCACTATTGTTATTTATGTAATTGGTATGTTTGGTGATAGTTATTATGGTTTTTTAGAAAAAATACCACTATTAAAGAATTTATATGGGTATATTTTTGAAGTATCAGATTATACACGAAATGGCATATTTTTTGCACCTGTATTTTTCATACTTGGTGGAATAATATCTAATAAATCTAATTATATGTCAACTAAAAATAGCTTGATTGGATTTCTTATATCATTCTTACTTATGTTATGTGAGGGAATGTTTTTACATAAACTAGGGGTACAGCGTCATGATAGCATGTATATTATGTTATTGCCATGTATGTATTTCTTATTTACAGCCTTAACATTTTTGAAAGGTTCTCGAGCTAGGTTATTGCGAACATCATCATTAATTATTTATATTATACATCCTATGATGATTGTTGTTATTCGTATGTTTTCTAAAATATTCGGAATACAAACTGTCTTGGTTGACAATAGCCTTATTCATTATATAGTGGTAAGTATAGCATCTTTTATAGCTTCTATAATTATTATATTGATTCTTAAACCTCTAAAAAAAGACTTGAAAGGAGAACATAAGGTAAATACCAATAGAGCTTGGATTGAAATTGATTTAAATAATTTGGAACATAATGTAAAGATGATACAAAAAGCTATGCCAGAAGATTGTGAATTGATGGCAGTTGTAAAAGCTAATGCCTATGGTCATAGTGCTTTTGAAGTAGCGACTTGTGCAAACCAAATAGGTGTAAAAGCATTTGCAGTAGCAACAATAGATGAGGGGATTGATTTACGTCGATATGGAATACTAGGAGAAATATTGATTCTTGGATATACTAACCCAATAAGGGCAAAGGAACTTCATAAATACAATCTTACACAGAGTGTTATTGACCTTAATCATGCTATCTCTTTAAACAAACAGAAATACAACATAAAATCACACATTAAAATTGATACAGGTATGCACAGACTGGGTTTTGATGTTAATGATGTGAGGTCAATTTTAAAGGCATTTAAATTAAAATACTTAGATATATGTGGCATATTTACACACTTGTGTGTTTCAGATAGTCTGAAAGATGAAGATGTAGACTTTACAAATAAACAAATTGAATGTTTTTATAAGTTAATTGATTTTCTGTTAAAAAAAGGTGTAAAAATTCCTAAAGTACATATTCAAAGTAGTTATGGTTTTTTTAATTATCCCAATCTTAAGTGTAATTATGTAAGAATTGGAATTGCATTATACGGGATATTAAGTTCTCCAAATGATACGACTAAATTGCAACTTGATTTACGACCTGTTTTATCCTTAAAATCACAAGTAATTCTTATTAGAAAAATACAAAAAGATGATAGTTTTGGATATGGAAGAGTCTTTATTGCAAGCAGAGATAGCGTAATTGCTATATTATCTATTGGCTATGCCGATGGTATACCTAGAAATTTATCCTGTGGAAAAAGTTACGTAATAATAAATGGTTGTAGAGCAGCAATAGTGGGTCGAATTTGCATGGACCAACTTGCTGTTGATATTACAGATATACCTAATGTAGAAGTTGGTAATACGGCAATAATAATAGGAAGAGATAATTTATCTGAATTATCTGCTTCTGAAGTTGCAAATAACTCATGTAGTATATCAAATGAATTATTGAGCAGAGTAGGAAGGAGGTTAAATGTTATAAAGAAGTAACTCAATTAAATAGTAATATTTGTTGTACTGTGTAATTTATTTTAATCTGACTAGACATTTTTAGTAATATTATGTCTAATATATATTTTTTATAACTTACATGACAATTTAAGCTATAAAAAGGTGATGTTTCAGATTTTTATTTTGAAACATCACCTTTTTTGTTATAATATATAATAAAATAATTATACCTTAACTGTAAACTTATATAGATTATTTACTTTTTAATATTAGATTCATTTTTTGAGATTGGTATATAATAAACATATAGAGTATATAATAATAGTTAAAGTTAAAAAAGGGGAAAAGCAATATGCAGTATATACAAGAATTACTTGATTTGACTCAAAATTATTGGGTGTTAGCCACAATAATCGGCTTATTAAGTGCATTTATAGAAAGCTTTATACCAGCCTTACCACTTGTTGCTATAGTTACAGCAAATGCTGCAATACAAGGATTATTTATTGGATGTTTGTTATCATGGATTGGCTCAGGACTTGGGACAACTTCATTATTCTTATTAATAAGCAGATTTAATGATAGTAAGCTTTTTAATAAGTTGAGAAATAGTAAAACTGAAAAAGCAATAAGTTGGATGGATAAACAGGGATTTAAGTTATTATTTATAGCGTATGCCTGTCCATTTATGCCCGGTTGTTTAGTTACTATCGCATCAGCTTTTGGTAAAAAAGATTTAAAAGATTTTGTGCCAGCAATGTTGGCAGGAAAATTTGTAATGTTTATAGTTATAAGTTACGTGGCAAGTGATATAGAAGGTTTTATAACAAGTCCTTTAAAGATAGCATCATTTATATTATTGGTGTTTTTGTCATGGAAGATTGGAAATAGAGTAAATAAAAATCTTGAAAATCATAATTATGATTTCCATCATAAAAAACATCACAATGATAAAGATGATAAAATGATTTAGCTTGTACGAAATAAAACGTATCTTAAAATTATTTAGTACTAAATTATTTTAAGATACGTTTTATTTTTTGTATTAAGGTACAAAATTTTTAGTTCTTTTGTAAACTAAAATATATAAAACTTATTTATACTTAGTTCAAAATATTGTTATTTATTTTTTCTACAACTATAATAAAATATAAAATTGATATCCAATCAAAAAAATAACTATGAAATTTAATAGCTTAGATATGAATTTTTCTGTTTTTGAGTTAGTTTTTATAGGTAGTAAAGAAATGTTTATGGTAATGGGATAAAACAATTCAATACCTTCTTTAGTAATAAGGTCAAGACACAAGTGAGATAGATATCCTATTATAAACCCACTGGACAAACATGAGAAAACTATATTATTGTTAGTGAAGATTGTCAGAGATTTAAAAAAACTATAAATAAGTAATAAGGCAATTAGACTGTGAGTAAACCCTCTATGTCTAAACCTACTTCCAAATAATTTGTATATTAACATAAATTTTTTACTTATGTAAGAACCTCTCATATCTATATCTGGAAATAAAGAACCTAAATATGCAAAATAAATATAAATTATAATTAATACTATTTTATATGCAATATCGTATTTAACTAGGTATAGATTGTTTATAAAGGGGAGTATCAAAAGTGCGAATATATAACCTCCCCTTTCATGTGTTTCTTTTATCATATAAAAATCCTCCTGAATCGTCACTATAAACATTATATTGGTAAATTTAGACTATCTTTTATTATATTATATAGCAAACATAAGTTTTTTTCAAAAGGATTTTAATATTTAATTAATCTTGAGATTTTAAATTTTTGTAATTTTCTAAAGCACCATTCCAATTTACTACATTAAACCAGTTGTCAATGTATTCATTTCTTCTATTTTGATATTTTAAATAGTAAGCATGCTCCCAAACATCAAGTCCTATTATAGGAGTTAGGTTTTTACTTACAGGGCTATCCTGATTTGGAGTAGTCATAATAGATAATTTCCCATCTTTAGTAGCTACAAGCCAAGCCCAACCAGAACCAAAGACATCTAAAGCAGATTTTTGGAACTCTTGCTTAAATTTTTCAAAAGAACCAAAGTCTCTATCAATAGCTTCTTTTAAAGATTCAGAAGGTATGGTTTTTTCTGGTGTCATTATATCAAAAAAGAATTTATGATTATAAGCTCCACCTGCATTATTTCTTACAGTTGTAGCAATATCTTTAGGTAAAGAATCTAAATTTTGCAATAATTCACATAAAGAATAATTATAAAGCTCAGGATATTTTTCAAGAGCAGCATTTAATTTATCAACATAAGCTTGATAATGCTTATCATGATGCAGTTTCATTGTTTCTTTATCTATATAAGGTTCAAGTGCATCATATGCATAAGGTAATGGTTTAACCTTAAATTTGTTATTTTCAGGTGTAAAAGCAAATGAAGTTATGCACTGTGAGATTATAAATAAAGACATAATAACTGGTATTAATATTTTTTTCTTCATAAAAATCACCTCCTAATATAGTATTTCTAGAAATAAAAAAAATATGAAATATTAACAGATAATTTATAAGAATTTAATAGCAATTTCATTTTAAATTGAATAAGTTTTAAAGCCAAAGACAAAACTATGAAATATAGAATAAGACTAAAGGACAGAAAGGAATTTTGATTATATGGACGGCAATATTTCAATTTATTATAAAGGTGATATATCTAAAAAAGAAGATATTAAATTTAAAATAAAAGAATCTGTAAATAATACAAGACTTTCTAGTAGAATAGAGTATAAGGATGAGGAAAAAACTTTTGATTTTGAAAGATTTAATGTAATTGATGCTATTTATGGAAATAAACCATTTGAAAAAGATGGAAAAGTTATTGTTTTTAATGGAAATATATATAACTATCATGAAATAAAAGAAGAATTAATTAAAAAAGGACACAATTTTACTACAAATGATGATATTGAAGTCTTATTGGCATCTTATATAGAATTTGGTAAGAATTGTGTACATAAGATTAAAGGAATGTTCAACTTTATAATCTATGATAGAGAAAATGAAAGTATATTTGGAGCAAGAGATTTATTTGGGATAAAACCACTCTATTATATAAATAAGGAAAATGCAATAATTTTTTCCTCAGAGTATAAGTTTTTACTTGAATATATGAAAAATTTAAATATAAATGAAAGAAGCTTACAAAGTTATTTTTCATTTCAATATGTACTTCCTGAAGATACTATGATACAAGGAATAAGGCTGATACCAGCAGGTCACTATTTTAGGGTAGAAAATGGTATACTATCTTTAAAGAGATATAATAAACTTGAGTTTAGAAGTAGTACAAAATTTTTTTATACTAAAAATCACTTAGGCAATAGAGATGTGAACGAGGATGATATAAGAAATATAGTAGTAGATTCAATAGTAACTCATATGGAAGAGGAGAAAGAAATTGGAACATTTTTGTCTGGTGGAATAGATTCATCTATTATAACTACTGTGGCTTCACAAATTAATCCAAATATAAAATCTTTTTCTGCAGGCTTTAGTGTCAAAGGATATAGTGAATTAGAAGTAGCAAAGAAAACAGCTGATAAGTTAGGTATAGAAAATATCCAGATTAATATAACACAAGATGAATATATAAAATCATTACCGAATGTAATTTATTCTTTGGATGACCCTATAGCAGACCCTTCAGAAGTAGGTCTTTATTTCTTAATTAAAGAGGCAGGTAAACATGTTAAAGTAGCATTGTCTGGAGAAGGAGCAGATGAATTATTTGGAGGATATAATATATATAAAGAGTATAGTACTATGAAATCAGTTGTCAATTCACCTACTTATATTAAAAGTATATTAGGAAGAGTTTCAGAACTTATGCCAAACATAAAAGGAAGAAATTATCTTTATAGAGCTACAACACCATTAGAAAAAAGATATATAGGAAATGCAAAAGTTTTTGAAAACAGCGAAGTAAAAAGATTCTTTTTTAAGTATAAGGAAAAGAATATATATGAATACCTGTTGTCTAATTTGTATAGAGATGCACAAAAAAATAATTACGATTATATAAGTAAAATGCAACATATAGATGTGAATACATGGCTTCAAGGCGATATACTTCAAAAAATTAGCAAACTTTCTACAGCTGAGCAGGTTGAACTTAGAGTACCATTTTTATATAAAGATGTATTTGATGTAGCAAAAAATTTAAGAATGGAGCAAAAAATAAATAAGAATAATACAAAAGTTTTACTTAGAGAGGCGTTTAGAGAAATAGTCCCAGAACATGTTGTTCAAAGGAAAAAATTAGGATTTCCAACTCCAATAAGAGTTTGGTTAAAAGATTCTCTAGGGGATATTGTAAAGGAAACTATTTATAATTCAAATGTAGATGAATTTATAGATAAAAAATATGCAATAAAACTTTTAGATACGCATCTTAAAGGTCATAGAGATAATTCGAGAAAAATATGGACTATATTTACATTTTGTCTATGGCATCAATTATTTATTGAGCATAAAAATGTCGAGTATTAATACTTTTTTCAATATTAATCAGAGGGCAAAAGCATGCAATGTTTTCACCCTCCTGATTATTATGGAATAGGATAAGTAGAACTTTGATTGATTAGTTTACTATCTCAATAAAATTATTGGCAAATATTTTGACAAGATTACTTTCAACAGCTAAATTTAAGTTTTGTCCATCATCATATCCAGCGGAAATCAATCCTAGTAAGTTTCCAAACATATCTAAAAGAGCTCCTCCTGAACTACCACTAGAGATTGGAGCTGTAAATTGTATCATTTGAACCGTTTCAAAATCACGAAAAGCTGAAATAATTCCATCTGAAACTGTATTAAAAAGACCTAAAGGGCTTCCAATTGCAACTATTTTTTGACCTCTCACAGGTTTTTTACTGACTTTAACAGGTATTGGCTTGCATTTTCTATTAACCTTTATCACAGCTAAATCATAATCTGAATGGTATTTTATAATTTGGTAAGATGTATAAACTTTATCATCATTTTCAAATCTAACTAAAAATGAATACCCATCATTGACTACATGAAGATTCGTAAGTATATAACCTTCATTATTTATTACTACTCCAGAACCGCTCTTAAACGGTTTATTTTCGTTATTGCACACAACAATCATAACAACAGAAGCTGATAACTTTGCAAGGTCTTCATAAGAAAGTTCTACTTCCTCATCTTGTACAATTTTTTTAGATGTTAGATTTGTGTTATTAAGTGTATTTTTAGAGTTAGGTTTATTCGTAGTAGGAGAAGTCTTATTGGTATTTTCACTGTAATTTATATTTGTAATATGCCTTTCAAAAGGTATTTCTAATATATTTGGAGTCTTCCTAGAAAGTTCAAATAGAGTAGAAAATTTTGAACATTCAGGATATAAATCAAGAATATCTTTATTTGGATTTATATATAAAATATCACACCCAAGTTGTGATAAAAAATATAAGAAAAAAAGTTCTTGCCTTTTAATATTTCCAAAGTATACTATCTTTGGTGAAATAGTAGTCTTCACCTTGTTATAAAATAATTTAGGTAGAAAATAGTCCATCCAACACAAAAGTTTAACTGCAAAGTTTTTGATGATAGAGGATGTACAATTTGGCATACTTGTGGAAAATAAATCTAAAGTATTTTTAAATACAATCTTTTTAGTCCAATTTAAGGTGTCATTTTCTATTTTACATGGAAAGTCGATATTATATAAATCCCAACTGTTAAACTTAGAACTATCATAAATATTAAAAATTTTAAGCATCTTATCTGTTTGTTCTTTGTCAAAATTTATTTTTAGATTGTTTAATCTAATATAGGGAATTGTAGGATTATTAAAAAAATAAGTATCTATATTTTTAATTTTTTCTATGTATTTATCAATTGAATCATCAACACCTATATATCTTGTAAAGTAGACTTCTTTAATATATGAAGAACCCTTATTTTTATAGGTAGTATCAGATATAAATTCAATTAGAGGTTCAGTAGACTTTTTTATTGAAATCTTTAATGGTTTAATAGTACAAATCATATTTTTTCTCCTATAATAAGATGATATAATCTATTATAAAACAACTTAAAACAATATAGTACAATAATTTTGTAGTTTCAAAATAAAATATGTACTTGTTTATATAAATGATATATAATTACATATTAAACATAGCTTTTATACATTTAATAAAGTATGTAAAATCTATGTAAAAAGTAAGAAATATAAACATTTTTTTAATTATATTTTAAAAATATCAAGCAAGTTTTCTTCACAAATGAATAAAAAATGTTATAATATGATTAAAGAAAAAGATAAATAATTAGCAAGATTTGTTTAGCTAAAATTAACAAGGGAGCGATAAATTATGGGTATAACATTATCAAAAGGCCAAAAGGTTGATTTAACTAAAGGAAATCCAGGTCTTAAAAATATTTTAGTAGGTTTAGGATGGGATACTAACAAGTATGATGGTGGATTTGACTTTGATTTAGATACAGCAGCATTTTTAACAGGAGCAAGTGGAAGTGTTACTAATGATGGAGATTTTGTATTTTACAACAATTTAAAACATACATCTGGAGCAGTTGAGCATCTAGGAGATAACAGAACTGGCGAAGGTGATGGAGATGATGAACAAATAGTTGTTGATTTATCTAAGATTCCTGGAGAAATAAGCAAGATTTCTTTTACTGTTACAATTCATGATGCAACAGAAAGAAGACAAAATTTTGGACAAGTAAGTAATTCTTATATAAGAATAGTAGATAAAGACACAAATGAAGAGTTAATAAAGTATGAATTAGGAGAAGATTTTAGTATAGAAACAGCTATAGTAGTAGCTGAAATATATAAGCACAATGGAGAATGGAAGTTTAATGCACTAGGTTCTGGCTTTGAAGGTGGTCTTGCTGCATTATGTGGAAACTTTGGAATAAACTTATAATTTCAACTATAACAATAAACTAAAGGGGGATATTTTCCATGGCTATAGTATTAAAAAAAGGACAAAAAATCGATTTAACTAAGGGAAATCCAGGTCTTAAAAATATAAAACTTGGACTAGGATGGGATACAAATTCATTTGATAGTGGCTATGATTATGATTTAGATGTAAGTGTTTTCATGGTTGGAGAATCTCAAAGAGTTGAAAAAGATGAAGATTTTATATTCTACAATAACTTAAAACATCCATCTGGAGCAGTTGAACACTTAGGTGATAATAGAACTGGTGAAGGTGATGGAGATGATGAGGAAATATTAGTGAATTTAGAGACAATGCCAAAGCATATACAAAAGATAGCTGTAACAGTTACAATATATGAGGCTGCTGAAAGAAGACAAAATTTTGGACAAGTAAGCAACTCATATATAAGAGTATTAAATTCTGAAAATGATGAAGAAATATTAAGATATGACTTAGGTGAAGAATTTAGTATAGAAACTGCAATTACAGTATGTGAGATATATAAGTATAATGGAGAATGGAAGTTTAGTGCAGTTGGAGCAGGATTTGAAGGTGGCTTAGAAGCACTTTGTAGAAACTATGGCTTAAATGTTTAATTTAAGCAATATAATATATTAAATATAAATAACCTATACAAATAATGTATAGGTTATATTATATAAAATTTTGTGGAGGTTTAGTATGTCGATTAATTTATCAAAAGGTGATAAAATAGATTTAAAAAAATCTAACCCAGGACTGAGTAACATACTTGTAGGTCTAGGATGGGACCCTGTGCAACAATCTGGAGGAGGTTTTTTTAAATCGTTATTTGGTGGAGGACAAGCTGATATAGATTGTGATGCATCTGTATTTATGCTTAATCAAGAAGGTAAATTAAGTGGAATAAAAGATTTAATTTATTTTGGAAATCTAAAAAGTGCCTGTAAATCAGTTTTGCATACAGGAGACAATCTAACTGGTGAGGGTACAGGTGATGATGAACAAATCCTAGTTAATTTGGATAAAGTTCCATCAAATATTCATAAATTATTGTTTGTAGTAAATATATACAATTGTGTAGATAGAAAACAACACTTTGGAATGATAGAAAATGCCTATATAAGAGTTGAAGACCAAGGTAATAAGAAAGAGATAGCAAAATACAATCTATCTGATAATTATTCTGAAAAAACTACTCTTATAGTAGGAGCTATATATAGAAAAGATGGAAGTTGGCAATTTAAAGCAATTGGTGAAGGAACAAAAGATGCGGGTCTTAAAGAAGTAATGCAAAATTTAGACAGGATTGAGTGTGCATATGGAATTTAATAATGATATCAAATATTATAATGTAGATAAAGAAGAAGTTACAAAAGACTTATCTGTTAATCCTGAAAAAGGTTTATCAGAATCAGAAGTCAAGACTAGAAGAGAAAAATATGGTTTGAATGAATTTACTCCAAAAGAAGAGGGTAGTTTTTGGGATGATTTAAAGGAAAGTTTAAGTGAACCAATGATAGTTATCTTGATTATTGCAGCAGTAGTAAGTGCAGTAATTGGGGAAACTCATGATGCAATAGGGATTGTAGGTGCTATAGCAATAGGTATAGCAATAGGTATGATTACAGAAGGTCGTTCTAAGAAAGCAGCAGAGGCTCTTTCTAAGTTGACTGAAAACATAGAAGTAAAAGTATTGAGAGATGGGGAAGTACATCAAATTTCTAAGAGTGAATTGGTACCAGGTGATATAGTATATATTGAAACTGGTGACATGGTACCTGCTGATGGTAGACTTATAGAAAGTATAAACCTTAAAATTAGAGAAGATATGTTAACAGGAGAATCTGATGACGTATCTAAAAAGTGTGATGTAGTAGTTTCTATGGAAGAGATAGAATCTAAAGGAGCAGTAGTAGTACAGGAGCCAATACCTGCAAAACAGATAAATATGGTGTTTGGTGGTACACTTGTAGCTTATGGTAGAGGAGCTCTAGTTGTAACTTCAATTGGAGATAATAGTGAAATGGGTAAAATTGCTCAAAACTTATCAGAAACAGATGAGCAAACTCCACTTCAGATAAAACTTGGAAATTTAGGTGGTTTGATAGCCAAAGTTTCTAGTGCAGTAGCAGGATTACTATTTATATTTATGGTTTTCCAAATGATAAGTAAGAATGTATTAAATGTAGATATGTCTGGAATATTACCGTTTTTAGAATCAATAGACCCAGTTAAAACAGCATTTACAGTATGTGTTGCGTTGATAGTTGCAGCAGTGCCAGAAGGTCTTCCAACTATGATAAATATGACACTTGCAATAACAATGCAAAAAATGGCTAAAATAAATGCATTAGTTACCAAAAAAGAAGCTTGTGAAACGATAGGTTCTGTTTCTGTAATATGTTCAGATAAAACTGGTACATTAACTGAAAATAGAATGACTGTAGAAGTTGCATATGTTGATGGCAGATATATTGAAAGTTCAGAAGAGGAAATAAATAGTTATTTTGAAGAAAACTGTATGATAAACTCTACAGCTGATGTAGAGCACAATGATGGTGATATTAAGTATTTAGGAAGTGCTACTGAATGTGCATTGCTTTTATATTACAAAAACGTAGATTATAGACAAGTTAGAAAAAATTCTAATATAGTAGCTCAAAATCCTTTTACTTCAGATTCAAAGAGAATGACTTCTGTTATAGGTCGAGATAATCATCATGTGCTATTATCAAAAGGAGCACCAGAAGTATTACTTGAATTATGTTCACATATTCAAAGAGGAAAAGACATAGTTCCATTAACTGAAAATATAAAACATGAGATTTTAGAAGAAATAAAGAAATTGCAAATAAAATCAATGAGAACTTTAGGGTTTGCATATAAAGAAATCTCACAAGCTGAAGAAGAAGCAGCAGTAACTGCTGAAAGTGATGCTATGAATGTAAGTGCAATGGAAAACAATTTAGTATTTAGTGGTTTTGTTGGTATAAGAGACCCACTTAGAAAAGATGTTATAGAGTCTGTAAATACAGCAAATAAAGCTGGTGTTTCTGTAAAAATGCTTACAGGAGATAATATAAATACAGCAAGAGCTATAGGTGAAGAGTTAGGCCTATTAAAAAATAATATGAGAGTGGTTGAAGCTTCATATATAGATACTTTAGATGATGAAGAATTAAAACAAGAGATACAAAGTATTTCAATCGTGGCAAGAAGTAAACCAGATAGTAAAATGAGAATAGTTTCAGCTCTGCAAAAGAGCGGAGATGTTGTTGCAGTAACAGGTGATGGTATAAATGATGCTCCAGCACTTTCAAAAGCAGATGTTGGTATAGCAATGGGTATATCTGGTACAGAGGTATCTAAAAACGCAGCAGACATAATTTTAACTGATGATAGTTTTAGTACCATTGTAAAAGGTATTAAATGGGGTAGAGGAATTTATGATAACTTCCAAAGATTCGTTCAATTCCAATTAACTGTAAATGTAATTGCATTTTTAGTGGCTATAATATCTCAAGTTATGGGACAAGAGATGCCATTTACTACAATACAATTATTATGGGTAAACATCATTATGGATGGACCACCAGCACTAGCATTAGGTTTAGAGCCAGTTAGGGACCATGTGTTAAACAGAAAACCTGTTGATAGAAAAGCCAATATAATTTCTAAGTCAATGGTGTATACAATAGTATTAAATGCATTTTATATAACAGCAATACTAATGTTACAATCTACATTTAATTTCTTAGGAGTTGATGAAGCGCATAAGGGAACAGTAATGTTTGCGTTATTTGCTTTTAGTGCACTGTTTAATGCATTTAACTGTAGAGAGTTTAATGCAGATAGTATCTTCCCTAATTTTACACATAACAAATTAGCACTACAAATAATAGTGTTGACAGGAATTGCACAAGTAATATTTACTCAGCTATTCCAAGATTTCTTTAACTCTGTAGCAATGGATTTTATGACATGGGTAAAAGTTTTATGTGTAGCAGCAAGTGTAATTGTGGTTAATGAAGTTGTAAAATGTATAATAAGACTGGTAAAACCAAAAAAGACTGCTTAAAACAAATTTTTTAGAAGAAAACAGACTGACTCAAAATATGAATTTTGGGTCAGTTCTGAATAAACATTTAAATTGGGAGGATAGTTATGGGTGACTCAAAGGTATTTGAAAAAATATTCTCCAGCCAATCAGATAGAGGAAATTACACTCCTTCAAAGGGATATCTAAGTTATTTTATTTCGTATATTGGTTTAGAAGATGAAGTTTTGTACAATCTCGAGATATTTAAAACAAAACAAAATATTGATAGCAAAAAAGATATTGCTTTATTTACTGATGTTATAGCAAATCCTAGTGATTTTGATATTATAAATTATTTTAAAAGTGGACTTCAAAAATATAGAACTAGCATGGAAGATGTAGATATAAATATTTTGGGATTTGAAGAGATTGATTATAAAATAAAGCAAGCAATGGATAGAGTGTTAAAAGAAGAGGAAAAAGAATTTACTAATGATAGAGTTAAACAAAATTTTATAGTGAAAATAATGGCATGGATAAAAATTTATATCGGTGCTTTAGATATAAATAAAAATGAAGCTCCAAAAGTAATATTTTATGGAGATATAAAAAAACATGAAGTTTATTTACTCTTAATATTATACTTGGCAGGTTTTGATGTTTTATATCTTAATCCAAATTCAAAGAGTAATATAGATATTTTAAAATCAGAAAGATACAATATAGAGTTTGAAGAAGCCAACATAATAGAAGAAAAAATTTCTTTTGAAGAAAGGGTTATTTTAGGGGAAAAAATAGATAAAAGTTCTGTAAAAAAAGCTTTTACTGTTGGGGCAGAAGCATCAAAGCGTATAAGTGAGGAATTGTTAAATGATGCAGGATTTATAAAACCTTGGCAACTCCAAGATAGAAAAATAAAAAATCTACTTCTAAGTTCAACTGTTGATGAAATATCAATATACTGGAATCAACCACTTAAATTAAGACCAGGATTTAAGTTTAATGATGCTATTGTAGAAGCTCCAAATTTTCTTTCTAAGATTAATGGAATATATAACGATAAGAATGAATATATTAAGTTTTTAGATTTATTAAGAGATTCGGAAAGTTCAACATTTATTGAATTTAATGGAGATGTAGATAGATTTTCAAAAGCTTTTACAAGAGAAGCTTTTAGTTTATCCTTTTTATTGGATTCAAAAGGTGCAATAGATAAAAACTCTGTTTTAAATAATAAAGATTATTCCATATCAACACTAGCATTGAATCAACAAATTATGATTTTAGAGAAAGTGGAAGAGTTGTTAGAAGGAAGTATGTTTTTGAATGGTTTAAGTGGAGAAGACAAGATAAAAGGTCTATTTACAGTACTTCACATGGATAAGAAATTTGTTCATATGATGAACAATTTCGATTACTCACTTATAAACCCAAAATTGATTATATACATGTACAAGAGTATTGTATTTGATAAAGAAATAGTTTTTCTTATGCTTTTACTTAGTAAGATTGGATTTGATATTATCATATTATGTCCAGGAGGAGAAAACAATATAGAGAATGTTATAAATAACCAATTGATTGATGTACACAGATTGGATAAAATGGTATATGACCTTAAATTAAATTCGCTTGAAAATGATATACCTTTACTTAAAAAAATTTTTGGAAAGAGGAGACGATTTTAGATGGGGATAAATATAAATAGTTTTTCAAAAGATAAGAACTCTGTAGAGGTTACTGAGAATTTGCCTACAGCAGTTCAAGAAGAAAACTTCGATATAATGGAATATACAAATAATAAAAAAAATGAACTGAGAAAGTCTAAGGAAGTTGAGGCATTGACATCTCTTATAGAAGTAGAAAATCCAGATACGATTTTACAGTTTGGTAGGAAAGCATCTGAAGGAGTAGCAAGAGTTTCTGATAGCCTTTTAAATACAATAAAATTAAATAGAAATGAAGAAAATTCTAAAATGCTGGTTCATTTAACTAAAATAATGGATAAGTTTGATTTAGACGATTTTCAAGAAACTAAGGAACCAAATTTCGTTCAAAAACTTTTCAAAAAAGCTAATAATGCCATTGAAATGATGTTTCAAAAGTATGAAACATTGGGAGGAGAAGTTGAGAAAATTCAAATTGAGCTTGAGCAATACGAAAGAGATATAGCACTTTCTAATAAGCAAATAGGTGCTATGTTAAATGAAAACTTTGAGTTTTATAATGAACTTCAAAAATATATTGTTGCTGGAGAAATGGCAATAGAAGAAATGGATAATGAAATACTACCTTTCTTTAAACAAAAATCAGAGACTAGTGGAGATCAAATGGATGTTGTCAATTATCAAGAACTATTAAAAGTTTATGATATGTTAAATCAAAGAGTCTATGATTTAAGGATAGCAGAAAATATAGCTATCCAAACAATACCTATGCTTAGAGGTATGCAACATAATAATTATGGTTTAATTAGAAAAATAAATAGTGCATTTGTCGTAACTTTACCAGTATTTAAACAATGTTTATCTCAAGCTATATTACTTAAAAAGCAAGAATTACAAGCAAAATCTCTAAAAGCACTTGATGACAAAACTAATGAATTATTGCTTAGAAATGCACAAAATGTAAGTACTCAAAGTGCACAAATAGCTAGAATGGCTGGAACAAGTTCTGTTCAAATAGAAACATTGGAAAAAATGTACAATACTATCAAATCTGGTATAGATGAAACTATGAGAATAGAAGAAAACAATAGAGCTTTAATTAAGGATAATACAAAGAGATTGGAAGAATTAAATACGACTATAATTTATAATAAGTAGTATTATATTAAGGGCTAATTTGTATAAAGTTGGCCCTTTCTATGTATATGAGGAGGCTAGACATTGAAATATTTCGATTATATCTGCAAAGATGATTTAGAGAGAATTTTTTTGAAGGAGCCAGAAGATTTTAGTGCTAAGACTGAAAAAGATGTGTTGAAATATGCACTGGGCGCTTTTTTATACGTTCCAGCTACTCAATATAATATGATTTATAAGAGTATTATAGGGGATGTTAAGGGAGTTAGACCATTAGCTATTTGTTTAGAAGATGCTGTTGGAGTAAATGGAGAGTTAGAGGCTATAGAGAATCTTAGATTAATTTTAAAAAATATTAGCAATGAAAGTATAACTAATAAAGATGGAATACCACTAATTTTTGTAAGAATAAAAGATGTGGAGCAACTGTTGAGAATTAAAGAGATTATAATTAAAAATAGTCATTTTATAACAGGAATATTAATTCCTAAAGCAAATTCGGAGTTAATTGAAAATTGTATAGAAGCTTTAGATTCTATGAATCTTCAAGATATGTATGTTATTCCGATAGTAGAGACAAAAGAATTTATATATAATGAAAAAAAAGAACTTAGTTTTACTAATTTGTACAATGCTATTTTAAGACATAAGTCAAGAATATTAAGCATTAGAGTAGGCATAACTGATATATTAGGGATGTATGGTATAAGGAGAGATAAAAACTTCTCTATATATAATAATTTGATTTGTTCTTCATTTATATTAGATATAATCACATATCTTCAAAGACCAGAGTTAGATATACCTATAAGTGGTGGAGTATCAGAATTTTTTGATATGACGAATAAGGATATAAGAAATAAGTATATAGAAGAAATATTATTGGATAAATATCATGGATTAATTGGAAAGACCGTAATTCATCCAATGCAAATTCAAATTGTACAAGCGCTATCTACAGTATCATATGAAGATTTTGCTGATGCTTTGGATATACTGGATAGTACAGACAGTAAGTATGGTGTGAGCAAGGGTGTATTAGGAGAGAGAATGAATGAAACAAATCCACATTTTTTATGGGCTAAAAAAACATTGATTCTATCTAAAATATATGGTGTATTAAATAAAGGAGTAGACTATGAAGAATTGCTTAAATTTTAATTGTGAGATTGACATTATTGATAATCCATTGAATTTAGAACTAAATGATTTTTTAGACGTAGGAATAAGAAATAATAGCAAAAGACGTTTTTTGTTTATCTCAAAGAAACTCGGTAAACATTTAGCATGTAAGCCAAGTGAGATGGATAATTTGGGAAAATTAATGGCTACAATTTATAATGAAAAAAATAAGGAAGAATCAAATGGTACTGTTATAGCTTTTGCTGAAACTGGTACAGCTGTTGGGCATAGTTTTTTTGATTACTTATGTGGAGATTATGAATTTATTCATACTACTAGAGAGCAGTTTGACGAGTTAGAAAATCTGGAATTTTTAGAGGAACATTCCCATGCAACAGACCAGAATTTATACTTTGGTATGCTTAACAACTTTAAATTTGGAGATGAGATAATATTGGTTGATGATGAGATTACCACAGCCAATACATGCATGAATATAATTAGGAAAATTCAAAGCATTTATCCTAAAAAGAAATACACTATATGCTCAATACTCAATTGGGTAAGTGATGAAAATTTAAGTAAAGTTACTCGTTTAGAAAGAGAGCTAGATTGTAAGATAGATTTTGTATACTTATTTAAAGGAAACTTTAAATTTTATATAGATGAAGATATTATTTCAAATTACAACGATAATTATAGTATTACTAAATTAGAGACTATTTCAAGTGATAAAGTAAATTTAGTAGTAAATCATATTTATGTTGATTTAGAAGATTATATTGGAAATAAGAAATATGTAAAATATACAGGAAGATTTGGAATTAATAGAAGAGAACAATTTAGATTAAAAGAAATCGTTAAGAGAGAAAGTAAAAAAATAACTATGGCCAGTAAAGAATCTTTAAAAAATGAAAAAGAAAAGATTCTATTTTTAGGTACTGAAGAATTTATGTATATACCTATGCTGTTTGCAAAAGAAAAAGAAAATAAATATGATATATACTATCATTCAACAACAAGAAGTCCAATTATTAATATTGATAAGAATAATTATCCTATTAAAAGTAAATTTATGCTAAAGAGTTTTTATAATATAGATATTCAAAATTATATTTACAATATAGATAAACATAATTTTTCTAAGTGTTATTTATTTGTAGAGCTGAATAAAAGTGAAAATTCTTATCTAGAATTTATTGATATAATTAAAAAAACAAGTATAAAAGAATTAACTATAGTATGTTGTAGCTAAAGTGTTTTAACAGGATAAAATATATCACGATTTTAAGATAGGAGTTGAGTCATATGAGAGATTTTAGCACGTATTCTAAAGATGATGTTATTTTTTTATTAAAAGATATATCAAATTTAATTGAAGAAGAAGGAAATAAAGAAAGAGAATTAAAAATACAAAATGGTAGACATTATTCAGAAATGATACCAATAGAGTATGAAGTTAGTGAAGATTATCTGAATTTATATCATGAGAAACTAAGAGAAAATAAAGATAAACTTGCATTTTCTATAGGAGTTATGTGTGAAAAAATAATTAAAAAAAATGGAAATGATGTAGTACTAGTTTCACTTGCTAGAGCAGGAACACCTATTGGTATTTTGGCAAAAAGATATATAAGAAGCAAGTATAATATAAGTTTACCTCACTATACAATCTCTATAATAAGAGATAAGGGAATAGATATGAATGCAATTGAATATATAGTAAAGAATCATCCGAGCTCAAAAATTCAATTTTTAGATGGATGGACTGGTAAGGGAACTATATCAAAAGAACTTGAAAAAGCATGTGATGAACTTAATGTTAAATTTAAAAAATATTTTGACTCAACACTTGCTGTATTAGCTGACCCTGCTGGATATTCAGGACTTTATGGAATTAGAGAAGATTTCTTAATACCAAGTGCATGTTTAAATTCAACCGTTTCTGGTTTAGTAAGTAGAACTGTACTAAGAGAGGATTTAATTGGTAAAAATGACTTTCATGGAGCTAAGTTTTATAGACATTTAAAAGATAAAGATGAATCTATGAACTATATCAAAACTATAGAAGAATGTTTTAAAAATCAATTTAAGAATATATCTGATGAAGTTGAAAACTGGGAAAGTGACATTATAACAAGAGATGGATACTTTGATGTTTTAAATATAAAAGAAAAGTATAACATAACAGATATTAACTTTATCAAACCAGGTGTAGGGGAAACGACAAGGGTTTTACTTAGAAGAGTTCCGTATAAGATTCTTGTTAAAGACTTAAATGATAAATCTTTAGACCATATATTCATATTAGCTAAGGAGAAAAATGTTGAAGTTGAACAAATGGATTTAAAAGCCTATAAATGTTGTGGAATAATAAAAAATATGAAAGATATTTAGGAAATATATTAGACAGGAGAATATTGAATGATTGTTTTTTCAGATTTAGACAGGAGTATCATTTACTCCAATAAATTTTTAAATGCTGATAGTAAATATACTAATATAGAAATTTATAGGGAAAAAGAAATATCTTATATATCTTTAGATACTATAAATTTAATAAAGCAAATACAATATTATGGTATGTTTATACCTACAACTACTAGAACAGTGGAGCAATTTAAGCGTATAGAATTTAATAAATATGGGATTTATTTTCCTTGGAGTATAACTTCAAATGGAGGAGTTATACTTAAAGATAATGAAATATTGAAATCATGGAGTGAAAAAATAGATAAACTAAAATCTGATTATGAGCCCATTGAAAGTATGATTCATAAATTTAAAGACTATTTGAATGTAGATGGAATAACTAATTTTAAAGTTGCAGAAGATACATTTTTTTATATAGTTGTTGATTTATCAAGATTTAATTTGGATTCAATCAAAGAATATACAAATATATTGGAATCAAAAAATTGGAAGTTTTATGTGAGTGGCAGAAAAATATATTTTATACCAAAAGAAATTTCAAAAGAAAATGCTATAAAATACTTGACTAAAGAATTAGGAATAGAATATTTTTATGCAGTTGGAGATTCTATTATGGACTATGGTATGCTTAATATCTCAAATAAATCCTATGTATTGAAGCATGGTGATATAAATAAAAATGAAATAGAAAATTCATTTATATCAAGTTCTTTCAATGGAATGAGTGGAACTGAAGAGATACTATCTAACATTTTAGACGAGAACTGCCTACTTAACATATAATGACTGATATATAAATAATAAACTAGAAAAATCTGAAATAAATTATAGTAAAGTTTATCATACTAATTTATTTCAGATTTTTATCAATTTATATTTAAGTAAGAACTCAATATGTTAAAATGAAGGTGGAGTCATTGCCCAGACTGAGATACATACCTCATCATCATAATTTTCATACACATGTGGTATAGTACTGTTAAAATAAAAACTATCTCCTTCCTCCAATAGATATTCCTTATTTCCAAGTGTTATCTTCATTTTACCTTTTATTATATAGCCACATTCTTCTCCTTCGTGTGTCACAAATTCACTGTTTTTTTGTGTATGACCATCTAGCGTAACAAGTATAAATTCTATTTTTTTCCCAGATAAATTAGGAACAAGAAGTTCATAAAATTTTGTAGAATCATTAGTTACTATTTTTTTTCGATTATTTTTCTTTACTACTATATCAGAGTCTTCTCTTCCAATCTCTTCAAAAAAATAACCTATATTTATATCAAGAGCTTTTGATATTTTCCACATTGCTACAATAGATGGAACAACCATATTACGCTCAATTTGACTTATTAAGCCTGTACTTAAATCTGAATTTTTTGCTAAAGTAGAGATACTTATATTTTTAGATTTTCTAAGAGATCTAATTTTGCTTCCAACATCTATATTCATTAGATACAAACCCCCTCAGACATGATTATAACATATAATTTATAAAGATTAATAAAATAAAAAAAAAGTTTTACAATACAAGTATTTTTTATGCTATATTGAATTTTCTGAAAAGATGCATTATAATAGTATTAATATTCAATATATTGAATATTGATAACGATATTTTAATTTAATGAAATGGAGGTAATTAAGATGAAGAGTTTTGTAAGTCCTGATAATATTTGGGTATTATGGGCAGTTGTAACTGGATGGGCAGCATTTAGTATTTATTTGGAACAAAAGTACAATTGGGCATCAAAAGTGTCGGGAGCAATAATAGCTCTTGTAGGAGCAATGTTATTATCAAATCTAAATATTATACCAGTAGAGTCTGTTGTATATGACCAAGTATGGGGATATGTTGTTCCTTTAGCCATAGCTTTATTGTTATATCAATGTAACATTAAAAAGATATGGAAAGAAAGTGGAAGATTGCTCATTATATTTCTTGTAGGTTCTGTAGGAACTGTACTTGGAGCTATGATTGGATTTTTGGCATTAAAAAATGTAGTACCAGATTTAAATATTGTTGCAGCTATGATGACAGGTTCTTATATAGGTGGAAATGTAAACTTTGCTGCTATGTCAGGCGCGTTTGATGCGCCAGGAGAATTAGTATCAGCAACAGTTGTAGCAGATAATCTTTTAATGGCATTATATTTCTTTGTCTTAATAGCTATACCATCAATTGGATTTTTTAGAAAACATTTTAAACATCCACATGTAGATGAAATGGAAAGTATAGGTATAACTGAAGGAGAAACAGTAGCAGCAAATTATTGGGGAAGAAAAGAAATATCTTTAAAAGATATAGCAATAGCCATTGGTAGTGCTTTTATAATTGTCGCAGTATCTGTAGAACTATCAACTTGGTTTAAAGCTATAATACCATTATCAAATCCTTTTTTAGCAATGTTAAATACTTTATTTGGAAATCAATATCTAATAATAACTACTTTGACTATGTTGTTTGCCACATTTATGCCTAATTTCTTTGGTGATATAAAAGGAGCACAGGAATTGGGTACATTTTTAATATATATATTCTTTGTTGTAGTAGGTGTTCCTGCTTCAATAACATTAATAATTCAAAAATCACCATTACTACTTTTATACTGCGGAATAATGGTACTAATAAACATGCTAGTTACATTTATAGTTGCAAAAATATTTAAGTTTAGTTTAGAAGAAGCTATTCTTGCATCTAATGCAAATATTGGTGGTCCTACAACAGCAGCAGCTATGGCAATATCAAAAGGATGGTCTAAGCTAGTAGGGCCAATACTTATAGTTGGAACATTTGGATACATAGTCGGTAATTATTTTGGTCTTTTAGTAGGAAATATTTTGATATAATTTTACGTGAAAAAAAGTTGTTTTTTAGAAAGATTTTTATTTATTAGAAAGATTTTTATTTAATTGGAGGTTGTTATGATTTTCGATGGACATTCAGATACTTGGGCAGATGTAACAATAAGAAGGCTTAACGGGGAAAAAGATGTATTTAGAAGAATCCATCTTGATAATTTTAAAAGAGCAAATATAGAAGGAGCTATTTTTGTAATATGGATAGACCCACCATATGATAAAGAGCCTGAAAAAAGAGTTAAACAAATTATAAGCTCTATAAAAGATGAAATTGAAGATATGAAAGATGTTGTAAACATAGTAAAAAAATATTCAGATATAGATAAAGGTATAAGTGAAAACAAAATAAATATTTTAATTGGTCTTGAAGGATTAAGCCATATTGGAAGAAATATAGATTTACTAGATTATTTTTATAAAGAAGTTGGTGCAAGACATGCATCATTAACTTGGAATGAACAGAATGAACTTGCTACAGGATGTTTAGGGGATGAAAATCGTGGTTTAACTGAAATAGGTAAAAAAGCAGTCAATAAAATGGAAAAATTGGGCATGATAGTAGATGTGTCACATTTAAATGAAAAATCATTTTGGGATTTAATGTCTGTTGCAAGTAAGCCAGTTATAGCTTCTCATTCTAATGCTAGGAGTTTATGTGATGCTAAAAGAAATCTTACAGATAATCAATTAAAAGAAATTTCAAATACAGGTGGATTAGTTGGAATAAATAGTTTTAGAGGATTTACTAATAGTAATCCTAAGAAGCAAGATTTAATACATTTGGTTGACCATATAGACTATATGGTAAATCTTATAGGTATAGAACATGTATCTTTTGGTTTTGATTTTAGCGATTACTTAGGGAAAGAGACTATAGGTTCTTTTACTGGAAATGCTAGTGTGCCAAGTGTAGATGGTCTTGAAAGCACACATACAGCACAGAACATAGTAGTAGAGCTTGAAAATAGAGGTTATAAAAAGAAAGATATAGAGTTAATCTCTAGTGGTAATTTTTATAGGCTCTTTAAATATATACTAAAATAATATAATAAAGAACTTAAATTTATAAAATAGTATATTTATACAAATAATATCTACATATTTAAATTGGCGTTCATAATTTATTAAATTAAATTTTAATGTTACTAGAAGTTTCAATTCTAGTAACATTTTTTATGTTAAAAACAGATATAGATATGTATTGACAATGATAATTATTATTGATAAACTATAAAAGTGAAAATGATAATAATTTTCATTTTAATTAATAAAAGATTTTTAAGGAGGGAGAATGAAGAAAAGGTATTTAGTCATAGGAATAATAATTTTGTCTTATTTTTCTTTATTTATAGGAGCTGAAGATATAAATATAATGCATATATTTGCCAAAAATCAGCATAAACTTATGATATTTATCATGAGTAGAATACCAAGATTAATAAGTATATTGATTGCTGGTGTAGGAATGAGCATAGCAGGTCTTATAATGCAACAGATAAGTAAGAATAAATTTGTATCACCTACAACAGGTGCTACAATAGATGCAGCACAATTTGGGATAGTAATATGTATGCTTTTAGTACCAACTGCCTCTATTTTTACAAAGACAATAATAGCATTTGTATTTTCTCTTGTAGGGACTTTTACGTTTATGAAAATAATAGGGAAGTTACAATTTAAAAATATAATCTTTGTACCATTAGTAGGTATAATGTTTGGAAATATAATAGGTTCTATGACGGATTTTATCGCGTATAAATACGATTTGAGTCAAAATGTTAGTTCTTGGATGCAAGGTGACTTTTCTATGATACTTAAAGGAAATTATGAGATATTATATATCACAATACCCCTTATAATATTAGCATATATTTATGCAAATAAATTTACTGTTGTTGGTATGGGTATGGATTTTGCGACAAACTTAGGTCTTAGTTACAAAAGAATTGTCAATATAGGTCTGATAATAGTAGCACTTGTTACAGTATGTGTAGTCGTTACAGCTGGTAATATCCCTTTTATAGGTCTAATAGTTCCAAATATCGTATCCTTGTATATGGGTGATAATATAAGAGCAAACATATGGTATACTGGTTTACTTGGAGCGATATTTGTACTTATATGTGATATTTTTGGAAGAATTATTATTTATCCATATGAAATATCTATAGGGCTTACAGTTGGAGTTATAGGAAGTATACTATTCCTTTATTTAATATTAAGGAGGAATGTAAATGAAGCTTAGTCTCAATCAAAAAATTTACTTTGTAAGTATATTACTATTCATATCAATAGCACTTTTTATAATTTATGGAATAGACATGAATCATTTAGAATATGCATTATCACAAAGAATACCAAAAATATTTGCTATGGTATTAGGTGGAGGATGTATAGCATTTACTACTGTAGTGTTTCAAACAATTACAAACAATCAAATATTAACACCAAGTGTACTAGGTTTAGATTCATTGTATGTAATGATTCAAACTATAATAGTATTCATATTTGGTTCAAGCAGTAGTCTGATTATAAATGAAAATTATAATTTTATTATTAATGTAGCTATGATGATTGGAGCTTCATTGTTATTATATAAGATGTTATTTGAAAAAAATAAAAATAATATTTTCTTTTTAATCCTAGTAGGAATGATATTTGGAACCTTATTTAAAAGTGCAACAACATTTATTCAGGTAATGATAGACCCGAATGAATTTTTAGCTTTACAAACTAGTATAATGGCAAGTTTAAACAATATAAACACTAATGTATTGTTAATAGCATTTATAATAATTATTGCCATAATACCTTTTATATATGATGAAATAAAGTATTTAGATGTATTGTCGTTAGGTAAAGAACAAGCAATTAATTTAGGTGTAGATTTTGATAAAGCAGTTAAAAAAATGATAATATTAATAGCAATTTTAGTCTCAATATCAACAGCACTTATTGGACCTATGACATTTTTAGGACTTTTACTTGCTAATATAACAAGAGAAATTTTTAAAACATATAAGCATACATACTTGATTTCGGGTTCTATGTTGATAGGGATGATTACATTGATAATAGGTCAATTTTTTATACAACATGTATTTAAGTTTGATACAACTTTAAGTGTAGTAATAAATTTTATAGGAGGAATTTACTTTATTCAATTACTATTAAAGGGGGCAAATAGATGATAGAGATAAAAAATATATTTAAAAGATATAAGAATAAAAATGTTGTAGATGATGTCTCTTTTAGTATAGAAAAGGGAAAGATAACATCTTTTATAGGACCAAATGGAGCTGGAAAAAGTACAGTACTATCAATAGTTACAAGACTTATAGGAGGTGATGGTGGAGAAGTAATAATAGAAGGAAAAAGCTTGACTAATTATAGCAATAAAGAATTAGCAAAAAAAATAGCTATTCTTAAACAATCTAACAATATAACTTTAAAGCTTACAATAAGAGAATTAGTTGGATTTGGAAGATTTCCATATAGTGAAGGTAATCTAACTAAAGAGGATGAAAATTATATTGATGAAGCAATAGAATATATGAAGTTGACTGATATACAACATAAGTATTTAGATGAATTGAGTGGAGGTCAAAGACAAAGAGCTTATATAGCAATGGTAATAGCTCAAGATACAGAGTACATATTACTTGATGAACCACTGAACAATTTGGATATGAACCATTCCGTACAGATGATGAAGGTACTTAGAAGTCTTTGTGATGAGTTAGATAAGACTATAGTATTAGTAATGCATGATATAAATTTTGCATCATGTTATTCAGATAATATAGTTGCATTAAAAAATGGAAAAGTTGAAAAAGTAGGTCGTACAGATGAGATAGTAAATGAAAAAGTTTTAGAAGATATTTATGAGATGAATTTTAACATTAAGAATATAAATGGAAATCGAATCTGTATTTATTTTTAAAATATTGTATATGAAAATAAACTTGCTATATAATTTTTTATAAAGTTTTTAAATTAAAATAAAGATTAATAGGAGAGAGGAAAATATTGATATGAATAAAAAAGCAGCAATAGTAGCAGCAGTAGCTATTATAGGATTAGTGACAGTGTTTGCATTAGGTGGAAGTAAAAAGAATGAATCAAAAACATCAGAAAATTCAAATAATACCATAAAGATAACTCATAACTTGGGAGAAACAGATGTAAAATTAAATCCTAAAAAAGTAGTAGTATTTGATTATTCGGCTTTAGATACAATGGATGCATTAGGTGTAGCTGAGAATTTAGTAGGACTTCCAAAAGCGAGTTTACCAGCATCTTTAGAAAAATATAAGGATGACAAGTATGCAGATTTAGGAGGATTAAAAGAACCAGATTTAGAAGGTATAAAGTCGGCAAATCCAGATTTAATTATAATAAATGGAAGACAAGAAGATTTTTATGAGCAATTGTCAAAAATAGCACCAACAATAAGTACAAGTAAAGATGATAAGAAGTACTTAGAATCTGTTAAAAATAATATAGACAAAATAGCAAAAATATTTGGAGTAGAAGAAAAAGCAAATCAAGAATTTAGTAAAATTGAAAAGAAAATAGAAACTTTGAATAAAAAAGTAACAGATAAAAATTTAAATGCTTTAACTATAATGGTAAATGAAGGTAATTTAAGTGTATTTGGTGAAGAATCAAGATTTAGTATATTATACAATAGTTTTGGATTTGAAAATAAAGATAAAAATATAAAAGAATCAAGTCATGGACAAAATATTACTTTTGAATATATAGCTAAACAAAATCCAGAAGTTATGTTCGTTATAGATAGAGGAATAGCTACTGGCAGTGATGTAAAAGAAAGCTCAACTGCAAAATCTGTTTTGAACAATGATATAATAAAATCTATGGATGCATATAAGAATGATAATATAATATATTTAGATTCACCAACATGGTATGTAAATGATGGTGGTCTAACATCTTTAAATAAAATGATAGATGATGCTTCAAAAGCGGTAAATTAATAATCCGATATAACCAAAATGTATTTTTTATAAAATGATTATCAAATAAACTAGGAGTTTTTAAGAACTCCTAGTTTATTTTTTGCATAAAAAAGATATAGTTTAAACAATAATATTATCTATAATAAGATAAATCTATTCAAAATCTAATAAAATATGAAGTTATACTAGACAAAAAGAATAACTCTTAAATATAATTAAGTTATATAATAATATATAATTATAATGATATAATTTTAATAGGTGGTTTGTAATTAAAAAGTTTATAAATTACATTAAGAGTAATAATCTATAAGAACTTATATATTAGAAAAAATTTTGTATATATAGAGGACTCTAAAGATGAACTATGTAAAACAAGGTTTATATATTCTAATTGTATAGAAAATTTATTGTAAACGCATGTATATTATTAGAAAAAATAGTTTGAAGGTATTCAATAAACATAAAAAACAATATAGGGGATAAAGGTGTTTTATGAAGAGATTTTTGAGGAGAATTATCTTAGTTTTATTTATTTTGTTGATTTTTATAAGTTTTATTTCTATTAAATTAATTCATAATGTTGGAGATTATGGAAAATTGATTAATTATGTTGGGATTGTTCGTGGAGCTAGCCAACGTCTAACTAAACTAGAGATGAATCATCAACCAAATGATGAATTAATAGAATATATTGATGAAATCCTACAGGAGTTGATTACAGGGCATGGAGATTATGGTTTAGTAATCACTGATTGTAATGAATACAATGAGGACTTACTTTTATTAGAAAAAAAGTGGGAAGATTTAAATATTGAAATTAAAAAAGTAAGAATGAAAGAACAGAATAACCAGTTATTAAGTATAAGTGAAGAGTTTTTTTCTCTTGCAAATGATACAGTGTTTAAAATAGAAAACTTTTCTAAAGAAAAAAGTAATTACTTAATGACTTTAATAATAATTATATCTATTATAGGTATATTAGCATGTATCATATTGATTTTACAATATAGTAAAAAAATGGTTAGACTGGAAAAATTAAATGTAGATTTAAAAAATATTGCATATAAAGATGAACTAACAGGAGTAAATACTATAGAAAAATTTAAATTGGATGCAAATCAAAATATTTGTATACATAAGGATAAGAAATTTGCTGTATTCTATATTGATTTTGAAAACTTTAAATACATTAATGATATATTTGGATATGATTATGGTGACATGATACTGAAAAGATATGCTAATCTTATGATGAATGACATAGGGAAATATGAAATATTTGCAAGAGAAATTGCAGATAGATTTGTTGCGTTAAGATGCTATGTAGATAAGGAAGATTTAGTGGTAAGACAACGAGATGTAGACAATGAACTAATTAATATAACAAATGAAATTAAAAATAAACATAGTATTACTGTTGTTAGTGGAATTTGTTGTATTGAAGATGTAAATGAAAAATTAAGTATAGATGGTTTAATAAATAGAGCAAATTTTGCACAAAAAACTGTTAAGAATAAACCAGGTACTAATTATGCTTTTTATAATGACAGTATTCGTAAAAAAATGATTGAAGAAAATACTATCAAGAGTAGAATACATGAAGCTATTGAAAAAAGAGAATTTATAGTTTATTTACAGCCTAAAGTTAATTTACATAGTCAAAAAATAAATTGTGCAGAAGCTTTAGTTCGTTGGCTTACTCCGGATAAAGGTATTATATCTCCAGCAATATTTATTCCAGTACTTGAGAAGAATTTTTTTATTGCCTTAGTAGATAAGTATGTTTTTGAGGAGGTTTGTAAATGGATTAGAAAGAGGTTAGATGAAAATAAACCTTTTGTTCAGATATCAGTTAATGTTTCAAGAATACAATTTTATAACACTAAATTTGTAGAAACTTATTCCAATATACAAAATAAATACAGGATACCTAAAAATACTATAGAAATTGAATTTACAGAGAGTGTTGCTTTTGAGAATCAAAAACATCTTTTGGAAATTATACATGATTTGCATGAAAATGGATTTACTTGTTCTTTAGATGATTTTGGAAAAGGTTATTCGTCTTTAAGTGTTTTAAAAGATTTACCATTTGATGTTTTAAAGCTTGATTCTATGTTTTTCAAGGCTAGTTTAGATAAAGATAAAGAGAAAATAGTAATAAAAAATATTGTACATATGTTAAAAGAACTTAATATCACAACTGTTGCTGAGGGCATTGAATGCAAGGAACAAGTTGAATTTCTTAGGGATATTGGGTGTGATTTAGTTCAGGGATTTGTATTTTATAAACCAATGCCAATATTAGAATTTGAAAAAATATTGGATAAAGAGTTTGTTTATAATAGCTAAAATGTACTTTATAAAATATGAACTAATTAAGTAAAATTATTTTGTACTGAATAAATTTTTACTTTATTTACAGAATAATGATTATTTACAGAAAAGCGCGAAAAGTGTATTCCTTTAAGTGTGGGATGGATAGCACAAATAGAGGAGAAAAAATATTGGCCATATAAGAATGCATAATAATATAAATATTTGAAAGGTCAGCATTATATAAAAATTAAAAAGAAAATAAATAATTTTTCTATAAAAAAGAGACTATGAGAAAATTTACTCATAGTCTCCTAAATAATGTATTTATTTTCTTCCTGCAACCCATTTTAATCCCCAATGAAATTCAGTATCCATTTCTCTATGACCTTTGAAGTATTTAACTACTTTTTCAACACTGAATGTCTCATCATTTACATTTTCTATCAATGCTATTGAACACATATTATAGCCATTTTTATGTTCATCAAGTTTGACAACTAAGTCTGAATCTTGTTTTTGTTTGATTGTTACAATTCCATCAGCTTCAGACCAGTTAGCTACACCTTCGTATATAAAAGCATAAATAAGTATTCTTTTTATATCTTTTATTTTATTACCATTTATTCTTAAATTTTCTCCTTGTGTATTACTTCCTGTTCTGTCATCTCCATCTAATTGAGCAAAAGGTGGATTGTCTAAACTACCAAAGGCATTTCCTAATGCTTGAACAGCACCTTTTACACCATTTTTCATCTCAAATAGGCAACCCAAATCTAAATCTATATTACTGCTTCTTAAAGAGCCAAAAAAACCCTTTTTTTGTACTTTTTGATTCCAATTTAAATTAACTAAGATTTCACCTAAATTGCTATTTTCCTTTTTTGTAAGGTTTATTTTTTGTCCCTTTTTTAATTCTATAGCCATAGTAATCTTCCTCCACAAACATAGATTTATTTAAATGGTAGCACTTAATAAGTCAATATTCAACAAGATTAGAATAATAATATTAAAATTATACTAAATATACTAAAAAGTAGGAATCACAATACCTTTGTATTTTTCTTCAATTAAGCTTCTTGCTTTATCTGATGTAAGAACATCTTGTAGAACTTTAATCTTTTCACTGTCTTTATCTTCAGTTCTAAATGCTAAAAGATTTGCATACTCGTCATTTATAGGAGCTGTATAAATTCCGTTTTTCTTGGCATCAAGACCAGCAGGTACAGCATAAGTAGTATCTATAAATGCAGCAGTCACATCTGGAAGAGAAGATGGAATTTGAGCAATATCTAACTCTTTGAATTGTATTCCCTTTGGATTTTCTATTATGTCCTTAGGACTAACTAATCCATCCCCTTTAGGTAACGTTAAAAGTCCAATACTTTCAAGGTATCTAAGGTTCTTAGAACAAGAAGATGGGTTATTGCTTATTGCAATTGTATCTCCTTTTTTAAATTCATCAACAGATTTTATCTTATAAGAGTAAAGTATTGCTGGGCATACATATAGTTTTTTACCAGCCATTATTTTGTAACCTTTGGCCTTAACAGCTTCTTTTAGATAAGGTTCATGTTGAAATAGATTTGCATCAATTTCACCATTATTTAAAGCTTCGTTTGGAAGTATGTAATCATCAAAGTTTTTAACTTCTAAAGTATATCCTTTTTCTTTAATAAGTGGTTTTAATTCTTCTAATAACTCTCCTCCTGGAACTAAAGTAGCACCAACAACAATTTTTTTATCATCTTTAGCTTTAGAACATCCAACCACAGCTAAAGTTAGTACTAGACATAATAACAAACATAATAATTTTTTGAATTTCATATAAATTCCCTCCTGAATATAATTGATTAGTTAAAAATAAAATACCATTCTTTATCACACTGCAAAATAAAAATAAGCCTGAGTTTAAACTCAGGCTTTAAAAGCTAATTTAGACTCATCTTTCAGTATAATACTGCAGGATTTAGCACCAATGTATATAAAAATATACTGGTTGCTGGGTTTCATAGGGCCAGTCCCTTCACCACTCTGGATAAGAAGTATCAATTTTTAATTATGTTATAAATATTATCATGATTTTTTACGTCTGTAAACATAATTTTATAAATATTTTAAAATCTTTAATGTATTTTATTTAACACCTAAAATTCCAGAAACTAGAATATCAGTATCAGCACCTAAGAAATAGTCATTTATTTCAATAGAATCCAGAGTATTTCTCAAAGCATTTTCTTCATGCCTTATACCAATAAGTTTATTTTCTACAAATGCAACATCACATTTTCCAAAAAAATCTCCAAAAAATTTTATACTAGTTATTATGCCTTTATCAACATTTAAATTAAACTCAACATTTCCACCAGAATATTTTAATTCATTTGAAAGAGTATATTTTGGTGAATTACCAAAATTCCAATCCCAAGTTTCGTATTTTGATTTAGTAAGCTTTTCTATTTGTTTTATATCATGCTCACTCAAACAATAATTAGTATTATCAGTATTTGTTTTAGAAAGATAATCCATTATAGCATCTTTAAATTCTAATATGTCCATTTTTGAATGTAAATGTTCACTTATATTGGTTACACGAGATTTTACAGATTTTATTCCTTTTCCTTCAAATTTTATAGGTTTAACCTTTAATGCTTTTGAGAGGTCATTTATTTCAGATGAAAATAAAAGAGTCCCATGATGCATTACTTTGTTTTTGTAGTTGTATTGAGCATTTCCAGAAAATTTCTTGCCATCTATAAGAAGGTCATTTCTTCCAGAAAATTCGGCATTGACATCTAGTGTTTTAAGTAAATCTATTATGGGCTGAGTGAATCTTCTAAAATCACTAAAATTATTATTGTTACAAGCTATAAATGTAAAATTTATATTTCCCAAATCATGAAATACAGCTCCACCACCAGACTGTCTCCTAACGACAGGTATAGAATATTCTTTTATATATTCTAAATTTATTTCAGAAAGTGTGTTTTGGTTTTTTCCAACAATTATAGAAGGTTCATTCCTCCATAAAATAAATAAGTCTTCATCAAAATTTTTTAGAAGATATTCTTCCATTGCTAAATTAAAATAAGGGTTTGTTTTTTCATTATAAATTAATAACATTAAAGTAGTTCCTCCATAGAATTGATAAAATTTTTATTATGAATACAATTAATTTTATAATTCGACAATAATATAAAAACTCCTTTAAATTAGAAATTTTAAAAACTACCTTGCAAAGTTTAAATAAATAATATATACTCAAAATATGTTTAATAAAAGTGAATAGAAGGGTAGAGGCGCAATAATCTATCAGTACTAATAAGGAGTTAAGCACAGAGAGTTATTAGGAAAGGAGATATTGCCGAAGTTTTATAATCGATGCTTTAAGATTATATTGCTGGGGGTACATAGAAAATATGTACAACTGTCACAGGTTTATTTGTGGTGAGCTATCATTTAAGGAATTATATTATATTTATTTTTACTATTGTTGATATATTGTAATGTTTAAGCCTTGAGTGTTTACCACTCAAGGCTTTTTTAGTTTTATTGTAACATAATACCCCGTACAGTTCACAAAATTAAAAGGAGAGGGAGATTTATATGAGGAACAAAAAAATTAATATTATTTTTCTGACGACAATCATGTTCATAATGTCAACAGTAATGGTTTTTGCAGAAGAAGATATAGACACTATTGCACTAGCCAATGCAGAAAAATTTGGGATTTTAACTTTAATACCACCATTAGTTGCTATAATACTCGCATTTATAACTAAAAACGTAATAATTTCTTTACTTATAGGTATTCTTTCTGGTAGTTTTATAATTAAAGCTAGTGGTATTAATGTTTTTGCGACATTTATACAGGCATTTTTAGATTTAGTAGACAGAGCTTTAGTATCTTTAGCAGACCCTTGGAATGCGGGGATAATATTACAGGTTTTGGCAATTGGAGGAGTAATAAATCTTGTTGCTAAAATGGGAGGAGCTAAAGCTATAGCTGAAGCACTTGCTAAAAGAGCAAAGTCAGCAAAAGGGACACAGCTTATAACATGGTTTTTGGGGCTTTTAGTATTCTTTGATGATTATGCCAATTCACTAATAGTAGGTCCTATGATGAGACCTGTTGCAGATAAAATGAAAATATCGAGAGAAAAGCTAGCATTTATAATAGATGCCACAGCAGCACCAGTTGCTGGTTTAGCTATAATATCTACATGGATAGGTCTTGAGGTTGGTTTAATACATGATGCTTTTGAAAGTATAAGTATAGATGTAGATGCATTTGGTATATTTTTAAATACAATACCATTTAGATTTTACAATATATTAATATTAGCTTTCATTGTAATATCAGCATTATTATTAAAAGAATTTGGTCCAATGAGAAAAGCTGAGATAAAATCTAGAAGTAGAAAAATTAGTATAGACCTTGATGAAGGCGTAGAAGAGTTGGATGATTTAGCTCCAAAAAATGGAGTAAAATTGAGTGTATGGAATGCTATAATCCCAATAGGAACATTGATAATAGTTGCATTAGCATCATTTTATTATAGTGGATATACATCTATAATGGGAGGAGACGATAAGGCTCTGATACAACTATTTACAAATTCTCCATATTCTTTTGAAGCAATAAAAGAAGCATTTAGTGCATCTGATGCATCTAGAGCATTATTCCAGTCTGCACTTGTTGCAAGTTTAGTTGCTATTATAATGGCTGTAGTAAAAAAGATTTTTACAATATCAGAAGCAATTGATGTTTGGATAGATGGAATGAAAAGTTTAGTAATCACTGGTGTAATATTAATACTTGCATGGTCATTAAGTTCAGTAATAAAAGAGTTAGGTACAGCTAAATTTTTAATACACCTATTATCAGGTTCACTACCACCATTCTTATTACCAAGTTTAATATTTGGTTTAGGAGCAATAATATCTTTTGCTACTGGAACAGCTTATGGAACAATGGGTATACTTATGCCACTTGCAATTCCATTAGCATACTCATTAAATCCTGATATGTCTTATGTAATAGTAAGTACTAGTGCAGTTTTAACAGGTGCAATATTTGGAGACCATTGTTCTCCAATTTCAGATACAACAATACTTTCTTCAATGGGAGCTGGCTGTAATCATATAGACCATGTTAACACTCAAATGCCATATGCTATATTTACAGCAGTAATCACTATTGTATTTGGATATATACCAGCTGGACTTGGATTGCCAATATATATAGTATTACCAGTGGCAATAGCTGCTATATTTGTAGGTATTCAAATAATTGGTAAGAAAGTTGATGAAGCGGAAATAGAACTTGTAGAATAAAGATATAAATAAGTTTCACCTTTTATTATCATTATTTTGTTAGTTTTTAGATAATTTTAAAAAGTTATTGAAAATAATGGCGAAATATAGTAAAATAAAAGAGTGATAAGCGGATGTGGCGGAATTGGCAGACGCACTAGACTTAGGATCTAGCGCCATTGGCGTGGGGGTTCGACTCCCTTCATCCGCACTTTACAGTACTTAATTGTACTGAAAAAAACTGGGGTTGCTGGCTTTCGGAGTGGGCTATCCCGTTTTTATTTTTTTGTATATATAATAGATTGGCACTTTAGTACAAAGTGCTTTTTTTATAGGCAAAAACAGTACATTTATTTCTGTTTTATTATCATTCATCTATTAGAATATACTTTAGTTAAGAATGTGTTAATAAGCAGTGTTCACATTCTTGATAAAATGTGGAATAATATGTATTTTTACTAAGACGGAAATGAAATAATTAAACCATTAAATAATATTATAAGATGATGAATAAGTAGATAAATCAAATTTTGTAGGAGGATATTATGGAAAAATATATATGGTTGTTTCCATTACTTTTTATTTTTCATGATATGGAAGAGATAATAGGTTTTGGAATATGGCTTAAAAAAAATAAATCAATGCTTGATAAGAAGTATCCATTTATCAGTAAAGTTTATAAAAATTATAGTACTGAAGGCATGGCATTTGCTGTGTTTGAAGAATTTATTTTATGCATTATTTTCTGTATACTTACAGTTATAACAGAGAATCAGTATGTATATCTACTATGGTTAGGTAGTTTTATAGCATATACCTTACATTTGGTAATTCATATAGGGCAGTCAATCATAATAAGAAAATATATACCTTCACTTATTACCAGTATCATATGCTTACCAATAAGCATTTGGTGTATAAGTAAGAGTATTTATATAGTTGATTGTGAAATGAGTACAACAATTCTGTACAGTATAATTGGCATTATAATTGTAGCATTGAATTTAAAGTTTGCACAGTCGCTGATTGGAAAATTTACAAAGTGGATGTCAAACATATAAATTTTAGTTTATTGGACAGTTCAAGGAATCAGAAATTGGAATTTTATAGTATTAATATTTTATAGTATTAATATAATGTATAAAATTTTATAGCAATGTATTTCATAAGTATAAAGTGACTAGAATTTTAAGAAATATACAAATTCTATAAAAACTAAATAATTTCAAGTATATTTTAAAAATCTTATTTTTCACAAGTTTAAAATTGTAAACGATTTCATCAAGTCTATGAATATACTTTTAACATGTTATAGTAAATCTCAATATAAATTTACATTTGGTTCTTTGTGTGTTATTTTAATAATAAATTAAGTGAAAATGTTATTTTACATTAATATATAATATCTTTGCATAAGAGTGAATAATATAAAAGAGAAATAATTGATAATAAAAACTTAACAAAAAAATTAATACATAAAAAAAAATAAATATAATGTGTTGACATTTAATTGAAATATTCATACAATAAAATTGAAAATAAATATTTCCAAATGAGATTAGCGAGAGAGTCCTTTATACGAAAAGGCGCCGAAGAAGAAATTTAAGAAATGCCAATTTTTAGAGAAGCTTTCAGGCAAAAATATCGCTAATTGATGGGACTCTGGAGAGACTTAAGTTAAGATACTATAAGTCACCGAAGAAGCAAAATAATATTAAATTATTAAATCTTTCAGGTATACAAACAGGGATATATAGGCTAGGATTATTTTCCATGCTGATATATCTTTTTTTTATGAAAAAGTACAGGAAATAATATCAAAGTTACTTAAATACAGTAGGTCTAATTTTCTAGGGAGGGTTATATATGAATGAATTGAAAAGAGTATCTTTGTACAATATACACAAAGAGCTTGGAGCAAAACTTGTTGAATTTGCTGGTTGGGAAATGCCTTTAGAATATGAGGGTATAAATAAAGAGCATGAGAAGGTCAGAAAAAGTGCAGGTATATTTGATGTATCTCATATGGGAGAGGTACAGATAAAGGGAGCAGAGTCAGAAAAATTTATACAAAACCTAGTTACAAATGATATAAGCACATTAAAGATAAATGACATTATATATACACCTATGTGTTATGAAAATGGTGGAGTAGTTGATGATTTATTAATATATAAATTTGGTGAAGAAGATTATTTATTAGTAATAAATGCAGGTAATATAGATAAAGATGTAGCATGGATAATAAAACAAAGTGAAGGATACAATGTAGATATAAAAAATATATCTAGTGAAGTGAGTCAATTAGCAATTCAAGGACCTAAAGCAGAAGAAATTCTTCAAAAAATCACAGATATAGACTTAAACTCAATAAAATTTTATAAGTCAATTCCATCAACAAAAGTATGTGGTTGTCCTTGTTTAGTTTCAAGAACAGGATATACTGGGGAAGATGGGTTTGAGATATACTGTAAAAATAAATATGTAGAAATAATTTGGAATGAAGTTCTAAAGGTTGGAGGAGAAGATATATGTCCAGCTGGTCTAGGTTGTAGGGATACTTTGAGATTTGAAGCAGCTCTACCTCTATATGGACATGAAATAAATGAACACATATCTCCAATTGAAGGTGGTTTATCTATCTTTGTGAAAACAAATAAAGAATCATTTATTGGCAAATCAATTTTATCAAAAGAAAAAGAAAGTGGAGCTAAAAGAAAGTTAGTAGGATTTGAAATGCAAGGTAAAGGAATGCCTAGAAATGGATATGATATAAGGATTGGTGATAAAACAGTTGGATTTGTAACAACAGGATGTGCATCTCCAACGACAGGAAAAATTTTAGGTATGGGAATTATAGATTCTGAATATGCAAAAGTAGGAAATGAAATAGGTATAGCAATCAGAAAAAAAGTTGTTCCTGCTGTGATAGTTAAGAAACCTTTTTATAAAAAACAATATAAAAAAGATAATATTATATTAAACAAAGAAAATAAATTTTCATATATACCTGCTACAAGTGAAGATAAATCAAAAATGTTAAAAGTAGTTGGATTAAATTCAGTTGATGAATTATTTTCAGATATACCAGAAGAAGTAAAATTAAAAAGAGATTTAAATTTGGAAATTGGAAAATCTGAATTAGAGGTAAGCAAAATAGTAAAAAGATTGTCAGAAGAAAATTTAAGTTTAGAAGACTTGACTTGTTTTCTTGGTGCTGGTGCATATGACCATTATATACCATCAATTATAAAACATATAACTTCAAGATCTGAATTTTATACAGCATATACTCCATATCAAGCTGAAATAAGTCAGGGAACTTTACAAGTAGTTTTTGAATTTCAATCTATGATTGCAGAAATTACAGGTATGGAAATTGCAAATGCATCAATGTATGATGGAGCAACTGCTGCAATAGAAGCATGTATAATGGCAATGAATCAGACTAGAAAAAGTAAAATAGTAGTGTCAAAAACTATTCATCCTGAAACTCTGTCAGTATTAAGAACTTACTTACAATATAAAGATTGTGAGATAGTAGAAATTGACTTTTGTAATGAATATGGGACTACAGATATAGAAAAATTAAAAGCTTCTGTAGACAAAGATACAGCATGTGTTCTTATACAAACTCCTAATTTCTTTGGAATTATTGAAGAAATGGAAGAAATAGAAAAGATAACTCATGAAAATAAGGCTATGTTAATTATGAGTGTAGACCCAATATCATTAGGAGTTTTAAAAACACCAGGTGAGATAGGTGCAGATATTGTTGTTGGAGAAGCTCAATCACTTGGAAACCCTCTTAATTTTGGAGGTCCTTATGTAGGATTTTTAGCTAGCAAATCTAAATATACTAGAAAAATGCCAGGAAGAATAGTTGGGCAAAGTTTAGATGTAGAAGGTAAAATTGCATATGTATTAACTTTACAAACTAGAGAACAGCATGTAAGAAGAGAAAAAGCAACTTCTAATATATGTTCAAATCAAGCTTTAAATGCTCTTGTAGCTTCAATATATATGGCTACTATGGGTAAAGAAGGATTTAAAGAGGTTGGTATGCAGTCTATGAAAAAAGCACATTATACCTACAATAAACTTGTACAAACTGGAAAATATAAGCCAATATTTAAAGGTAAGTTTTTCAAAGAATTTGCTGTACAAGGAAATCTTAATATAGAAACTATAAATGATAAACTCTTAGAAGAAAATATATTAGGAGGTTATAATTTAGAATACAATTATCCAGAATTAAAAAATTCAACTTTGCTTTGTGTGACTGAGAAAAGAAGCAAAGAGGAAATAGATAAGTTAGTTGGAATAATGGAGGGATTATAATGAAAGAATACAATAGTTTGTTGATAGATATATCTAAAAAAGGTAGGAAAGCATACTCACTTCCAAAGTTAGATATAGATGATATAAAAATAGAAGATATGATTGACCCAGATATGGCAAGACAAAGTGAGTTGAATTTGCCAGAAGTTGGTGAATTAGAATTAGTTAGACATTATACATTATTATCAAATAAAAACTTTGGAGTTGATACAGGTTTTTATCCTTTGGGTTCTTGTACTATGAAATATAATCCTAAAATAAATGAAGATATGGCAGCACTTCCAAACTTTACTGGAATGCATCCATACCAATCTTCGGATACAGCTCAAGGTTCTCTTTCTTTGATGTATGATTTATCAAGAAGACTTGCAGAAATTACAGGTATGGATGAAGTTACACTACAACCTTCAGCAGGTTCTCATGGTGAGTTTACAGGGCTTATGATTATAAAAGCATATCATGAAAATAGAGGTGACCATAAGAGAACCAAAGTGATAATTCCAGATTCTGCACATGGAACAAATCCAGCAAGTGCAGCTATGGCAAACTTTGATGTGATTCAAATAGCATCTGATAAAAATGGAGCTGTAGACATAAATGCATTAAAAGAGGTTTTGAATGATGAAGTAGCAGCTCTTATGCTTACTAATCCAAGTACTCTTGGTTTATTTGAAAAAAATATAAAAGAAATAGCTACTCTTGTACATGAAGCAGGAGGACTTTTGTACTATGATGGTGCAAACATGAACGCTATTATGGGGATAACAAGACCTGGAGATATGGGGTTTGATGTGGTTCATCTTAATCTTCATAAGACTTTTTCAACTCCTCATGGAGGTGGAGGTCCAGGAGCTGGTCCTGTTGGAGTTAAAAAAGAATTAGTACCTTTTTTACCAATACCAGTAATTGAAAGAAAAGAAGATAAGTATGTACTAAATTATGATAGAGAAAAATCTATTGGGAAAATTAAAAATTTCTATGGTAATTTTGGAGTTCTTGTAAGAGCTTACACATATATACTAACTATGGGAAGGGATGGACTTAAAGAGGCTAGTGAAATGGCAGTTTTAAATGCTAATTATATAAAGGAAAGTATAAAAGATGATTATATTTTGCCAATAGATACCTTGTGTAAGCATGAGTTTGTATTAGGTGGATTGCCAAGAGGAGAGGCCAATATAAAAACTATCGATATTGCAAAAAGACTACTAGATTATGGATACCATCCTCCAACAATGTACTTTCCTCTTATTATAAATGAGGCACTTATGATAGAACCTACAGAAAGTGAGAGTATAGAGACATTAGATAGTTTTATAGAAGCTATGAAAAGTGTTGCTAAAGAGGCAAAGGAAGAACCAGAACTATTGAAAACTGCTCCACATAATACTTTGGTCAAAAGAGTAGATGATGCAAGGGCAGTAAAGAAACCTATACTAACATGGTCACAAAGATAAATAGTTAAAAAGTAGAGATTTAAAGTATAAAGAGAATTAAATTTGTAAGAAAAAGCTATCTAACTTAATCTAGTTTAGATAGCTTTTTTGTATATTAGTATGTATGGTATTTTCTATATAAAGTTTTAAATTGTATTAGTGCTTATATAGAATATTGATATGATGATTATGTATAGATATTAATAAGAATTGTTGAATTTATCTTGCCTTAACTTTATTTACTCTTTTATATTAAGAAAAACTTAACTAAAATATAGCGAAATTCATAAAAATTTAGGAAATCTTAAGAATTATAATATTTAAATCTTTAGATTTATATTTTATTATATAAACTATAGAATAATAAAATATAAAAATTGAGAATTTTATAATATATTTGTAGATTTGAGTATAAAAAAGTGCTAAGTTGAAAGGAGTAAAATATGGATAAGGTTAATTTAGAAAGGTATAGTTGTGATATAAATGTTGGTTTAAATAAAAATCAACTTCAAAGTAGAATAGATGATAATTTAATTAATGCATTTGATAATGGAAAAACCAAAACATATAAACAAATTTTTAAAGACAATATATTTACACTTTTTAATCTCATAAATATTGTTTTAGTCTGTTTATTAGTTTCAGTTGGTTCTTTTAAAAATACCTTATTTATATTTATTGCTGTAATTAATACTATTATAGGAGTAATACAAGAGATAAGAGCTAAAAGATTATTGGACAATCTATCTGTTATAGTTTCAAATAAGGTATCTGTCATAAGAGAAAAAGAGAAAAAAGAGATTGATGTACAAGAATTAGTATTAGATGATATTATGATTTTAAAAACAGGTAATCAAATTTGTGCAGATTCAAAAGTTTTAAATGGAAAATTAGAGGTAAATGAGTCCTTGGTTACAGGTGAATCTGATATTATTATAAAAAATAAAGGCGATTTTTTATATTCTGGAAGTTTTGTAGTTTCTGGAGAAGCTTTTGTAAGAGTTGAAAATATAGGAAAAGATAACTATGCAAATAAGATAGCTAATGATGCAAAGATTTCTAAAAAACATAATTCTCAACTTAGAAATTCATTAAATGCAATATTAAAAATTGTAGGTATAATAATAATTCCTCTAGGAATTATATTGTTTGCAAAACAACATTTTGGAAATGGAGATTCTATAGCTACATCTGTAGTAGGTACAGTGGCAGCTGTAAATGGTATGATACCAGAGGGATTAACATTACTTACGAGCATTGCTCTAGCTGTAGGAACTATAAAACTTGCTAGTCATAAAACTTTAGTGCAAGAACTGTACTGTGTAGAGACTCTTGCTAGAGTTGATACACTATGTCTTGATAAGACAGGTACAATTACAGAAGGTAAAATGCAAGTTGATGATATAGTAATGTTGGAAGAAGTGGATATTAATGAAATAATGGGGAATATATGTAATTCTCTCAAAGATGATAATGCAACACTAAATGCAATAAGAGATAAGTATAATGTTTTAGATACGTATAAAGCTAAGAATTTAATACCATTTTCTTCAGAAAGAAAATACAGTGGGGTTACCTTTGAAAATAAAGGTACATATTTATTAGGTGCATTTGAGTTTATATTTAAGGAAAAAAATAAAAAACTTAGGATAGAAGTTGAAAGATATTCTAAAAAAGGAAACAGAGTAATAGTTTTAGCTCATAGTGATTCTTATATGGAAGATAATAATATTCCTGAAGATATAAAGCCACTAGCTTTTATATTGATATTGGATAAAATTAGAGATGAAGCTAAGGAAACTTTAGAATTTTTTTACAATGAAGGTGTAGATATAAAAATTATATCTGGTGACAATCCTATAACAGTAAGTGAGGTAGCTAGAAAAGCAGGTCTTAAAACAGCTAGTAATTTTATTGATGCAACAACACTTAAAAATGATAGTGATATATACAAAGCAGTTGATAAATACAGTGTTTTTGGAAGGGTAAGCCCACAACAGAAAAAACAAATGATTTTAGCATTAAAAAAACAAAATCATACAGTAGCTATGACTGGAGATGGTGTAAATGATGTGCTAGCACTTAAAGAAGCGGATTGTAGCATTGCCATGGCATCTGGGAGTGATGTTACTAAGAATGTGTCTAATTTAGTCTTATTAGATTCAAACTTTGCATCAATGCCAAAGGTTGTTATGGAGGGAAGAAAAGTAATTAATAACATTCAAAGAGCATCTTCTTTGTTTTTAGTAAAGACAATTTTTTCATTCTTCTTGTCGTTATTAACATTATTCTTCTTCAGTAGACAGTATCCATTTGTTCCTATACAATTATCACTCATTGGGGCTGTAACAGTGGGTATACCATCATTCTTCTTAGCTCTTGAAGCAAACAAAAGTAGAATTTCAGGAAATTTTTTACTCAATATATTAAAAAATGCTTTACCAGGAGCACTATGTGTGACAGTAAATGTAATTATTGTTTACAATATAGTTGAATATTTAGGTTATAGTTCAAGTGTATTTTCCACAATGTGTGCTATATTAACTGGTGTATGTGGTCTTTTAATATTAAGACAACAATGTTTGCCATTTAATAAAGAAAGATTATTTTTAATAGTAAGTATGACTATTGCATTTGTTATTGGGATTCTATTTTTAGGTGGATTATTCTCATTTGTAGCATTGAGTAGAGAATTAATTCTCATAACTATGGTATTAGCAATATTAATGCCAATTATGATAAAAGTTATGTTATTTGTCTTAGATGAGATATTAGAGACAATTGTTCCAGATTTAAATTAATTTTAAAATGATATAAATAAGAGCAGTTTTAGTTGAACTGCTCTTTTTAGATGTGTTTAATTTTATGTAAGAATATGTATTTTTATTAATCAGCTATATATGAGCAACAGTAGTCAACAACTTCATTAACCTTTAAGTCAAAACTTGAATCACTAGGAACATTAAATTTTTGCCCTTCTTTATAAGTTACAAACTCATTGCTTCCAGGCAGTTTTACATCCATACTTCCAGCAAGCATCTCCATTATTTCTTCTTCTCTAGTAGAAAAAGTGTATTCTCCTGGCAACATTAATCCTAAAGTTTTTCTTTCTCCATTAGGCAGTATTATTACTCTGCTACTTACCTTACCATCAAAATAAACGTTTGCCTTCTTTACTGCAGTAACATTCTTAAATTCACTCATTAGATAAAACCTCCAAAATTATTTGTACATATATATTATATAAAAATAATGTAAAAAATGCTATATATTTACAAAAAAATTTAGTATTTATTAAAAAAATTAATAAGAATAAAAAAGAGATGAAATTGCTTAAATTGATAAAAAATATAAAATAAATTGCAAAGTAAGCAAGAAAAGAATAAGTTGAAGAGTTATATATTATAAATATTAAAAATTTTAGTATTAATAAAAGAGATATTACATTAATATGAAAATATAGGAGATTAGAAGTGTTTGATAATTACAGTACATGTTAGATATATCATTGTAAATTAACATAGCTTTGAATATAATAATGTTCAAAAGGCAATATTTTTGAGGTCTGAATCCAATAATAATATAGTCTTATGATTGTAGATATCAAAAAATATAAGTTACTAAGAATACGTTTTGTAGATTTATATATGATTAATAACTAAAGCTATAAATAAACAAAATAAAAAGAGTATGTTTCAACCTATAGCTTTTAGATTTAAAATATACTCTTTTATTAATTATAGTTGTATAAATTAACCATAATATATAATTAAAATTTTTATTATAATTATATATTAGGTTCTTCAATTAGTTTTCCACATACATATCTATGAATGATATTTCTATCATCACCAACATAGATAAATCTTTCAAGTCTTTCAAGTATAGAATAATTGTCATGATTTAAATTTGAATCATCAATAATCAATGCATCAAAATCATAACCTTCTTCAAAGCTACCAACTTTTCCAAAGAAACTTCCACCACTTTTGGTTGCAATATAAAAAGCCTCAGATAAAGATAAGAAATTATACTTCTTACCAGAATTAACCCAATATAATTTAGATAATTGTATTGCAGATACCATTGCTTTAAATATTGACAATGTATGTCCACCGCTTATATCTGATCCAAGTGCTAATCTAATATTATTATCGATTAATTTTCTGATAGGCATAGCACCACTACCAACATTAAAGTTAGAAGCTGGACAGTGAACTGCCATAACATTATTTTCTCTCATTAAATCTATTTCATCCTGAGAACAATGAACACAATGAGCCATTAAAGTAGGAGTTTGACCAAATAAATTATATCTATTATATGCATCTCCATAGAATTTAGATTCAGGTTCTAGACTTCTAACCCATTCAATCTCATCATAATTTTCAGATAAGTGTGATTGAATAGGAATATTATATTTTAAACATAAATCTCCTAAACCTTTTAAAAGTTCACTTGTACAGCTTGGTATAAATCTAGGTGTTATTATTGGTTTTACAATAGAATCTGTATCACTATACTTATTTATAATTTCTTCTGTATCAGTAATAGAATCCTGAGTGTTTTCTAATAAAGTATCAGGGCAATTCATATTCATATTTACTTTACCAACGTATGCTCCAAGACCAACTTCTTTGAATATATCCATAAGTTTCATAGAGGCTTCTTTATGTACTGTTGCAAACACTGCTATTCTTGTAGTTCCAGATTTCCAAAGTTCTTTTACAAATTTTTTATACATTTTTGTTGCATATTCTATATCTTTATAATTTGATTCTTCTGGAAATGTATAAGTTTCAAGCCATGGCAAAAGCTCTTTATCCATAGCCATTCCAAGATTTTTAAATTGAGAGGCATGGGCATGGAGGTCATTCATACCAGGTATTATAAGCTTATCAGTGTAATCTACTACTTTTAGGTTTTTGTATTCCTTAGGTATCTCTTTAAATATTCCCTTTACTTTACCTTTTTCCAGTATAATATAACTATTTTCAAATACTGTGAAAGTTTCTGAAGTTTTTGTAAAAATTATATTTCCTTTTAATACTTTTAACATATAGGTCTCCTTAGTTTTAAATTTGTTTTAATATATGTAGGTAAAATTTTGTTTTACAAATCAAAATTTTACCACATGTATTATATCAAATCTAAACTATAAATACTATTAGATAATAGCAAATATTAGTGCAATACAGTTGTTTACTATTATTATATATAACTGACATTTAAGTGACATTTAAGAAAAATATAATGCCTACTTACATAAAATGGAATGTTATTTAAAGAGAACTTTGATTATATTTTCAGAAGCTTTTTTATCCATATCGTTTAAAACAAGAAAATATCTATTCATAGTTATTTTTATATTAGTATGTCCTAATCTTTCAGAGATGATTTTTATATTAGTTCCAGCTAGAAGAAGAATTATTAGAATAGATAATATAGTAAGTATTTACAAATATGTAGGTGTTCTTAAATTGATAAATTATTCCATTTTAATTTTATAGTTTGAATTTTATGATATAATAAAAATATATAAATTTTGCAGTGAGCGATATTTTTGATAAAGTAGGGTTTAACAGTTGCAATGTAAGGGATTGAGGGTGTGTGATAAATGTTATCAATTGCACTACTCATGGTTCACTGCAAATTTGAGAGAGTTGTATGTGTGTAAGTACTGAAAATACTTAGTTTATTTTGGGGTTTTATATTAACTAAGTGGTATGTAAATCAAAGAAGCTCCACCCCATCTGTTTTTTATTATAGCGTTTTATATTAACTAAGTGGTATGTAAATTGTTTTCCATGAACATTTCGAGCTGACTTTTATTGTGTTTTATATTAACTAAGTGGTATGTAAATAACTTCTTGTTTTTTCTTTAAAACATGTACTTGGTCGTTTTATATTAACTAAGTGGTATGTAAATAAATCAATGCCAACTATAGGAACGTCGGGATTAATTGGTTTTATATTAACTAAGTGGTATGTAAATGGAGTATAAGGTAAATCGTAAGCAACTCCAGAAAGAGGTTTTATATTAACTAAGTGGTATGTAAATGAATTACAATATTATCTCCAGCATCAAGACTAGGATGTTTTATATTAACTAAGTGGTATGTAAATCTGATAGAAAAAGAAGATTATTTGAAAGTTGAGACTAGTTTTATATTAACTAAGTGGTATGTAAATAAAGATTGCAATAGATTTCCTGTTAAAATAGGTACAGGTTTTATATTAACTAAGTGGTATGTAAATGAAATAATAAATAGCATTGTCGAATGGTTTGCAAGCCGTTTTATATTAACTAAGTGGTATGTAAATTATAGCTAATTATTAGATTCAATTTTAATTTCGTTAAGTTTTATATTAACTAAGTGGTATGTAAATATTGCAACACTTCATCAGTTGATAAATATAGTATATTGTTTTATATTAACTAAGTGGTATGTAAATTTATACATATTTGTAGCTCCTTGCTGAACTGTTGCAGTTTTATATTAACTAAGTGGTATGTAAATTGGTTAAATCTCCAACAGAACATTTATCTAAATTACAAGTTTTATATTAACTAAGTGGTATGTAAATCTTGTTAATGCAAATAAACAACATAGCACTATTAATAGTTTTATATTAACTATGCGGTATGTAAATAGGGTTTCTGATAAAATCTTCAAACATGTAAAATATGTGTTTTATATTAACTATGAGGTATGTAAATCTTATACTTAGTTAGAACTATATATCGACACAAATATGCTTTATATTAACTATATGGTATATAAATTGCAATTTTTATTCGTTGTCCAATCTCTTTGAAATTTGTTTTATATTAACTAAGTGGTATGTAAATTTGCAACAAGTATAGGTAAAATACCCCAATAATTTATACAGCATTTTCTCCTTTAAAATATAATTATTTTTTAGCATTTGTAGTAAATAATTACCAGATAACATTGACTTTAGTTTTAATGATTAAAATATAAAAGTAGAATAATTATAAAAAGTATTGAAAAATTTATAAATATATATAATAAAACTTAATGACAAGATATTAGATATAAAAAATAATTACCTTATAAATAGATTGAAATTTATGAATATTCATACTATAATTTAAATATAAGGAGATGCCCTTTGAAAATAAAAATTAAAAAATATTTAATGCTACTACAATAGGAACTAGAACTACACTTAATAAATATACAGAAATTAGATTTGGCTCAATATAAAATACAAATATAGAATTTAGGTGTTTTTTATGAAAAAAATTTTATATGCTTTATATAGTTTCATTGTTATTATAGCTAATTTTAGATTAAAAGAAAAAAATTATAACTTTATTTTATTAGCAATCTTTTTTATATTGCTGTTAATTCAAAATGGAGTTTTAAAAACAGGTTATCAAAATAGAGCTACATTTTATCAAGATAATTATTTTAATGGAGAGGATAAAAATGATAAGATAAAATTTATGACTATAAAGATTTTTATATTTTTGTCATTACCATTATGTTTTAATATACTATTCAATTATTTAACCTCTTAAATTATATTTAGATATAGGAGTCTTATGATAAAAGTAAGCTTATGTGTTATTTGTAGTAAATATAAAGTGCATATAGTGATAAAACAAAAGTTTCATATAAATGAAGAAAAAAATATAAAATAATTTATTTAACTACTTAAAAATAAACTAAAAGGGATAATAAAATAGCTTTTAGGTTATGGTAATAAAGGTATTTAAAAAGAGTGCATAAGCACTCCAATTGTGAGAAATACATACACAAATCATTATTACAACAATGAAAAATGTACATATAAGAGACGTTTTGTATTTGTTTTAAGTGATAATATTTTAATACTAACTAAATAATTATCACAATAGTAAAAAAGAAAAAGGAGTATTTTGTACTCCATTTGTCAAAAATATAAAACTTTTATATAAGCTTATTATAACATAATTGATAAAAGTGTAAAGATATATAATGAATTTATAAAGAAAAATAAAATAAAAAATATAAATCCTAATCAAAGGATTTATCTTTTTGTATAGAAAATAATTATTCTATTATTAAATGGCATGGCTAAACTGGATAATAATTTATTATTACTGCTTTCAATGTTTTTTCTCCTTGATTATGGTATGTATGAATTGATTCAGCTGAAAAACAAATAGAGTCATTTTCTCTAAGTTGATAAATAGAGTCATTTACTTCTAATTTTAATTGACCTTCTATAATCATAATATATTCCTGTGATTTTTCAGAATGACCAACAGATGTATAACTATGACCTTCTTCTAATTCCATTTGAAATAATTCGAAGTTTCTAGTTGGTGTATTGGGATAATAACAATAAAGACGATAATCTTTATTTTCTGAAACTTGTACATCTATATCAGTTTTTGATACAATAAAAGTTTCATTTTGAGGTTGTTCCAGTATTGCAGTATATGGAACATTTAGTCCACTTGCAATTTTCCAAATTGTGTTTACTGTTGGGTTTGAGTCTCCCTTTTCAATTTGAGAAAGCATTACTTTACTTACGCCAGATAATTCAGCAAGTTGACCTAGACTTAAGTTACGTTCATTACGTAATCTATTTAAATTTTTAGCAATAACAGTATTAATACTCATAGTAACTCCTTAAAATGTAAATTATTGACAAATATAATTTACGAATGTATAATTTATTTAACATTATTTATAATTTACAAATGTATAATATAATGAACGTTAAATACACTGTACATCCGTAATATAAATTATACTGCATAAAGAGTTGTTTTTCAACGGATGATAGTTGAGAGATTAAGGGGGAATTGTAATGCGTGTACTTAATAATGTTACAGAGGCTATAGGCAATACTCATATGTTACATTTATCCAAAATAGCAGATGAATTTGGAGTTCAAGGTAATATTTATGCAAAGATGGAATACTTAAATCCGGGATTTAGTAAAAAGGACCGTGTAGCATTACAAATGATTACCGAAGCAGAAAATGCAGGTTTATTAGTTCCAGGTCAAGCAGTTGTGGAATTAACAAGTGGTAATACTGGAACAGGACTAGCAATAGCTTGTGCATGTAAAGGATATAAATTTATAGCGTGTATGTCAAAAGGAAATTCTATGGAAAGAGCAAGAATGATGAAAGCTTTAGGTGCTGAAGTAGTTCTTGTAGACCAAATGCCTAATTCAGTTCATGGACAGGTATCTGGTGAAGATTTGGCACTTGTAGAAATTGAGGCTCAAAAAATAGCAAAAGAAAGAAATGCATTTAGAGCAGACCAATTTAATTTAGAAGCTTGTAATCATGCACATGAAAAGTATACAGCAGAAGAAATGTGGGAACAATTGGATGGAAATATTGATGTATTTGTAGATTTTCTTGGAAGTGGTAGTACTTTTGCAGGATGTTCAAAAACACTTAAAAAACATAATTCTTCTATCAAATGTTATGTTGTTGAACCTGAAACAGCAGCAATTTATTCAGGTAAAGAAATAACTGACCAAGGGCATAAAATACAAGGTGGAGGATATTCTATGGATTTGCCATTAGTAGACAAGAAACTTATTGATGGTTATATTCAAGTTACAGACGAGGAGGCAACTGATGTAGCAAGAAAATTAGCTAAATTAGAAGGTGTATTTGCAGGATTTTCTTCAGGGGCAAATGTATGTGCAGCAATTAAGTTGTTAAAGAGCAGTGAAAAAGGAAAAAATATAATTTTAACTCTTAATGATAGTGGTTTAAAATATTTAAGTACTGATTTATATGAAGAATTGTAATAATAGCACAATAGTTATGCAATGTTTTTTAAATTAAGTATATAGATTTAAATTATAAAAAGTATCTCAATGTAATTTTTGAAAGTTATAAAGGAGATACTTTTTTATTTTGTAAATATGGAGTATCCTACTTATAAGTATTAAGCTATATAGATATTGATGATTAGCTATGCAATAAAAAAGAGTATGTGTTTTTGCATTTATACATCATAACTTGGAATAATACATATTAATGTTCTAAATGTATTTAAAATATATGATAAAATTAGAACAAATAGATACAAGGAGATAAAAATGCAAAAGAGAATTTTAAGAAATTTTATATTTACGGGTAAAAATATTTTAAATAAACTTGTTTTTATAATAAAATATAATTTTAGTACATTAATTTTATTTGAATTATTTCATAAAGGATTAGCCTTATTTTTTATATGGCCATCTATTAGATATATATTTGATATTTTAATAAAAAGTTTACATATAGTCTACCTAAATATGGATAATTTTATAAAAGTTTTGACCAATCCCATGTCAATAGTTCTGATAATACTATCAGTTATAATACTAGCTTTTTATGCATTTTTTGAATTTACCTCTGTAATTATTTGTTTAAATAAATCGATAAAATATGAAAAAATAGGGTTATTTGAACTCTTTAAAATATCATTTGAGAACTCTATAAAATTGTTATATCCTAAAAATATACTATTATTTATATTTGTGATATTAATAATTCCATTAGTAAATACAGTTTTAATTTCAGGGTTTATAGGAAAAATACAAATACCAGAGTACATACTAGATTATATAAAGTCTGATATAATTTTAAATATAATCTATATGATTTTTCTTTTAATAATATATATTTCGGTTATTAGATGGATTTTTAGCATTCATGAGATAACTTTAAATACAGAAAATTTTAAAAGAGCAAGAAAAGAAAGTGTTAATCTTATAAAGGGAAAGATTATAAGAACAATTATTTATTCATTAATATTATCTTTAGTAGTAGCTATTATTGGATATGCGATTTATCATAGTGGAATTATATTTATAGGCATATGGACTAAATATTGTACTGATATGGAATTTTTGAAGAATGTATTTATAAATAGATGTATTGCATTTGAAGAATATTTTAGATTGATTTTATCAATATTCATTTTTATATTGGACATTGGATTTATCTCAGCAACTTATTATCAATATAAAGGAGTAAGTATTTCTAAAAATAATATTAAAAAAGAGAAAAAATCTATATCAAAAATTGTTTTTAATTTAGTATTAATATTATTGATTTCTTATATAGAGTCAGTTGCATTTTCTTCACATATAAATGGTATGTTTAATACGTCATTTTCATTTTATACAACAGCAATTGCTCATAGAGCAGGAGCTGAAATGGCTCCAGAGAATACTTTGGCAGCAATAAAAGAAGCTTCACATGCTAAAGCTGATTATGCAGAAATAGATGTTCAAGAAGCTAAAGATGGAGAACTTATTGTACTTCATGATTCAAACTTTAAGAGAACTACAGGAGTAGATAAAAATGTTTGGGATGTAAATTATAATGAAGTAAAGACATATGATGCGGGAAGCTTTTATTATTATGGAAAAGGTTATTATGATGAAAAGTTTGTTGGGGAAAAGATACCAACACTCAAAGAAATGATAAAATATTCTAAAGGTAAGGTGAAATTATTAATAGAAATAAAACTTAATGGACATGAAAAGGGAGACGTAGTAAAAAAAGTTGTTCAGTTAATTAAAGAAAATAATTTTGAAAATCAATGTATAGTTGCATCTATGGATAAAACTATATTACAAAAAGTAAAAAAACTGGATGAGAATTTATTGACATGCTATTTTATGGCAATTGCATATGGTGATTTTTCAAAGTTAAATTATGTTGATATGTATGGAATTGAATCAACTTTTGTTAATAAAACAGTAGTAGAAAAGATTCATAAAATGAACAAAAAAATCTTCGTTTGGACTGTTAATAGTGACAGTTTAATTGAGAAAATGCTTGACCTAAATGTAGATAGTATTATTACAGATAATCCATACCTTATAGAGAGTGCAATTTATTGGAAGAAAAATGGATTTATTAGTCAAGTGTCAGATTATTTATTTTAAATATTCTATAATTGTATTATCCAGTAAAAGAGATATTATTAAAATCAATAATATCTCTTTTTAACATAAATAAGGTTGTTAAATTAAGGTTATTCTTATAAAAATTGTGCTTATCAGCTATAAACAAGGAATAAAAGTGAAAAAATTGCTCTGAGATTATTACAGTTAAAAGAGTTTTAAGATGACAGAGAGATAGATTGTCAACTGTATATTTAATAAATCTTGTTATTTATTAAATTTTATATAAGTAAAATATATAAATTAATAAATCTTATGCTAGAATATATATGAAAAACAATATAAATTTGGAGGATTAAAAACATGACAGAGCGAGAAAAAATGTTGGCAGGAGAACTTTACGATTGTGGTGATATTGAGTTGTTAACTCAATGGCATAAAGCAAAAGACCTAGTAAGAGATTATAACCAAACAGATTCCTCGGATTTGGAAAAAAAAGAAAAAATATTAAATGAGTTACTTGGTGGTAAGGGTAAAAACTTATGGATTACTGCACCGTATTATGTAGATTATGGAAATAATATTTATTTTGGAAATAATTGTGAAGTCAATATGAATTGTACGTTTTTAGATGATAATAAAATTATCATTGGGGATAATGCACTAATCGCACCAAACGTACAAATATATACTGCATTTCATCCAACTAATGCTGGTGATAGATTTGGTAATGCCAAAGAAGATGGTTCATTTGAATTTTGTAAAACTCAAACAGCTCCAGTTACTATTGGAGATAATGTTTGGATTGGCGGGGGTGCTATTATCATGCCAGGTGTTACTATTGGAGATAATGTAGTTATAGGTGCAGGAAGTATTGTTACAAAAGATATTCCAAGTAATATGATTGCATACGGAAATCCATGCCGTATTATTCGAGAAAATAAATAAAGTTAAATTTTCTTGCAAAATCTCAAAAAACACCTTTCTTACTTTATACATAGGGTATTTTCTAATACTTTCACATCCATATTCATTTGTTAAATTTTTGTGGAATGTAGTTTTTATCACTTCTATCTTACATTTCCACCATTTTTTTATAAAAGTCATTCCTTTATATATTTATTTATAATAGTATATATTCTATTTGATGTTTGAATAAGCACTTATTTTTAAGTAAAATACTAACTTTTAGGTTAGTATTTTACTATAGTATGATGATTAAGTAAGAATAAAATACTATAATACATAAAGCTTAATAAATATAATTTTTATTTTACTTAGATATTTTCTTTTGATTAGTAATCAAAAGTGGTTATAATTTTTTTAATTAATAAGAGTAACATTTATTTTATGAAAGAGGATTATATTAATATATATTTAAATAGGAAAAATTGTAAAAAGCATAAAAATAATATAATTAATTAATGAGATAAAAGTGGATAAAAATATTGGGAGTTTAATTTTTGTGAAATTAAAAATATTAAAGATAATCTACAAATATAGAATATATTCTAAGACGAATTTTTATAATTACTAAATAAAATAAATTAATCAATATAGTTTTTTAATATAAACAAAAAATAAAAAACTTATATAAATAAAATGCTTGTTTTTCTTGTATTATTTATATAAATATTGAAATTTGTCTAGTTATACGTTTTTATTGACCAGTTATGCAGTTGATATTGAATATTCTAAATATTGGTGTTATTTTATAGGTGGTTTAAACATATTAGGGGGATTTTATATATGATTTGTATGATTTATAGAGAATGTATAAAATAGTAAAGGTTTAGAGCCATGTTTAGTGGATTGCAGAATATGCATATAGAATGATTCTTGTAAATTAAGTTAGACATAGGAAATATATAATTTGTATTGGATGATTGATTTTATGGTGTATGCTTTTAACTTCTATAATGGGAAAGTAAAGATGTACTCCCAATACATCTTTACTTTAGCAGAAGTTATAGTTACTTATAAAGTACAAAAAATTATATATTTATTAGAGTAGATAAATCTAAAAAGGTTTTTCTAGAAAAATTTAGTTTTAATTGTATCTACTTACTAATAATAAGACTTGATGTAAGCAGGTTTCAACTACCGTTTCTCCATATTCTGATATAAAATCATCTAACTGTGTATCTAAAAAATTACAATAATCATATGAACTACTGATGTAAGCAGTTAGTATATGTGTACATTTGTCTATTTCTCCAATAAACATATTATCCATCCCCCTAAAAAATTTAGTAAAAATAAAAAGTCGCATTCTATTAGTCAATTAACATAATTTATAAAATTTTTTAGTACTAGTTTCTATAACTTAACTCCTTAAGGTTAAATATTCCCAGTTTTACCAATTTAGTTTTATTCTACAAGTATATAATACTAGAAGATGCTTCATTATTCAACATGCTTGTTTGAGAATAGAAAATATTCTAAAATTATAATTGTTTTTAAAAATAAGATTCAAGATAAATAAAGTTATATGCAACTATTTAATAATCTTTCCATAATAAGGACAGTAGGTTCTATTCTTAAAAAACTCCATCTTTAAATTTAAAGAATAACTACAATTTGAACAACAATAAAATTTCCAATCAATAAAAATATCAAAAATAATAAAAATAATTGAAAATGTATAATTTCCCAGAAAAATAATAAATGTAACTCCAATAATAAACACACCTATAAATTATAAAATAATTTAAGCTTTATTTAAGGTTAGTATTATATTTATATAAGATTTAAGTTTTAATATATATGTGTAATTAAAATGATTTAGGAGGAGAAATATATTGGTAAATTGGGAAATAAAAAAATTGGCTAAATCTAAGAGTATGTTTATATCTCTAGGCATATTAGTGTTAATACTAATGATTAGTATCTTTATTGCGCCTGTTTTAGAAACAGAAAGTTATTATATAGATAAAGAAAAAGGACGTATAGAAGATACGAGAAGTGGTATCGACATAGGTAATGAGAAATTTCAAAATAAGATTAATGTTTTAAAGCAGTTTTCAAATCAAACAGATACAGGTGAATTTTCTAAAAAAATTGAATTAATGTCAAAGAAAAAACTTGATAATCTAAGTGTGAATGAATATAAGGATATTAGTTTTTGGAAAGTATTTAACTATAGAGTTACAAATTCACTTATAAATGTAGGAATGTTAATCATTATATCTATAATTATATCCAATATTTACGTAGATGAAGTCGTTACTTCGGTAAAAGATATCATACTATCATCAAAAGAGAAGAAAAAAGCATTAAAGTCTAAAATATTTGTTGCTTTATTAGTTCCATTAGTAATTTATTCTGTTTATTTAATGGGAATATTTATTATAACTTGTATGCAACAAGGAGTACCTGTTAATGGAGACTTAGAATCTTTTAGAATAGTAGACAATGTAGTTGCATTGAAAACTAATTTAAGTATAACAAAGTATGTAATATTAAATATAGGCATAGAGCTTTTGATGTTTGAAGGATGGGCCATGATAGCCATATTTGGGTCTTTTATAAGTAAGTCTTCAATATCTTCAATAAGTTTTTTTATATTTATTATATCTATAACTAAGATAATGTCGGTAATCCATATATTACCTAAAAAATTACTTTCAGTTGTATCAAATGTAAATTATTATGATTTGATATTTGGTTTTAATAAAATAATAGGAAATTATCTAGGTGATATTATGATATTTAAAGTGAATATAGACATTGTCAATATAGCAATAGGACTTTTGATGGCAATATTGATAGGTACTATGTCATTATGTTTTTTAGTAATAAAATCAGATTATATAAGTAGATAAAAGGGGAGTTAAGATGAATAAATTAGAAATAGAAAATCTTTCAAAGATATATGGTAAAAAAGTAGCAAACGACAAGATTACAGTAACTCTGGAAAATGGAGTTTATGGTCTTCTAGGACCAAATGGAGCAGGAAAATCTACATTAATGAAACAAATAACAACGTTGATAAAACCTGATGAAGGTCAGATACTTTATAATGGTGAGGATATATTTAAAATGGATGCTGATTATAGAAATATTTTAGGATATTTGCCACAAGAATTTGGAGTTTATAAAAATTTTACAGCAAAAGAATTTTTACAGTATATTGGAGCTTTAAAAGGTTTAAGGGGAAAATATTTAAATAGTAAGATAGGAGAATTATTAGATTTAGTAGGTCTTTATGATGTGAGAAATAAGTCTATAGGAAAATTCTCAGGAGGTATGAAGAGGAGAGTTGGGATAGCACAAGTTTTACTAAACGACCCTAAGATAATAGTCCTTGATGAGCCAACAGCAGGTCTTGACCCACAAGAAAGAGCTAGATTTAGGAATTTAATAGCAAAAATGTCTAGAGATAAGATAATAATACTTTCTACTCATATAATTTCCGATATAGAATCAGTTGCAAAGGAAACAATAATGATTAAAGATGGCAAACTCCTAATGAAAGGAACACACAAAGACATATTAAGTCACATGGAAAATAAAGTATATAATGTTCAAGTTAAAAATGAATGTGAAGTTGATGATATACAATCTAAATATAAGGTTGTAAGTATTCAAAGTGATATTAATTCAATAGTACTTAGAATTGTTTCAGAGGATATTCTAAGCGAGGATAATATACAACCAGTTCAAGCAAAATTCGAAGATGTATACATGTTTTATTTTGATTTAGAAGATGCAAGGGAGGTGTAGTAGAAATGATGTATTTAGTTAAAGCTGAAATGATAAAAATATTAAAATCAAAGAGTGTTTGGATAATTTGGCTGTTTTTAATATTTTTTGGATTTTTTCTGATTAGAAAGTTTGATGTTTTAGATACTTATGCAGATATATTTTACAAGATAGAAGGCTCAATACCTCTAATAGGTTTGATAATGTTTATAATAACTTCTGGAAATTACATTAAAGAATATGATTCTAATATGACAGGTTTAATAAATACAACTAAAAAGGGAAAAAAATCAGTAGTATTATCAAAACTAGTAGCTAATGGATTAATTTTATCTATTATTAATATTTCTTTTATATTGTTAGTAGGAATTAGAGGTTTTAGTTTTTTTGATTTTAAAAATTTAAATGAACCGATTCATAACTTATGGTACTTTGGAAATAGTAATTTAAATCTTACAGTAATACAAATGTATATAATTGTTATATTGACTACTATTTTTGCTTCTTTTATATTTGCACAAATAGGCTTAACACTTTCATCTATATTTAAATCGGCTGTAATTCCATTTATACTAGGTGGATTGATAATGGCAATTCCATACTTTAGTGTAGGTTTTATACCAGATAAAGCTATAAAATTTATGTCAGTGACTCCAAATTGGATTATGATGAGCCAACAAATGGTTAAGTATAATGTACCAAGTATTTTGATAGTTTTTTCTATAGTAATCTCAATTATATTAATGATAGTGTTAACTAAAATAACATATGAAAATTTTACATCAAGCAAAAGGTTTTAACTAAAAATAATAGTAATTTTATTTATATTTTAGTTTAATTAAAAATAAGATAAATGAATTTTAGATAAAATATATGCTAATATATATGTAAATTATTACAGGAGGTTGTTTATGGAAAATCGTGTTTTAATAATAGATGATGAAGTAGAAATATTGAAGCTTTTAGAAACTGTCCTAAAAAAAGAAGGCCTTAATAATATATATACTGCAAAAACTAAAAAAGAAGGATTAGAATTATTTAAAAGTATTAATCCTGATTTGATTGTATTGGATATTATGTTACCAGATGGCGAAGGTTATGATATTTGTAAAGAAATAAGAAAAACCTCCAATTCTCCAATAATATTTTTATCAGCTAAAACCGAAGAATTAGATAAGTTACTTGGACTAGCGATTGGAGGAGATGATTATGTTACAAAACCTTTTAGCCCTAAGGAAGTGGCTTTTAGAGTTAAAGCGCATTTGAGAAGATTAAGTTATTTTAGTGATGCTCAAAACGAAAGTAAAAATCTAAATAATAATGAAGAAAAAATTATATCATTTGGCCCATATATATTAAATGAAAGTAGGGCAGAACTTATAAAAGATGGAAAATCTATAGGACTGTCTGCAAAGGAACTAAAAATCCTATCTTTATTTGCACATAATCAAAATCAAATTATAAGTAAAGAAAAACTATGGGATAAAGTGTGGGGAGAAGATTATGTTGGATTTGACAATACTATAATGGTTCATATAAGAAAAATTAGGGAAAAATTAGAGGATAATCCTTCAAAACCTGAATATATTCTGACAATAAAAGGTCTTGGATATAAATTAGCAGTAAAGGAAGATTAGAATATGAAGTGGAAGATTACTAGAAATTTTATATTTACAATTGTGTTTGTAGCTATATCAGTAGTAATTATAAATATCATATCTATATTGTATGTGATTTCAACTAATAGCTTTTTTAAAGTTGTAGATTCTGGAAATAATCCTGAAGAATTTGCACGTTCTTTTGAAAAAGATTTATATGAAAAAGATGGAGAATTTAAACTATCTAAGATTGGAGCTGAAAAATTAGAAAAATCAAATTCCTGGATACAGGTTTTAAATGATTTAGGAGAGGAAGTTTATGGAGTAAATGTGCCAAAGGATACTCCAAAAAAATATACACCCTTTCAAATGGTGAATAATTACAAGTATATAGAAACAAAGTATGTTAATTTTGTACTAGAAAAATATTTAAACAAAAAACATCTAAACATAATAGTAGGTATACCTAGTAGAGATATATCAAGAATAATTTTAACCTATTCTCAAAATAACATTAAAAAAACTTTAAATAAAGTTATCATTATAACACTAGTAATTGATAGCGTGGTAGCTTTAGGCGTAGGATATTTATTTAGTAGAAAACTTACAAAACCAATTTCAAGCGTACTATGGAGTATTGAGACTATGGCTAATGGAAATTATAGTTTATATCTTAAGGACAGAGGTATATATGAAGAAGTTTTTAAAAATATAAATATGTTAGCTGATACTTTAAGAGTAAATGAAGTTGAGAGAAAAGAAAATGAAGAGTTGAGAGAGGAATGGCTGGCAAATATAACACATGATATAAAGACACCTCTAGCATCTATACAAGGGTATGCAGAGATAATTAATGACAAAGATTATGAGTTTGAAGAAGATGAAATACAAGAGTATACAGAAATTATATATAATAAGTCTAAGTATATAAAAGATTTAGTTGATGATTTAAATTTATCTACTCGATTAAAAAATAATACTATAGTTCTGGACAAGAAAAAAATAAATTTAGTCAGTTTAGTCAGAGATATAATAATTGATATTTTAAATGATAATAGATATAAAAATAGGAATATTGAATTTGAAAGTAATGAAGATTTAATTGAAGTATATGTAGATTCAATCTTATTCAGAAGGGCTATAACCAATCTTATATTTAATTCAATAGTTCATAATAGCGAAGGAACTTTGATAAGTGTAGAAATTGTAAAAAAAGATAATATAGAAATTATAATAAAAGATAATGGAATTGGAATAAGCAAAAGTGATTTGAAACATATTTTTAAAAAATATTATAGAGGTACTAATACAGGTGAGATGCATAAAGGTTCAGGTCTTGGTATGGCTATTTCTAAAGAAATAATAGAGATTCATAAAGGTAAAATTTATGTAAGTAGTGAAATTGGAATAGGAACAAAAATTATTATAGAGATAAAACAAAATTAGGAGATATGATATGGATTTTTTTAAAAAAGGTATAAGTGGGTTTACTATTAAGATTTTAGCATTAATATTTATGACATTTGACCATATAGCAGCATTTATGCCACAAACAATGCAAATACCAATTTGGTTTCATTGGGTAGGCAGAATATCAGCACCACTGTTTATATTTATGGCTGTTGAAGGATTTTATCACACTAGTAACAGAAAAAAATATATAAGTAGATTGTATATTTGGTCTGTTATTATGGCTATAGGAAATCAAATAATTAATAATGTATTTTCACATCCAGAAGGAGCTATAATTATAAATAACATTTTTTCAACATTATTTTTAATAGCGATTTATTTACAAGCAATAGAGTTCATAAAGAAATTTAGAAAAGAGAAAGAAATTAAATATTTTATTATAGGATTATTGATGATAATCATTCCTATAATTTTAGGAATATTTACAGTAGCTTTACTTTTTAAAGTCACTAACAGAGTTATTGCTTTATTTATGATTTTGGTACCAGTACCATTTTTAGTAGAAGGTGGACCAATTTGGATTATACTTGGGATTATTTTTTATTTGTGTAGAGGGAAAAAGTTCAGTTTGAGTATTTGTTATGCTTTAATGTGTATATTTATATTTACAACAATGTCAAATGGAGATTATAGTTTAAAAAATTCTATTTTACAAAATTACCAATGGATGATGATTGCTTCTCTACCTTTAATGTTACTTTACAATGGAGAAAAAGGGAAGAGTATGAAGTATTTATTTTATTTATACTATCCAATCCATGTATATATATTGTATATCTTAGGAATATACTTAATAAATGGTTTTTGATTGTAAGTGATATTTTTAATACAAAATGAACAATATGAGGATTGTTTTAGGTCTATTAAAATTGTTATTTAGATGAGATTTGTAGAATATTTAAATTTATGAGCAGAAATTCAGTTATTGTAATTTCAATAACATTAGAATATAATATTATAATTTATTTAGAAATATATGATGTTATACATGGTTTGGTTATTAATGTAATAATAAAACAGAGGTTTGATATAAAATTCAATACCTCTGTTTTAGTGCTTTTTATCCTACATTTATGCTTATTTTATTTATAAATTAGTGTTTTGTTTTAATTAATATTAGTACATTTTTTATTTATTTTATAAAATTAGTCATAATTGTTTCTTCATATTGTGGTTCTTTAATTCCAGCTTTTTTACCTGCTGATATACACTTAAGAAGCCATGCCATGTTTTCTCCTAGAGTTCGCATAGTCTGTAATCCTTCTTCATCCTTCATAACATCCTCTGGAGTAAAGCCATGTACCTGGTTCCAATACTGTGATGATACAATAGGCATATTGCTGATTGAAAAATATTTATTTAGTTGGTCAAATGTTGCACTTGCACCACCACGTCTACATGACACAACTGAAGCACCTAATTTTGTAGCCATGCGACTTCCAGCTATGAAAAATAGACGGTCAAGAAAAGAAGTTAATTGACCAGTTGCACTAGAAAAGTAAACAGGAGAACCAATAATAATACCATCAATATTATCCAGATCTTCAATCAATTCATTAACTTTATCATTTCGAATGCATTTTCCAGTTTCAAAACAGGATGCGCAACTAATACATCCTGGGATTGTTTCTTTACCTAAATACAGTATTTCTGTTTTAATATCGTGTTTACTCAATACTTTAGTAATCTCATTTAGTGCTGTATAAGTACATCCATATTGGTTTGGGCTACCGTTTATCAATAAAACTTTCATTATAAATTTCCTCCAATGAATTTTATTTAATAGATTTTCTAAGAGATATTATTTTTTATAAAATAGGATTTTCATGAATATTATCAATTTATATAGAAATGTCTAATCTTAGAATCCTATTTAAAATAACTTTTTTTTAGTAAATACACCTCCTATTATAAAATTGACTTTCAATTATTCTTACACTATAATTTTATTATAAATTATTCTAAAAACAAGTACGCACATTTTTGTTCAATACTAACCAAAAGGAGAGTGTAATATATGAGTATAGACTGTATATCAAATACAGATTTAAGTGAAACAGGATTTAGTTATACACTTTCACTGATTAGTGGTAAATATAAGATGATAATTCTTTACTGTCTTGTAGAATTTGAAGTTGTAAGATATAATGCATTAAAACGTTATATAAATACTATCTCCTATAAAACTTTGAGTTTATCATTAAAAGAATTAGAAGCAGATAACTTGATTATTCGTACTGAATATCCTCAAATACCTCCTAAGGTAGAATATAGTCTATCAGAAAGGGGAAAATCTCTGATTCCAATTTTAGATGCAATGTGTGAGTGGGGAGAGAGGAATAGACCTTAATTTTGTATCTGTAGATACCATAAAAAGACTGTGAGTAAAATTGTTTGAATAATCTACTCACAGTCTATATTTAAATTAATAGTTAGTATTTTTAATTTATAAAAATACTAAAAAATTTATTATGAAATTTCACCACCAATTTCTTTTACATCTTCTTTATATATAATACAAGCTTCTATAGCTAATTCTAAGCCTTTTACTATTTCTTCTAAAGACATGAATGGTGTATTTTTTTTATCTATTACTTGTGAAGTTGTATATGGGATGTGTATAAATCCACCCCTTATATTAGGATATTTCTTGTCTATCATATAAAGAATTCCATACATCACATGATTGCAAACAAATGTTCCTGCAGTGTTTGAAACACTAGCTGGAATTTTATTTTCATTCATATGTTTTACCATAGCTTTTACAGGCAATTTTGAAAAATATGCAGGTTCACCATCTTCTTTTATAATAGTATCTATAACCTGGTTACCCTCATTATCTTTTATTCTAAAATCATCTATATTTATAGCAACTCTCTCAGGTGTAATGTCAAATCTACCTCCAGCTTGTCCAACTGATATTACTATATCTGGATTGTGCTCTTGAATAGCTTTATCTATAGCTTCAACAGATTTTGTCATAACTGTTGGTATAGTTATCTTTATGATTTCTGCACCGTTTATATTATTATTGACCCTTTCAACTGCTTCTTGAGCTGGGTTTATTGGTTCTCCGCCAAATGGGTCAAATCCTGTTAACAAAATTTTCATTATTTTACCTCCTAATTATATTAAAATCCTAAAAAGTACATTACTAATATGTGGGCTATAATTAATACCAAAGCAACTGGAGCTTGATATTTTATAACAATATAATCATTTTTACATTCTAGCAAGGCTGCTGGAACTATATTAAAATTAGCAGCCATTGGAGTAAGTAGAGTTCCACAATATCCTGCTGTTAATGCTAATGCTCCAATTATAGCAGGATTTCCACCTTGAGACAATACAAAAGGAATACCAATTCCTGCCGTTATGACTGAAAATGCGGCAAATGCATTTCCCATTATCATGGTAAATATAACCATACCTAATACATAAGCTATAACACCAAATAATCTGCTATCAGCAGGGACTACACCAGATATCATGGTTGAAATAACTTCACCGACTCCGGCTTGAGTAAATAAAGCTCCCAATGCAACTAAAAGTTGTGGTAACATACTAGCAGGTCCCATTTGTTGAAGTAATCTTGAGCCATCTTGAACTGATGTAGCAGGTTTTGCCTTAGTTATTATAAGGGCTGATATTAATGCAATTATTGAACCCACACCTATTGCAAATTGAGAAGAATTATCAAAATTAGAAAGGCTCATAGCTACTACTACTGCAGCAAATGCTAATATTAATGATGGTATAAATATTTTATTTTTAAGTTTGTCTGCTTGTTCTTTTCCAAAATTTTCATCTGGTTCTTCATACTTTGCAAATACAACTTGTTTAGAAAGTGTTAATAAACTAGATAATATTAATATTATTCCTATTATATTGGCTGGAATCAATCTACCAAATATGAATGGCAATGATATAAGTATCCAAAATAATGATGTACCATATTTCTTATTGTTATTTATGGTAGTAAAAGACTTATATGCTATAACAATCATTAAAAATCCCATTAGTGCGTAAAAGATTTCTAATGATATGTTTATAAAATTTTGCATTTTTATTCCTCCTAAATAAAACTATTTTTTATGACTTTTGTTTAATTTTTTATCATATAAGGTAAACTGGATTGTAGCCACTACAAGTGCTATTACTGCCATAATAGTACTAGCCTTTACAATATTAAGTCCAGTTACATTGTATCCAAATTGAGTCAGAGTAGATGCTATAAGTAATACTCCACTACTACCTGCAAATAAGTTTTGACCATAAAAATTTCCATAGTTTTCTGATGCAGCAGATAATGCCTTTATGGCTTCTTCATCCGATTCTTTTAGTTCATCACTATTACTTAAACCAGCAGCTTGTGCCATAGGATTAACAAGTGGTCTTACAAATTGAGGATGTCCACTCATTCTTATTGATAGAGCACCAGCTATTTGTCTAGCTATCATGTATATAGTAAGTACTTTTCCTGTTGTAAGTCTTTTTAATTTTTCTATTAAAGAAACAGCTCTTTGTTTTAAACCATATCTTTCTAATACACCGATTACTGGCAATGTTAATATGAATAATGATACACCTCTGTTTGAGACAAAAGAATCTCCTAAAATTGTAAAAATTTGATTAAAATCTAATCCTGCAACAATTCCTGTTGCCACTCCTGCTAATAATACAGTAAATAGTGTGTCAATTTTAAGTATAAATCCAATTACAACTATCAATATACCGATTAGTTTTATCATAAATTGTTCTCCTTCCATTTCTATATGTTTTAATTTAAATTTATTTAATGGATAAAGTTAAACTCTTTTTATAGTATTTGCGTTAATAGGACTATTATTATAAAATTTAATAAAAAATAGGGAAGATGTTTTTAAGTATCAAAGTAAATAATGGTTGTGTATAGGAATTTGAATAACAAAGATTATATTTTAAGCTAATATGAATTGATTTTGTAAGTCTATAGTTTAAGTATATGTCAATATTTGAAATAGGTTTTAAATTAGATATTATATTATAAAAAGAGAATGTGCCAAACATAGAGACAAGTGTATTTTTCACTTTTGAAATGATAAAAATATATTTGATTTCATACAAAAAGAGAGTGTCTAATGAATTTTTTAGTTCATTAGACACTCTCTTTTTGTTATGATTAATAAAGCATATATTAAGTGCTAGTTTCATTAGATTTCACTAAGAAAAATAAAATTTTGATAAAGTTTAAAGACTATTTTGAGCAATATTACTTATAAATAAAAGAATTTATCATAGAGATAATTAGTTTTATTTTAGCTATTAAGATTTATTAAAAAATTATCTATATTATCCTGTGATATTCTAAAACTGTCATAATTACCTTTTGAAACAGCCTTCATAATAAGTTTATCTAAAAATTTCATTTTTTCTAATCGAGCTTCACTACCAAAAATTCCAATAGCATTTGCACTTTCTAATAAGGATGATGGAAAATTTGATTTTAAATATTTATCTGCTTGTTCAGAAAAGCCACAGCAAAGGAAAATGCCAACTTGTTTTTTGTTTAATAACTCTACATTATCATTACATAGCACTTGTATTTTTTTTGAAACTGAACCAACATATATAGAACTTCCAATAATAATTTTATCAAATTTTGATAACTCAATTTTATTATTATTATTATTAATATCAACAATAGTGACATTATCTGATAGTTTATTTTTTAGTATATTTGCACAGTCTTTTGTACAACCATATTTACTTGAATATATAATAATAGTATTCATAATTATTCTCCCTTTCTTAAAGCATTTTCTACAGCTTTTCGTATAGTATTACTGCTATAAGTTGCAGAAGTTATAGCATCCACATCTAAAGACTGTTGTTTAATAATACTTGTTGTAATTTTTTCAGCAGGTTTACCTAAAAGATGGTCGTGTTTTAAGATATTAATATTTTGGATTTTACCATTATTAACTTCAACAGACACAGTAGCTTTTACCAAGTTATTATCAGCACCTCCAGTATAAATGCCATTTTTAACATTATTAATATCTATATCTTTTACTACCAAGTTTTCCGGCTTTAAGTTGCTTACAATTACAATAATAATGCATATAAATACAAAGAATAGAGCAATAGATATTCTTACATATTTTTTCTTTTTATTAGTAGCCTTGTTGCGAATTTTCATTGTAAAGTCCTCCCACTAAAATATCTAAGAAATTTTCTATAAGTTGAGAAAAATTATGTAAAGAATATAGTTTATTTTCAACAACACATAAAACGAATCCTAACAATGCACTTATAAGCATCCATGAGCTTTTATCTATATTTTTTTTGAATATTCCTTGTTCAATTCCAATGGAAAGGAATTTATCAAGCATTTTTATACCATTATTGCTAGGCGTATTGTTTGTATTTTCAGATGCAAATATAATATTCATTCTACTATGCATGATAGATTTTGCCATCTCTGGTTCACTAGAAAGAGTTTTTATAAAGCTAGTCATAATTTCTATGATTTGTTTATCTATTGGTAGTGATGAGCAATTATTCATAATGTCAATGGCATTACTTTCTACTGTGTTATAAAGTTTATTGGTCATATCGCTGATAATTTCTGCTTTGTCTTTGTAGTAAAGATAAATTGTAGTTGGAGAATATTCTATTTTTGTAGCAATTTTTCTTATTGATAAATTTTCATATCCATGTTGGTTTATAATTTCGATGCTAGCATCCATAATCTTTTTCTTCATTTCTTCTTTTTCATTTTTACGTCTTTCTTTGATACTCATATAATTACCTCTTTGCTTAACGGTGTTAAGTTAATTTACACTGTTATTGTATAATTTAATTTTAATACTGTCAATAAATTATTAAATAATATAAGTTAATATATTTTTATGGATAATAAATTAATGTTATTAATTGTAATATTTAAGATATTATTGTATAATAATAATCGGTTTAAATGCGCCACATCTTATTAAAGTTGGTTCATAATTCTAAATAAACTTTAATAAGATACACTAAAATATAATAAATTCTTTTATGCTATAAAATTTATTTTATAGCTATTAAATCAGATGTTTAAAAATTTTTTAACGGTCTATAGTTTTTAAGAGTCTATAGTAAGTAGACTAAAAATATGATTTTACATCTGTACTTGTTCGAGAACTCCAAGTATAAAAAACTAAGGAATTATATAGTGGCAGTATATAATTAATACCCTTAGACACACCTTTTTGAAAGTGGAAAAAAGATGTGTAGTTCTCCTCGACCACAAATCAAGGAGGATAAAAAATGGAAAAGAGAAAAGTAATAATTGATTGTGACCCAGGAATTGATGATTCTTTGGCAATTCTTCTGGCTTTAAACTCACCAGAGCTAGAAGTGATTGGAATTACCACATGTTGTGGAAATGTTCCAGCAAATATAGGTGCAGAAAATGCACTAAAAACACTTCAAATGTGTTCTTCACTAAATATTCCAGTATATATAGGAGAAGAAGCACCACTAAAAAGAAAACTTGTAACAGCTCAAGATACACATGGAGAAGATGGTATTGGAGAAAACTTTTATCAAAAGGTTGTGGGAGCTAAAGCAAAAAATGGAGCAGTGGATTTTATAATAAATACTTTACATAATCATGAAAAAGTATCAATAATAGCACTTGCACCACTTACAAACATAGCTAAAGCACTTATTAAAGATAAGAAAGCATTTGAAAATCTCGATGAGTTTATATCTATGGGAGGAGCATTTAGGATTCATGGAAATTGCTCTCCAGTAGCAGAGTTTAATTATTGGGTAGACCCACATGGAGCAGATTATGTTTACAAGAATTTATCTAAAAAAATCCACATGGTAGGTTTAGATGTAACTAGAAAAATTGTACTTACTCCTAATATTATTGAGTTTATAAATAGACTTGATAAGAAGATGGCAAAGTATATAACTGAAATAACTAGATTTTATATTGATTTCCATTGGGAACAGGAGGGAATAATTGGCTGTGTGATAAATGACCCTCTAGCAGTAGCATACTTTATAGATAGAAGTATATGTAAAGGATTTGAATCATATGTAGAAGTTGTAGAAGATGGAATAGCTATGGGTCAGTCTATAGTGGATTCTTTCAATTTCTATAAAAAAAATCCTAATGCAATTGTTCTAAATGAAGTTGATGAGAAGAAATTTATGTACATGTTTTTAAAGAGGCTTTTTAAAGGTTATGAAGACATTATAGACTCTGTGGAAGGAGTGATATAGTGTGAAAAGAAAAATATGTGTAAAAACTATTACACTTATAGCTTTTGGTATTTCTATAAATATAATAGGCGCTTTTATAGCTATGGGATTAAGATTACCTGTATACTTAGATTCAATAGGAACTATAATGATAGCTTCACTTTTAGGACCTAAATACGCTGTTGTTACAGGTGTGTTTGGAAGTTTAATAAGTGGAATTACGTTTGATGTGTATTCTCTCTATTTTGCACCAGTTCAAATATCAACCGGATTACTTGCTGGAATAGCATTTAAAAAGAATTTTTTAAGAGGTTTAAAAACTCCAATAGGAGTACTTTTATTTGCCATTCCAACATCTATAATAAGTTCAATAATTTCAGCATTTTTATTTGGAGGTATGACCTCTTCTGGTTCATCATATATAGTGCAAATCTTGAAAGTGTTAGGACTGGGAGATGTTTTTAGTGTGTTTGTAACCCAAGTATTTACTGATTATGGAGATAAGCTGTTAGCAGTTGTTTTAGTGAATTTAGGATTAAATGCAGTTCCAAAAACTTTAAAGGTATCATTGACTGGAGGAAAATAGATAGAAAATGGATAGATATAGTGAGATAACAAATAAAAATCAAAGAGAAATTGTTCTGCTTAAAGGATTTCCTTGTATATGGGGAAAGTGTTCTTTTTGTGATTATATAGATGATAATTCTAATTTAGAAGAAGAGATGAATAAATTAAATCTAAAGGTTTTAAAAAACGTAACTGGGAAATATGGAGTTCTTGAAGTCATAAATTCTGGAAGCTGTTTTGAATTACCTAAGGATACTTTAGAAAAAATAAAGTGTATTATAAAAGAGAAAAATATAAAAAAATTATTTTTAGAAAGTCATTGGTCTTACAAAAATAGGCTTAAGGAAATGAGAGAGTATTTTGAAATTCCTGTGGTATTTAAAATTGGAGTTGAAACCTTTGACAATGATTTTAGAAATAATATTTTAAATAAAAATGCAAATTTTAAGACTCCACAAGATGTAAAAGAATATTTTGATTCACCTTGTATTATGGTTGGAATAAAAGGACAAACAAAAGAGATGATAGATAAAGATATAGAGATTATCCTAAATACTTTTGAAAAAGCGACAGTGAATGTTTTTATAAATAATTCTTCTAGTATAAAAAGAGATGAAGAGTTAGTGAAATGGTTTGTTAGTAAGTATAAATTCTTGGATGAAAATCCAAATATAGAAGTTTTATACAATAATACAGACTTTGGTGTAGGAGATTAGCATTAATTTAGTTTAAATTTAAAATTGAAAAGTTTCTTATGTTTTTGAAAAAGCTTCTAATAGTTAGAAGCTTTTTTTGTAGAGTTTTATGTTACAATAAGAAAAAAGGAATTAAGGAGCAATTAAATGATGTTTGATAGGGGAAAATGGAATAAATTGGATTATAATGAACTTTTAGAATATATGATGTCTATACAAGATATAAAATATAGAGATTTTAATAAAAAGCTTATACCTGGAACAGAAAATATAATAGGTATTAGAGTTCCTAATTTAAGAAAGTTATCAAAAGAAATAAGCCAAGGAAATTGGAAGAAATTTTTAGAAGTAGCAGAGGATACATACTATGAAGAAGTTAGGCTACAAGGTATGGTAATTGGCAATATAAATAGTAATTTTGAAGAAACTTTATACTATGTAAAAAGATTTATACCTAAAATCGATAATTGGTCAGTTTGCGATGGATTTTGTTCTGATTTAAAGTCTATGAAAAAATATAAAGAAAATATGTATGATATACTTAAAAAATATGTTTATTCAAAGAATCCATGGGAAATTAGATTTGCATTAGTTATGTTTTTAATATATTATGTTGATGATAAACATATTAAAGAAATATTTGAATACTGTAATAATATACAAAGTGAAGAATATTATGTTAAAATGGGTATGGCATGGTTGCTATCAATTTGTTTTATTAAATGTGAAGAGGAAACTTTTCTCTATATAAAAAATAATAATTTAGATGATTTCACTTATAATAAAATGCTACAAAAAATAATTGAATCAAATAGAGTAGATTTAGAAAAGAAGAATATAATAAGAAGTATGAAAAGAAAGACAAGAAGATGTTGACGGAGGAATATTAATGAATAACAATGAAGACAGAATTGACAAATTTTTAGAACTTCAAAGCAAAGGATTTAAATTTGCAGAGATAGCTCAAAATCTAAAGATTAGTCAAAGTACTTTAAGAACTTTTTTAAATAAAAAAGGATATAAGTCAGAAAAAGGTAAATACATATTAAAAGACGAATTAAATTATAATAAAAGTTTGGATAATAGAAACTTGGAAGAAGAGAAAGCTAAGGAGTATGAAAAAAGTAAAAAGAATACTATAAGTAATAGAAAAAAAGTAAGCACCAAAAAAAAGATTTCTAATGAAAAGGCTTTAAGTAAAAGTGTTGAACAAATTGAGTTTAATGATACAGGCTTAAAAAATGCAAAGCCAAAACAAAATATTAAGCCTAAGAAAGATAGAAAAATAAATATAACTCAAGAAGATTTAGATAAGCTTTGTGAAGTATATGATTGGTATTTAGAAGTAAAAGATTACAATATAAAGCCTAAAAAAGTATCTAATAAAAAAGATGTACATATAGATGATGAACACATAGATGAATTAAAAACAACAAGAATACGTATAGATAAAGAAATATGGAATGATTTTGAAAGATTATGTAGTAATTCGAATTTTGAAAAACATCAAATACTTACACAGGCATTGAAAGAATTTATGAAAAAGTATAAAAATCTACTATAAAATACTACTATATGAGGTGCTTAATATGAATAAAATAGTAAAAAAATCAATTTCTCTAATGATTATATTAACAATATTTATTTTTATGTTGACAGCATGTGAAAAAGATGAACAGCCTGATTCAGTTGATATTCAAACAGAAGATAAAAATGAGATAAAAATAGATGAGGGAAATGCAAAAGTATTGAATATAGGAAAATCAGAAATTATAAATATAGATGAAGGTGATAAAGTAGATACATCAACAAAGGTAGAAAATAATTCAACATTTAATATATCCAATGTTGAATTGATATATAATGAATATGATGAGAATAAAAAAATTATATCTTCGGATAGTAAGGCTTTGTTGGACATGACTTTAATGCCTGGGAAAGTTGCTTACATAGAATGTGGGCATAAAACTTTTGTAAAGGGTGTAGAAGTTTATGCATATGAATATGAGGCAGAGGGTAAGATTGTGTATGTTAATTTAAAAGAAAATACTATTAATATAAGAAATAATAATATTAAGCTAGAAAATAGTAGTCAGTATGAGGTGCTATCTACATCAGAACTTAAAAAAGTAAATGAATCAAATGAGGGAATTACGTATCAAGTAAAAGTAAAAAATTCATCATCAAAAGATTTAGGAAATATTATTCTTAAGACAGCAGAAGTTAATGAAAATGGAGAATATTTAACAGTAAATCGTGTGCCATCATATAAGATTTTAAAGCCTTCAGAAGAGACAGATATAGATATATTGTGTTCAACAAAGGCAAAAAGTGTTGAAATAGTGGGATATACGTATGATGATATAAAAGAAAAAGCCAATGTGGATATTGACTTAAAATCTCATAAAGTTAAGATAGACAAATAAAGGTAGGGGATACTTATGAAGGTTTTAATAGTTGAAGATAATAAGATACTTTTAGAAAGTGTAGTAGAAGAACTTAGCAAGCATTTTGAAACTGAAAAGTGTGAAGATGGAGAAGAAGCTTTATACTTAGTAAATCAAAATATATATGATTTAGTCATTTTAGACTTAATGCTTCCTAATATAAATGGATTTGATATCCTAAAGAAAATGAGAGTTAATAATATAGATACACCTGTACTTATATTGACAGCAAAAGAAACATTAGATGACAAAGTAGAAGCATTTACTATAGGAGCTAATGATTATTTGACAAAACCTTTTTATATGGAAGAGTTAGTAGCTAGGGTATACGCTATATTAAGGACTAATGGAAAAATAAAAGAAAGAAACGGATTAGAATTTAAATCTTTATATTTAGATACACTAGAAAAAAGAGTGTATATTGAAAAAGAAGAAATAAAACTTCAAAACAAACAGTTTAACTTGCTTGAGTATTTTGTATTAAATAAAGGTTCAATTTTATTAAAAGAGCAGATTTATGATAGAATATGGGGAATTGATTCAGATGCGACTATTGAAATAGTGGAAGTATATGTAAGTAATCTAAGAAAAAAACTAAGTAAATATGGATATGATAAATATATTAAAACTAAACGTAAGGTAGGATATATATTCGATGATAAATAAGAATGTATTTACCAGTACTAAAAATCATTTAATAAAAATGTATATTATTGTAGTAGGTAGTTTTTTAATAATCTTTTCTATATTTATATACTCATATTTTAGGGGACTTACATATAGTGGAATTGATAGTGAGATAAATGATGAACTTGAATATATAGTCTCTCAATTTAAAAGAACTTCATTTTTGAACCCAATAAGACTGAAAGATCCTAAAGATATGGTGTATGTATATGAAGATGGAAGGATAAGTTACTATACTCAAAATGAATATTTTGATGAGTTACTTCCAGATAGAAGACTAGATAAAAAAAATTCGTTTTTTAAATACACAGAAAATGGATATACTTTTAGAGAATTAAATGTAGATGTAGGTAGATACCAAATACAGATAATTAGAAATATAGATTCTGAGATGAATTCTTTAAGACAGCTTACATCTGTTCTTATAATTGGAATATTAATTTCTGTAATAATTACTTACTTTGTGGCTGTATATCTCACTAGAAAAGCTTTAATTCCAATAGAAACAGCATGGAAAAATCAAGCTAAGTTTATACAAGATGCTTCTCATGAATTAAGAACACCAATAACAATAGTTTCATCAAAATTAGAAAGTATGTTAAAATCCCCAGAAAGTACAGTAAATGATGAAGTTGAAACAATAGCTACTGCAATGAAGGAAACTAGAAGACTTAAAAAAATGATAACTGATTTATTGTCTCTTACTAAAGAGGACTCTATTGTTAAAGTTAATTTAGAAGAAATAGATTTAGAAAAGTTATTGGAAGAAATATCAGAAGACTATATTGACATTGCTGAGTTTCAGGAAAAAAGATTCGTGTTTAATTCTAAACTGAAGAATAAAGTTATAATAACAGATAAAAATAAATTAAGACAACTTATATTAATTTTCATTGATAATGCCTTTAAGTATACAAAATTGGGTGATGAGATAGCATTAGAATTGAAAGAAGATATAGAGGATGAGGTAACTTTACTTATAAGTGATACTGGTATAGGCATAAAAAAAGAAGAGATACCTCTTATATTTGATAGATTTTTTAGAAGTGAAAATGTAAGAAATAAAGATTTAGAAGGTTCTGGAATAGGACTTTCAATAGCTCGCATGATTAGTTTAAACTTATCTATTGATATAAATGTAACTTCTGATGTAGATATTGGAACTACATTTGAATTGTCAATACCAAAAAAGTTAAAATAATAAAAATATAAAAAATTGTTTTTAGAAATGAAGAATGGGTATACTAATTAGTATAAAATATAAAAAGACCTTATAAAAGTAAATTTATATTTATAAATTTCATAGTATAATTATATAGGGATAATAAAGTTTAATAGGAGGATTTAAAAATGGCAAAAGTTATAAATACATCTGAATTTAGAAGTAGTGTTGAAGGTAGTAAGGGAGTAGTTGTAGTTGATTTCTTTGCAACTTGGTGTGGACCTTGTAACATGTTGGGACCTGTATTTGCAGAATTAGGTGAAGAGATGAAGGATAAAGCTAGATTTGTAAAAGTTGATATAGATGAGAGCTTAGAAATAGCTCAACAATTCAATGTATCTACAGTACCAACTATGATTATATTTAAAGATGGAAAACCAGTAGAAACTTTAATTGGATTCATGCCAAAGAACAAAATTGAAATGCAAGTAAAATCATATTTATAAAAAATGGGTGAGTATTATGAGATATGATATAGCTATAATCGGCAGTGGTCCAGCTGGATTGTCTGCTGCTATAAATGCAAAAATAAGAAATAAAACAATTATCATGTTTGGTAATGATAATTTAAGTAATAAGCTTGTTAAAGCTCCTTCAATAGATAATTATTTAGGTTTTTATGATATAAGTGGTGATGAATTAAAAGACAAGTTTAAATCACATATAGATAGTATGGATATTTCAATTGAAAATAAAAGAATAAATAATATTTATGCTATGGGAGAATACTTTACAATGATGTCTGGAAATGATATGTATGAAGCTACTACTGTAATCCTTGCAACTGGGGTAGAGTATACTAGACCAATCAAGGGTGAAGAAGAATTTCTAGGAAGAGGTGTGGGCTACTGTGCTACATGTGATGCACCACTTTATAGAAATAAAAAGGTAGCAGTTATAGGATATAATGAAGAATCTAAAGAAGAAGCAAATTTTTTAAGTGAACTCACTTCAAAGACTTATTTTATACCTATGTACAAAAAAGATAATCTTATGAGAAGTTCAGATAACCTAGATGATTCTATTGAAGTTATACATGACAGACCAGTACAGATAGATGGAGATAAACTTGTAAACAAAGTATCTTTTAAAGAAAACCACATTGAAGTTGATGGAGTATTCGTTATAAAAGATAGTACGGCTCCAAGTGCATTGGTTCCTGGAATAGAGATTGATGGCATTCATATTAAAGTTGACAATAATATGAAGACTAGTATAGATGGATGCTTTGCTGCTGGAGATTGTGTTGGAAAACCATATTCTTATATAAAAGCAGCTGGTCAAGGGCAAATAGCAGCTTTAAATGCTGTTTACTATTTAGATAAATTAAAGAGGGCTTAATATTTATATTGATTAACTTTTTAAAGATATTTATAAAAAACTGTCTTGAAATAATTTTATTATTTCAAGACAGTTTTTTATTTTTAAGTTATTAATAAAAGTATTTTAAAATCTATATGTAATTACTTTTATTAATAAAACTCAAAGTTATATTAGTAAAAATTGGAATTATTTATAATATACTCCAAAATTTAAAAATAATGGTTGAAAAATCTAATTAAGAGTACTATAATTTAATTAAGTAATTACTTAATCAAAACGAGGTACTTATGGAAAACTTGGTTAAAATATTTAAAGCATTGAGTGATGAAACTAGACTTAACATACTTATATTAGTATCCAAGAGAAATATATGTCAAAAGGGGATTTCTAAATATCTAGGGATTTCAGATTCTGCTGTTTCACAACATATAAAAATATTAAAAGATGTTGGGATAATAACAGGATATAAAGAAGGATACTATGTTTTATATCATATTAATAAAGAATCATTTAATATATGTGTAGATTTTATAAATTCTATGTTAAGTAATTCTAGTGAAAGCTTTATAGATGTATTTGATGTAAATACAATACATCTAGGATGCAGTAAAGAATGTAAATCTATAAAAAAATGTTGTAAGAGAAGGGAGAAATAATGATGAAAGTATGTATACCAGTAGAGGAGAATAAAGGATTGGATAGTAAACCATATGGACATTTTGGTTCTGCTCCAATTTTTGTTGTGTGTGATTTAGAAAGTGGAGAAGTTAAATCTTTAGATAATGGAGATTTAGATCATGAACATGGAAAATGTCAACCATTAAAAGCATTGTCAGGGACAGCTGTAGATGCAGTAGTTGTTGGAGGAATAGGACAAGGAGCTATAATTAAATTAAATGGAATGGGAATAAAAGTTTACAGAGCAGAAGGTGATACTATAAGTGCTAATTTAGACTTACTTAAAAATGGAAAATTAGTAGAATTTCCATCAGACCATACTTGCTCACATGACGGATGTGGGCATCATTAAAAAAAACAGCTGATGAAATATATACTTCATCAGCTATTTTTTCTTTTAATAAATACGATTTTATTCTTTTAAAACCAAAATTTAGATTTTTATGTTTTTTGTAGTATCCTTAATAATATTTCAAGTTTACAAGTTTACTACTTTTAGATTTTTTTGGTATGTTTTTCTATATAGTCAATATCATTTAATATGTCATTGAGTTCTTTATTAAGTGTTTTTAAATCATCACCATCTACATTGTAGTTTAAAAATAGTTCCTCTACATTATCAATGATAGAATTGACCTTTCTAGTAACTTCAACAAATGTCTTAAAGTTACTACTATTTTTAGCATTTAGAAATTTTTTTAAATCCTTTGATATAAATGATACTATTTCATATTCATCATTAAATAGACCTCTACCAATAGGATATGGTTCAATTCTCTGTAAAAAATATTGGTCTTTAGCATTAATATTATAAGTATAAGATATTTCCCAACCGTCTCCTAAATCAAACTTGATAAAATATAATGTACTACTTACTTTTGATATTCTTGTGGCACCAAGCTGTCTTAAAAGAACTTCAATCGAATCACCTTGAACAGTATTAATATTCATATATACACATCCCCTTTAGTATTATTATACTATATTTTTTAAAATTTTATAATTAAATAAACAGTAGATATAATAATGGATATAATCATAAGTGGAAAACCTATTTTGAAATACTCCTTAAAAGAGATAGGATGACCGTGTTTATTACCTATACCTGCTAGTACAACATTAGCAGATGCTCCTATTAGTGTTCCATTTCCTCCAAGACAAGCTCCAAGAGATGTTGCCCACCATAGTGGCATTACATCAATACCTTCAGCTTGCATAGTCAAAATAAGAGGAATTAGTGTTGCAACAAATGGAATATTATCTAAGAAAGAAGAGACTATAGCTGACAACCATAATATCAACAACATTGTAAATACAAGATGTCCTTCTGTAAGTCCAATCAATGCTTGAGCCAATTTGTTTATTATCCCAACTTCTACTAATCCACCAACTACTACAAATAATCCCATAAAGAATAAAATTGTAGACCATTCAATACCTGCCATAATTTCATCTACATCTTGTTTTCCTATTAAAAGCATTATAGATGCTCCTGTCAGTGCTACAACAGAAGAATCTATGTGGATTGTACTGTGAAACATAAAACCAAAAAGTATGAATGCTATTAATATAAGGCTTTTTATAAGTAGAGGTTTATCTTTAACAGATTTTTTTTCATCTAGTTTTAATATTGCATTTTTAGCTCTTTCATTCACAACAAGTTCTTTTCCATAAATAAATCTAAAGCATATTATAGTTATAGCAAGTATTACTATAACAGCAGGACCTAAATTTATTACAAAATCCATAAAACTAAGATTGGCAGCACTACCAATCATAATATTTGGAGGGTCTCCTATAAGAGTAGCTGTTCCTCCTATATTTGAAGCTAAAATCTGTGTTATTAAAAATGGAACTGGATTAAGTCCTAATATTTGTGTAATAACTATAGTCATTGGTCCAATAAGTAAGACGGTTGTAACATTATCTAATACAGCTGATAAAATAGCTGTTATAATAGCAAAGCAAATCATTATCTTCCATGGGTCACCTTTGGCTTTCTTTGCAGTCCAGATAGCTATATATTCAAATAACCCCGAGTTTTTGACAACAGCTACAAATAGCATCATACCAACTAATACACCAATAGTATTGAAATCTATATGGCTTAATCCTTCATCAAGTGTAAGTATATTGAATATTATCATTAATAGTGCACCACCAACAGCTGCTACGGATCTGTTTACCTTTTCTGTAATAATAGCTGCCATAACTATTAAAAATATACATATAGCTATTATTTGTTGAAATTCCATAATATAAGTACCTCCATTTGTATTATTTTGTGCCTAATGCTAGTACTATATATAGTATTACTTTTTTATTGTTTTTTCAATGGATGTATGAAAGTATATTATTTAACAAAGTTTTTGAAAAATTGACAGAATTTAAAGAAAATTTTTGTTATTTAAATAAATTTTAAAATTATTCCATTGATAATAATATTAAACGACAAACGAAAAAATATACCCTTTAAACTAGAATTTATTGTATCCAATAACAATTATAAAATATTAAATATATCTATATTATAAAAACAATAAAAAAAGGTTTGATTTGAATATAAAACTGCAATATATTAAAAAAATTATTCATTTTAAACCTTGTAATTTGATTTTATAAATATTATAATTAAATTAATGAATTTTTAACAAGGAATTATTCATTTTTTTGATTTTAAGATTTATTGAGAAAACAAAACTAAATAGGGGGGTAATTAATATAATGGATTTTTTCAATGGTATTTTAACGAGTATTAACAATGCAGTAGTATATGTAAACAATTACTTATGGTCGTATATCTTAATTATAATGTTAGTTGTAATTGGTATTTACTTTACTATTAAAACAAATTTTGTACAATTCAGATATTTTATAGAAATGTTTAGACTTCTGGGTGATGGTACAGCGAATAAAAATGCAAAAAAGGAAGGAAAAATCTCTTCATTTCAAGCATTTTGTATAAGTACATCTTCAAGAGTTGGAACTGGAAATATAGCTGGAATAGCAATTGCAGTGGTAGCAGGAGGACCTGGTGCTGTATTTTGGATGTGGCTTATAGCATTAATTGGTTCTGCATCAAGCTTTGTTGAGAGTACATTAGCTCAGATTTACAAAGTGAAAGATGGTCAAGCTTTTAGAGGTGGACCAGCGTATTATATGGAACAAGGTCTAAATAAAAAATGGATGGGTATTTTATTCTCAATACTTATAACTATATGTTATGGTTTTGTATTTAATGCAGTTCAAGCAAATACTGTTTCACTTGCATTTAATAATGCATTTGGAATAAGTAAAATGGCTATGGGAATAGGTCTTGGAATTTTAACTGCAATAGTTATTTTTGGTGGAGTGCATAGAGTTGCAAAAGTTTCTGAAATAATAGTTCCTGTATTTGCAGGATTATATATATTAGTTGCTTTGGCTATAGTTGTAATGAATATAACAGAGATACCAAGTGTTATAGCATTGATAGTTGAAAGTGCATTTGATTTTAAAGGAATGGCGATTGGTACGTTTATGGGAGTTGTAATGACTGGAGTGAAGAGAGGTCTATTTTCTAATGAAGCAGGTATGGGTAGTGCTCCTAATGCTGCTGCAACAGCACATGTAACTCATCCTGTAAAACAAGGTTTAATTCAATCTTTAGGTGTTTTTACAGATACTATAATAATATGTAGTTGTACAGCATTCATGGTATTATTATATTCAGGTTATAGTAGTAGTGGAGCAACTGGAATTGAATTAGCTCAAGAAGCTTTAACTCATCATATAGGACCAGTTGGAAATATATTTATAGCAGTTTGTATATTCTTGTTTGCATTTAGTTCTATAGTTGGTAATTACTATTATGGTGAATCAAATATGGAGTTTATGAGTGGAAGTAAGACTAAACTTAATGTATTTAGAGTTTTTGTTGTAGGTATGGTTTTATTTGGTTCACTTACTCAAGTAGATGTAGTTTGGAATCTTGCAGACTTATTTATGGCATTGATGGCGATAATAAACTTAATAGCAATAGCACTTTTAGGAAAATATGCATTTATTGCTTTAAAAGATTATACAAGTCAAAAAAAATCAGGAATAAAAGACCCTGTGTTTATTGCAGATGAAATAGAAGGCCTAGAAAAGGTATCAGAGTGGCATAGGGAATTATCTGAGGAACATTTAGGATAAAAAATAGTATAAAATTATAAAACCATTTTGAAAGACTAGAGTATGTATATACTTTATATGAATATAATATTGAATTAATTTATATTACTGGAATTTTTAATTCCAGTAATATTTTTTTATTATATAATTTAGCTTTATTAAAAGTTTTTATTATTAAAAATAGCTTATTTATCGTAAAGTGAATGATATTGGGCTTTTAATTATTATGAATGTTAGTATTTAATTTAAAGACTTAAATAAATTTGCCATTTCTAGCGCATTCATAGCACAATCATAACCTTTATTTCCAGCTTTTGTACCTGCTCTTTCAATAGCTTGTTCAATATTTTCTGTAGTTACGATTCCAAATATAACAGGTAATTCACTGTCTAAAGATACTTTGGCTATCCCTTTAGAGACTTCACTACATACATAATCATAATGAGAAGTAGCCCCTCTTATAACACAGCCTAAACAGATTATAGCATCATACTTACCACTTTTAGCCATTTTTTGAGCAACAAGAGGAATCTCAAAAGCTCCAGGTACCCAAACTATTTCTATATTTTCTGGAGAAACGTCATGTCTTAAAAGACAGTCTTCAGCTCCTGATAAAAGTTTTGATGTTATAAATTCATTAAAACGAGAATTTATTATACCTATTTTTAAATCTTTTCCAATAAGTTTTCCTTCATATATCATTTTTATTTCCTCCAATTTTATTTATGTTATAGATTTATATTTATAAATATCTTTAATTTAATTATAAAAAACTACTTAGTAGAAAAATATCATCATATAATCATTTATATAATATCTAAAAGATGTCCCATTTTATCTTTTTTAGTTTTTAAATATAGCTTATTAAAGTCATTAATTTCTTCATTAATAGGGATTCTATTTTCGATTTTTATTCCATATTTCTCTAATTGATTTATTTTATCTGGGTTATTACTTAAAAGATTTATACTTTTTATGTTTAAATTTTTTAATATTTGAGCAGCCATATAGAAATCTCTCATATCTTCTTCAAATCCAAGCATTAAATTTGCTTCAACAGTATCGTAACCTTCTTCTTGAAGTTTATAAGCCTTAATTTTATTTAAAAGACCAATACCTCTACCTTCTTGCTTCATATAAATTAAAACTCCACTTCCATTTTCCACAATTTTCTTCATAGAAGATTCTAGCTGTAATCCACAATCACATTTTAGAGAGTGGAACACATCTCCTGTTAAACATTCAGAATGAAGTCTAACTAGAGTATTTTCTATATTTATATTTCCATAAGTAAGGGCAATGTGTTCTTCATTTGAATAAGTATCTCTATATCCTATGATTTCAAAATTTCCATATTTTGTCGGAAGGAAAGCACTAGATACTTTTTCTATAGTAGTTTCATTTATTTTGCGGTATTCTATAAGGTCTTTTATAGTGATGATTTTTAAATTATGCTTTTCTTTGAAAATCATTAAATCATCAACTCTTGCCATTGTACCATCATCTTTCATTATTTCACAGATAAGACCAATCTCTTTAAAACCTGCAAGTCTAGCAAGGTCTACTGAGGCTTCTGTATGTCCATCCCTGACAAGAACTCCACCAGTTTTTGCTATTAAAGGAAAGATGTGACCAGGCGTTTTGAAATCTTTACTTGTAGAATTTTCATCACAGAATAATTTTACAGTTTCAGCTCTTTCATATGCAGATATACCAGTTAGAGTATCTGCTCCATCTATAGTAACAGTAAAGGCTGTTTGAAATGTATCTGTATTTTCTCTAACCATAAGAGGTATATTAAGACTTTTAAATTTTTTTTCAGTGGCAGGTAGACAAATTAGACCTCTACCATATGTAGCCATAAAATTTATTGATTCAGGAGTAGCCATTTCAGCTGCCATCAATAAATCTCCTTCATTCTCTCTACTTTCATCATCAACTACGATTACCATTTTCCCATTTTTTATATCTTCAATAGCTTCTTCAATAGTATTAAACATGTAATTCACTCCTTTATTATTTTTAAAAACCATTTTTAAATAAAAAATCTTTATCTATATTTGATTTATGGTTACTACTATTAGAATTTAATTCCTTGTAGTTATTAGCCATAAAATTATTAACATACTTTCCAATTACATCGCTTTCTAAATTAACGAAATCTCCAACATTCTTTGTCAAGAGAATAGTGTTAATTTTAGTATGAGGTATAATAGAAACCTTAAATATTTCATCATCTAAATATGATATAGTTAAACTTACACCATCAATAGCAACAGAACCTTTGAGTATCATTGAGGATAAAAGTTTTTTATCAGGTCGTATACTTACTAAAACTGCATTTTCATCTTTTTCAAATTTGCAGATAGTTCCTTTACCATCAACATGACCTGTTACTATATGACCACCAAATCTTGAAGAAAGACTCATAGCTCTTTCAAGATTTACCTTGTCATTTGCATTTAATAAACCTAAATTTGTGGAACGAATTGTCTCCATCATAACATCGGCTGTAAATTCATTTTTTCCGAGGTTTGAAACAGTTAGACAAACTCCATTTACGGCTATACTATCTCCAAGATTTGTGCCATCTAATATTTTATTTGATAGTATGGTTACTTTTCCACTCTTACCATTAGCAGTAATTTTTCTAAGTATTCCAACTTCTTCTACTATGCCAGTAAACATCCTAACCTCCTATATGAATGTATTAACAAAAATTTAATTTAAAACATCTGATTCTATAAGAATATCGCCATCTATCAAAGTTACATTATTGATTGTTAACTGTGTTGAATCTGACAAATGATTTATTCCTTCTCCAGAAACGAATGTAGGTGCATCTTTACCACCTATAATCTTGGGTGATAGAAATAATTTGACTTTATCAACTAACTTATTTCTAAAGAGACTGTCATTGAGAGTAGCACCACCTTCAACTAGAACAGAATCAATGTTTAACTCTCCTAATTTATACATTACAAACTCCAAATCTACTAAGTTGTTTTTTGAAGGAGAAATTATTGTTTCAACATTATTTTCTTTTAACATAGATAATTTTATACTTTCTTTGCAACATGTGAAAACTATAGTTTTACTGGTTTTATCTTTAACCAAATTACTATTAAGTGGCAACTTTAGGTGTGTATCTATTACTATTCTTGTAGGATGAGACACTTTTTCTTGATTGAGCCTACAAGTTAGTAAAGGATTATCGTTCAAAACTGTATTTATGCCAACCATTATACTTTGGTATTTATTTCTGTATTTATGAGTTAGATACCTTGATGATTCATTAGATATCCATTTTGATTCTAGTGATTTTGTGGCAATTTTACCATCTAGACTTACTGCTGATTTTACAATACAAAGAGGTCTTTTGTTTTTTATATGATAAAAAAATGCCTCATTTAAATCTCTTGCTTCATCTTCTAATATTCCCACAGTAACATCAATATTGTTATCTTTTAATTTTTTTACTCCATTACCACAAACAAGTGGATTTGGGTCTAATGTAGATATTACAACTCTCTTAATCTTATTTTGTATAATTTTATCTACACAAGGAGGCGTTTTCCCATAATGAGAACATGGTTCTAAGTTTACATAAAGAGTAGAGTCTTTTAGACTTTGTTTAGCACTGTTTATAGCATTTACTTCAGCATGATTAGAGCCAAATTTCTCATGATATCCTTTGCCTATTATATTACTATCTTTAACAATTACACACCCAACTAATGGATTTGGATTTACAAAGCCTTCTCCATTTTTAGCCAATTCAATAGCTTTTTTCATATAATAAATATCTTTTTCTTTTTGATTCACAAAATTCACAATATGTACACCTCCTGTTTAATTGGATAATTTTTAAACAAAAAACCCTGAGAATTAACTCAGGGTTTAGAATAATCTACAATAAATGTTTAATAAATGTAGAACAAAATTGCTCTACAAAAACACTCATTAAATATCTTCTTCCATCCAGACTTTACTGTCGGCTTTGGAATTTAACCAAATCAACCAAGTTTTACATTGGCTCGCGGGCTATACCGCCGATTGGGAATTTCACCCTACCCCGAAGATTAAGTATTAAATTTATATTTAGAATGTATCATAAATTATTTTACTTTGCAAACTATTTTTTTAAAAAATATATGTTAATATATAATATAGAATGTCTATAAACTTTGAAATACCACGATTGTGAATATAAAAATAAAAATTTGAACATAATCAGGAAAGAAGTCTAATTAATTTAAATTAGGAGAGTAATATATGAATAAAAAACTTTTAGAAATACTATCAAAATACTATGGATATACAAGTTTTAGAAAAGGTCAGGAATCTATAATAAATTCTATCTTAAGCGAAAAAGATGTGCTAGCTATTATGCCAACAGGAGGGGGAAAATCAATATGTTATCAAATTCCAGCTTTGATTTTAGATGGAATGACAATAGTAATTTCTCCACTTATATCACTTATGAAAGACCAAGTAGATGCCTTAAAGACTATGGGAATTAGTGCTGCTTTTATAAATAGTTCATTAAGCAGCAAAGAATTTAATGAAATATTAAATAATATTAGAAAAAATAATTATAAAATACTCTATATTGCTCCAGAGAGATTAGATGCACAAGAGTTTATTGAGCTAATAAATAATAACAATGTAAGTCAAGTTGCGATAGATGAAGCACATTGTGTATCTCAATGGGGGCATGATTTTAGGTTGAGTTATAGAAGGATTTCTGATTTTATAAAAAATTTGCCTAAAAGACCTATAGTTACAGCATTTACTGCAACAGCTTCAGAAGAGGTAAGAACTGATATAATAAATTTACTGTGTTTAGAAAATCCAGATTATTATATAACTGGATTTGATAGAGAGAATTTATCAATAAATATAGTAAAATCATCTAGTAAAAATAAGTATATTTTAGATTATATTCAAAATCATAAAAATGAGTCTGGAATTATATATGTTGCAACTAGAAAGGAAGTTGAAAATATATATAATGGTTTATCTAAGAGAAATATATCTGTATCAAAATATCATGCAGGTTTATCTAAAAATGAAAGAAGTAAAAATCAAGAAGATTTTATAAATGATAATGTGGATATAATGGTAGCAACAAATGCATTTGGAATGGGTATTGATAAACCTAATATAAGATGGGTTATACATTACAATATGCCTCAAAGTATAGAAAATTACTATCAAGAAATAGGTAGAGCTGGTAGAGATGGAGAAAAAAGTGAGTGTGTACTTTTATTTTCTCCAGGAGATGTACATATACAAAAATATTTAATTGATATTGGAGTTGAAAATCCTGAAAGAAAATTATTTCAGCATAAGAAGCTTCAATACATGATTGACTTAGTTTACAGTAATTCATGCTATAGAAAGACAATATTGAGTTATTTTGGAGAAAATTATATAGACAATTGCAATAATTGTAGCAATTGTTTAGTAGAGGGTGAAATAGTAGATAAAACTATAGATGCACAAAAAGTCATTTCATGTGTAGCTAGAATGAAAAGAAGTTATGGTGTTACTACTATTGTAGATGTGCTTAGAGGTTCTAAGAATAAAAAGATTTTACAGCTTGGATTAAATACTTTGTCTACATATAACATTATGAGAGATTATTCTAGTGAAGACTTAAAGAATTTTATAAATACATTGGTTTCTCATGGTTTTTTAGATTTAGTTGAGACTCTAGGCAATGGAAATAGAGGTAGTTTTCCTACTATAAGATTAAATGAGATGTCTATGAAAGTTTTAAAAGGTGAAGTGAAAGTAGAGTTTAAAGAAATTGTTATGACAAAATCATTGGAAGTAGAGGATGAGTTATATAATGCTTTAAGAGAACTTAGACATTCAATTGCAAGTGAAGAAAGGATAGCTCCATATATGGTATTTGGAGATGGTACACTTAGAGCCATGTCTAGTAGTTATCCAATTAATAAAGAAGAAATGCTAGATATCTCTGGAGTAGGAGAAATTAAATATCAAAAATATGGTAGAGATTTTGAAGCAGCAATTAAAGAATATGTCGAAAAAAATAATATAAATAAAAAAATAGATGAAAAAAATGTCGATTCAAAGAACGTTAATAGTGATTTCTTAGAGGTTAATACAGATAAAGTTTTATATGAAAAACTGTTAGTCATTAGAGAAGAATATGCAACAAAGGAAAAATTACCTGCATATATGATTTTAGCCAATAAGGCTCTGAAAGAAATAAGTGGAAGATATCCACTTGATGAAGAACAATTAAAAGATATTTCTGGCATAGGTGGAGTAAAATTTGAAAAATATGGAGCTAGTATTTTGGCAGAGGTTAATAAATATGTAAAAGAAAATAATATTAATGTTATTTGGGAGAAAAAGGGCAAAAGGAAGTTAATATTAGATGGAGAAAGTAGAAAAAATAATGAAATAGCATTAGATTTGCTAAATCAAGGAAAAGATATACAAAGTATCAGTCAAGAAATAGAAGTTTCACTGTCAACCATTATTGGATATGTGCATGACTATGTAAAGGATGGACATAGTATATCATTTGAATTAGGACTAGAAAATTTTTATAATGAAGATAAAAAGAAGATGATTTTAGAAGTTTGTGAAAAAGTTGGCTATGATAATTTAAATAACATAAAAAGAAAACTTCCAGATTCAATAAAGTATGAAAATATAAGAGCTGTGATACTTGACTCTTATCTTGAAAACTTAAAAAATAATATTATAGCAGAGTAATTTTTAACTTAATAAAAAATAAAATTTGTATTATTGTGTTGAACTAATAATTTTGCTGTGTTATACTGAATTTGTAAAAATAATGAAAAATTAGAGCTAGGGGCGCTAGAATTGGCTAGCTGAGAGATAAAGCCGTAACTTACAAACCCTAATAACCTGATCAAGATAATGCTTGCGAAGGGAAGCTTTTTAATATAATTTTATTATATAAATAGGCAAATTATTCAATGTTAGGAGAAATTTGTCTAAGTGTATATACGATTATAAGAGTGCTTTCCAAACGAGGAAAAGCACTTTTTTTATTTTCAAAAACTATAACTTTAATCTTGGAGGATTGTAATATGAACTATACAACACAAATGGATGCTGCTAGAAAAGGCATAATAACTAAAGAAATGGAAATCGTTTCTCAAAAAGAACAGGTAGATGTAAATGAATTAAGAGAATTAATAGCAAATGGACAAGTTGTTATACCAGCTAATAAAAATCATAAATCTTTAAGTGCAGAAGGTGTAGGTAAAAATTTAAGAACAAAAATAAATGTAAATCTAGGAATTTCAAGAGATTGTAAGGATATAGAAAAAGAACTTGAAAAAGTTAGAGTAGCAATAGACATGAAAGCTGAAGCTATAATGGATTTAAGTAATTATGGCAAAACTAGAGAATTTAGAGAAAAGGTTGTTGAAATGTCACCTGCAATGATAGGTTCAGTACCTATGTATGATGCAGTAGGATATTTGGAAAAAGAATTAAAAGATATAACAGAAGAAGAGTTTTTAAATGTAATAAGACAACATGCTATTGATGGAGTAGACTTTATTACTATACATGCAGGTCTTACAAGAAGTGTTTGCCAAAAAATAAAAAATCATGAGAGATTGACTCATATAGTATCTCGTGGAGGTTCTTTATTGTTTGCATGGATGGAATTAAATAATAAGGAAAATCCTATTTATACTAATTTTGATAAAATATTGGATATATGTGAAGAATATGATGTTACATTGAGTTTAGGAGATGCTTGTAGACCAGGTTGTATAAAAGATTCTACTGATGGTGTTCAAATTCAAGAACTTGTAGTATTAGGTGAACTTACTAAAAGAGCATGGGAAAGAAATGTACAAGTAATGATAGAAGGTCCTGGACACATGGCTATTGATGAAATAGAAGCAAATGTAGTATTAGAAAAGAGATTATGCCATGGAGCACCTTTTTATGTTCTTGGACCATTGGTTACAGATATAGCACCAGGTTATGACCATATAACAAGTGCAATAGGAGGAGCTTTAGCATGTGCTAAAGGAGTAGATTTTTTATGTTATGTAACTCCAGCAGAACATTTAAGATTGCCTAATTTAGATGATATGAAAGAGGGTATAATAGCTGCAAAGATAGCTGCTCATGCAGGAGATATAGCTAAAAATGTTAAAGGTGCTCGTGAATGGGATAATAAGATGAGTAAAGCTAGAGCTGATTTAGACTGGTGTGAGATGTTTAGACTTGCAATAGACCCTGAAAAAGCTAAGAGATACAGAGATGAATCAACTCCTACTCATGAGGATAGTTGTACTATGTGTGGAAAAATGTGCTCAATGAGAACAGTTAAGAAAATATTAAACAATGAGGAACTTAATCTAATATAATTTTTGGCTAGTATGACTGGAATAAAAAGAAGCTGAAAAGAGGAGGTGATTTAGTGAAGGTTAATGGGAAGGAAATTGAATTTGAAAAAGATTTGACTGTTATAGATTTATTAAATAAATATAATTTAAAAAGTGATAGAGTTGTAGTTGAAGTGAATTTAGAGATAATTGAAGAATCTAACTACAATACATATGTATTAAAAGACGAGGACATTGTAGAGCTTATTAGCTTTATTGGAGGTGGTTAAAATAAAAATATTTGTAAATGAATTATTAACAGATGTTGAGGAAAATATAACTGCTTATAAAGTTAGAGATAGCTATAACAATAAATGTGATGTATTGGTGTTAAATGGATATCCAATTAAAACAGATATGCCCCTTTGTGAAAATGATAAATTAACACTTATACAAAAAGGAGTTAAGCCATCACTTGATGAATTGGAAAGCTTGTTGATTGCTAGACATACTCCAAATATACATAATAAATTAAAAAAAGGGAAAGTTGCTATATTGGGATTGGGGGGACTTGGTTCCAATATAGCTATCTCTTTAGCTAGAATAGGAGTGGGAGAACTTTTACTTATAGATTATGATGTTGTAGAACCATCTAATTTAAATAGACAGCAGTATTTTATAGATGATATAGGAAAACTAAAAACTGATGCCATGATAGAAAATATAAAAAAAATAAATCCATTTATAAAATTAAATAAACGAGATATTTTTTTAAACAAGAACAATATGGATACTATTAAGGATTCAGATTTAATAATTGAGGCCTTTGATGATGCTTCATGTAAAGCACAGGTATGTAATTATGTATTAATAAATTTAAAAGATAAATATTTAATAGCATCATCTGGTATGGCAGGTTACTATGATTCAAATATAATAACTACTAAGAAGATAAAAGACAGGTTTTATATATGTGGGGATTTTGTGAATGAAGCTAAATTTGGTGAAGGGCTTATGGCTCCAAGGGTTGCCATCTGCGCAAATCATATGGCAAATTTGGCAACGCAAATACTTATAGATATGTAAATATTAAAATTAGATATAAAAAAGATTGAATATTAAAAAAATTTAACGTGGAGGGAAATAATATGGATAAATTGATACTTGGTGGACATGAATTTAATAGCAGATTATTGGTTGGAACAGGTAAATATGGTTCAAATAATATATTGCCTGAGGTAATAAAAGAAAGTGGAAGTGAAATAATAACAATGGCACTTAGAAGAGTGGATTTAGACAATAAACAAGAAAACATATTAACGTATATTCCAAAAGAGATGACAATACTTCCAAATACATCAGGAGCTACTAATGCAGAAGAAGCTGTAAGAATAGCTAGAATATCTAGAAAAATGGGATGTGGAGATTTTATAAAAATAGAAGTAATATCAGATACTAGATATTTACTTCCTGATAATGAAGAAACTATAAAAGCTACAAAGATACTTGCTGATGAGGGGTTTATAGTTCTTCCATATATGACACCAGACCTTTATGCTGGAAGAAGACTTATAGAAGCTAATGCAGCGGCAGTTATGCCACTTGGAGCTCCAATTGGTTCAAATAGAGGTCTTCAAATGAAAGAAATGATAAGAATAATGATAGATGAGTTGGATATACCAATAATAGTAGATGCAGGTATTGGAAAACCATCTCAAGCTATGGAGGCTATGGAAATGGGAGCTGATGCAGTACTTGTCAACACTGCTATAGCTTCAGCAGGAGACCCTGTACAAATGGCTAGAGCATTTAAATTAGCTGTAGAAGGTGGAAGAGAAGCATATATTGCAAAAACAGGAAATGTGTCAGAATTTGCAAATGCATCTTCTCCTTTAACAGGTTTTTTAGGCAATTTATAGAAAGTGGTGATTGGTGATGAGTTTTTATGATGTAATAGAAAAATATAGGGATTTTGATTTTGATGGATATTTAAATAATGTTACTGATAATGATGTTTTAAGAAGTTTATCAAAAGACAAGCTTGAAGATTTTGATATATTAAATTTGCTTTCTAAAACTGCAGTAAAACATTTAGAAGATATGGCACAAAAAGCACATAAATTAAGTGTTCAATACTTTGGTAAAACAGTATGTTTATATACACCAATGTATATAGCAAATTATTGTGTTAATCAATGTGTTTATTGTAGCTATAATATAAAGAGTGGAATAAAAAGAAAAAAATTAACTATGGATGAAATTAGAGAAGAGGGAGAAGCAATTTCAAAAGAAGGTTTCAAACATCTACTTGTTTTGACTGGAGAAAGTAGTTTTCACTCAAGTGTAGAATATATAGGTGAGGCTATAGAAATATTAAGAGAGAAATTTCCCTCTATAGGTATAGAAGTTTATCCAATGGAAGTAGAAGAATATAAGTACATTGTAGATAAAGGTGTTGAAGGATTAACAGTATATCAAGAAACTTATGACGAGGAAATATATAAGAGAGTACATATAAAAGGCCCAAAATCAAATTATAAATTTAGACTAGATGCTCCTGAAAGAGGGGCAAAAGCAGGTATGAGGACTTTATCAATAGGTGCACTTTTAGGGCTAAATGATTTTAGAAAAGAAACTTTTTTTACAATATTGCATGGGAAATACTTAAAAACGAAATATCCTCATATTGAGCTTTCATATTCAACACCAAGAATGAGACCTTTTAAAGGGTGTTTTGAGGAATTGGTAGATATAAGTGATACTGATTTAGTTCAAGCTATGGTATGTATGAGATTATTTGACCCTCATGCAGCTATAAACATATCCACTAGAGAAAATTTAGAAATGAGAAGTCATATAATACCTTTAGGAGTAACTAAATTGAGTGCAGGTGTATCTACTGATGTAGGAGGTCATTCTCAAGATGAACATGATACTGCTCAATTTAAGATAAATGATGAAAGTACTGTTAAAGATGTGGAGAAAATGCTAAACTCAATTGGTTATCAGCATGTGTTTAAAGATTGGGAAAGATTTTAAATGTATCTGATAACAAACAGAAAATTATGTAGTGAGGAACGATATTTAGAAGTTATTAAAGAGTCTATATTGAGTGGTGTAGAAAATATAATAATAAGAGAAAAGGATTTAGAATATCAAGAGCTAAGAAAATTATATATGAAAATAAAAACTAAAATCAATTGTATAGATTTTCAAGAGCAAATATCAGATGAAAGTTTGAAAACTAATATAAATCAAAAAGAGTTTAGAAATAAATTCAAGGTTAATTTTATAATAAATAGTAACATTGAATTTTTTGAAAAAGTGGATTGTCAAGGTATCCATCTTCCTTTTAAATTATTCTTGAATTTAATTGAAAATAAGTATAATTTTAATGAAAATAAAATACTAGGATTATCTTTACATAAAGTAGAGGAAGTAGATTATTTAGAAAAATTAATAAGAAATCAAAATATAAAAATAGATTACATAACATTATCACATATATATGAAACTAAATGTAAAGAAGGATTAAATCCAAAAGGAATTGAGCTTTTAAAAGAAGCTAAAAAGATTACTGATATTAAAATAATTGCACTTGGGGGAATTTTACCATCTAATGTCAAGGAAACATTAAAATACTGTGATGATTTTGCTATAATGTCAACTATAATGAGGTCTAAAGATATTAAAAAAACCATATCAAATTATAATGAAAAGTTGAATTAGTAAATATAGTATATTGAATTTTTAACTTAAATAAAAATAAAAAAGTTATCTTTTAAATTTTAAAAGGTAGCTTTTTTATTTTATATCTTTGCTAATAAAAAATTGTAAAAAGGGAAAACTTTAGTCAGAGAGATTAAACAATATCCTAGAAAGATTTAAAATTTAGTAAAGTATGGAGGACATTATAATGACTGACAGTAAAAAGAAACGATTTATTATACCACACACTTTTACAATAATATTTTTACTAATAGTCTTGATGGCAATATTGACTTGGATAGTACCAAGTGGTGAATTTAGTAGAGAAGATGTAGAAGGTAGAATGGTAGTTGTACCAGGGACTTATCAAAGTGTAGAAAGTAATCCTCAAGGATTTGCAGATGTTTTTAAAGCACCAATAGAAGGCTTTATCGATTCAGCTGAAGTTGTAGGTTTTGTTTTAATAGTTGGAGGTGCTTTTGGTATTGTAAATAGGACTGGAGCTATAGAAGCAGGAATAGCTTCGGTTATCTCTAAGTTTAAGGGAAAAGAACTTCTTATAATTCCAATATCAATGATTTTATTTGGACTTGGAGGTACAACATTTGGGATGGCAGAAGAGACATTACCATTTTATATGATATTTGTTCCACTCATGACATCCTTGGGATATGATTCTCTAACAGCAATAGCAATTGTATTTATAGGAGCAGCAGCAGGAGCAGCCGCTTCAACAATAAATCCATTTTCAGTTGGTATTGCACAGGCACTAGCTCAACTTGCTCCTGGTTCAGGAGTAACTTACAGAGTAGTTATTTTTATAGCATATATACTAATAAGTATAGCATTTGTTATGTACTATGCTAAGAAGGTAAAGGAAAATCCTGAAAGTTCAATAGTATATGAAATAGATAAAAATAATAAATCAATACTTAATCAAACTTCAACAGAAATAAAAGAATTTACTTTTAAAGAAGTATCTGTTCTTGCTATATTTGGAATAGGGATGGCAATAATGATTTGGGGTGTTTTAAGTCAGGGATGGTACATTCCAGAAATATCAATGTGTTTTGCTGCAATAGGTGTGCTTTCTGGATTGGTTGGTAGATTATCTCAAATTGAAATCTCAGAAAGTTTTATAGATGGAGCAAAAGATTTAGCATCTGCAGCTCTTGCTATAGCTTTGGCTCGTGGAATCGTAATAATTGCTCAAAATGGATTTATAATAGATACTATATTAAATTCCGCAGCAGCCTTTCTAGGTGGGCTTCCAAAGGTTATATTTGTATATTTATCATTTTTCTTGGAAGCTGCATTGGCATTTTTAATTCCATCATCTTCAGGTCTTGCTTCACTTACAGTACCTGTACTTGCTCCTCTTGGTGATTTGGTTAATATATCGGCTCAAGTGATAGTAACCGCTTATCAATTTGGTGTGGGTCTTACAAACTTTATAACTCCAACTTCAGGAGTACTGATGGGAGCACTTGCAGTAGCCCATATTCCATTTTCAAAATGGGTAAGATTTATAATGCCTATCTTGTTGATTTTGACAGCTGTATCTCTAGTCTTTTTAACAATAGGTATTTATATAGGGTTTTAATTAAGTGTAGTTTTATTTAAGATATTTAGTAATGGTATAAAATGATAATATGTTTTCAATAAATTGCCACTAATTTAATTAGTGGTAATTTGTTTTTTGTATTTAAAAATAAATGTATTTACTTGTATTTTGAATTAATATCTACATAGACATTGTTTTAATTGTTATATTTTCATTTAATTAAGCATTGATTTATCATTTTTTATATTTCATATAACAATGCAAAAAATAATTTTTATATAGTAAATGACAAAAGTTTACAATAAATGTATATTTTCTTACTCATTCCTTAAAATTACTCATTTAGTTTAATAACTCTCATTTCATATGTAAAGTTGGTAAAAAAATTAAAATTAAAAGTAAAAAACTAAATAAATTAATGTTAATTTGAAATATATATGAAGGTTTTTGGAGAATACTTACTTATGATAGGAAAAAATGTTAAAATAATAGTGTAATCAAATATAAAGGACTGAAATAATTAACAGTTATTAAATATTAGGAGTGTAAAAATTTATGGGATTAAAAGAATTTGATTTTATTGAAGAGTCTATTGATATGTTGAGGACAATGTCACCAACATTAGAAACTATATCAGATGAAATAGAAGAGTATTTTGAAAATATCTTGGATGAAAAGAATCAAGAATATATAAATGTAACCTCTAGAATAAAATCAGAATCAAGTTTAAGAGAAAAGATAATTAGAAATAGATATTTAAAAAAATATGGAGAAGCAAGTAATCTTATTCATAATGTTTCTGACTTAATAGGCCTAAGAATTGAGTGTAGATTTATTGAGGATGAAAACAAAATATATAGACTTTTGAGAAGATATTTTAATAAAACAGATGACAAAATAAACTATTATAATAAAGAGAATAAGAATATTAAATTAAAACTATCTGAGAGGCAACCCAATAAACAAAAAAATGGATTTGAAATATATAAAATAGATGGAGTTTTTGCGTATTTAGATAGAGAAGTAAAATTTGAACTTCAAATTAAATCTCTTGTAAATGTGTTTTGGAGTGAAATAGAACATAAAATAATTTATAAAAACAATACATATTTACTTGCTGATAAATTTATAAAGGATATGATGGACTCTATAAAGAATAATCTTACTATGATAGATAATCAGCTTTTAAGTATTTATAAAAACTTTCATTCAGGGAAGTCTTTTAATATGAAAGTAAGTAAAAAAGAAATTGAAAAATTATTTGCGAAATTAGTCTATGACGCTTTTTCTGAAAAGATGAATAAAAGTATAGGTTTTGTTGTAGATTTTAAAAAACCATGTGAGACTATATTGAACTATTCTTTTAATAAACAAGATATAAGTGATGAAGTTTTAGGTAATTTTATGCTTGATGAGTTTGCAAGATTAAATGAAATTGTAAACAAGGATATAGATTTTAATGAGCAAATAGAATTTGAAAGAGAACCAACATTTGATGATAAGTTTTGTAAAGACCTAGGAAATCATTTTAGAAGTAGATTAAACACAGAATTTCCATGGAACCTATTTTTTAGAATATTATTTGAAATAGAGCCATATAACAATACCAAAGACTTTGAAAACTTTGTAGAGTTTATAAAAGAAAATGTGCTACTAGAAGAAAATAGGGAGCAATTATTATGCCAATTTGAAGAAGATAGCAAACTTATAATTGAAGATATATATGATTGTATATTTAATAGTATAAGTGAGATTGATAGTGTTGAAATTTTATATAACTATAATCTTGAAAAAATAAACTTTACATCAAGTGAAATCATAAATTGTATATGTAGAGAATATGAGTGTTATGGTGAATACTTAGAAGAAAAAGAAAAGCTTATGAATACATTTAAAGAAAAGATTATTCAAATCTTTGAATAATAGGTTAATGCTGAAGTGGCGCTAATGCGCCATTTTTCAAATATATATGAATTAAGTAAAATTATTTTGGAGGAGGCGATTTGTATAGAGAAAACAGGTGTAATTTTGGCAGGGGGAAGAAATTCTAGAATGGGTAGAGATAAAGCCTTTTTAGAGTTACATGATAAGCTTTTTATTGAAATTGCAATAGAAGCATTTAAAAACTTTGATGAGTTGATAATAATATCTAATAATGAAGAATTATATTCTAAATACGATATTAAAGTTTATAATGATATAGTAAAAGATGTTGGTCCAATTGGAGGAATATATACTGCTCTTGAATATGCAAAGTATGATATAGTTACAATTGCATGTGATATGCCATATCTAAATAATCAAATAGTCGAAAGAATAGCTAATAAAATGAATGATAAAAGTGTGATTTCAGTGACAAATGGAAAGTTACAACCATTGTGTTCTGGATATAAAAAGAGTATAATAAATAAAGTATCTTTATGTATAAGGGAAAATGATTTAAAGCTCAGAAGCTTTATAGATAAAATAGATAAAAGTTATATATACTTTGATGAAGAAGATTTATTTTTAAATGTAAACACTGTTGATGAGTATGAAAAATTAACTAAAGTTTAATTAGCTATGGTTGTAAAATAGAGTAGGATTTATATGGAGGAGAGTTTATGAATTTACTTAAATGCGATTCTTGGGCAGTAATATTAAATAATAGCGATAAAGAAAGTAAAGCATATAAAATATTAGATGAACTTAAAAGGAATATGTACAAAGTTGTTGCTATAGATGAAGAGAAAAAACCTATTGAAGGAATAGATGTGTATGAATGTTTAAAAGATGTTCCACACAATATTGATGTTGTAGCTATTATTGATAAACAATCTAAGATGGATGTGATTTTAGAAGAAGTAGAGCTTTTGGATATACAAAATATGTGGTTTGAAAAAGGAAGCTTTAGTGAAATGATGATTAAAAAGACTAAAGATTTAAAATTAAATATAGAATATAATTTAAGTTTATATGATGAGTTGACTAGATAAAATTATATTTCTTAATAATAAAAATATAATTAGTTAATAAAACATATTATTTTATAGTATAGATTGGTTAATAAAAGTACAGATTGGTTAATGAAACATTAAATTACAATATTTGTTAAAAAAATTGTGAGTTACATGATATAATGTATTAAATAGGATACTAAGGAGTTGATATATTATGTTAATAGTAACTACAGAAAAAGTAGAAGGTAAAAAGATATCAAAGGTTTTAGGATTAGTGAGAGGAAGTACAATAAGAGCAAAACATGTTGGAAAAGATATAGGAGCAAGTTTTAAGAATCTTGTTGGAGGAGAACTTACTGGATATAATGAAATGCTCACTGAAGCAAGACAAATTGCCATAGGTAGAATGGTTGAAGATGCAAAAGCTAAAGGTGCAAACGCAGTAATAGCATTTAGACTGTCTTCAGCTTCAGTTATGCAAGGAGCAGCAGAAATGCTTGCTTATGGAACAGCAGTTGTTTTAGAAGATGATAATAGTATTCTTGAAAAATAAAATATAAATAGTTAAAAAGAGGCATCTTTTAAAAATTTTATGGATGCCTTTTTTTATTTGAAAAAACTAATTTGAGAAGAAATTTTAACTATTATGACAATAAAATTAGGGTGATATTATATAAATAAGTAAAATTATATTATATAATGTATGGTATAGACTTTAAAAATTTTATTTGTAGAGAAAAATATGGACAATGTTATAATAATTATAGAAATTAAAAGTACTTACATTCATTATGTATGTGACATGTATAATTAGTTTTATATTTAATACAGTTTTGAAGTAATATCTTCATTTTGAGAACGTTGGAATAATAAAAAATGTATGTATTATAGGTGATATAAATAAAAAATAAATATAATATGTTATATTGCTGATAGAAAAGAGAATAAAAGAAAATAGGTTTTATTAAAAGAGATTTTTATTTATAGGACTTAATCGATGTATAGAGGGGTGAGAACATATGTTTAATGTTGCAATTATAACACTTAGTGATAAAGGATATGAAGGAAAAAGAGAAGATATAACAGGAAAAAAGTTAACTGAATTTGTTGAAAATACAGGAGCTTATAAAGTTACTGAATATGTACTTATAAAAGATGATAAGGAAATGCTAAAGGAAAATATTATAAGACTTTGTAATAGTAATAAAATAGATTTAATTCTTACAAATGGAGGTACTGGTTTTTCAAAAAGAGATATAACCCCAGAAGCAACTAAGGAAGTGTTGGAAAAAGAAATACCAGGTCTGAGCGAATATATGAGAATGAAATCCACAGAAATTACTAAAAAGGCCATACTAAGTAGGGGTGTGAGTGGAATAAGAAATAATTCTATAATAATAAATTTACCTGGAAGTCCTAAAGGTGCAGTTGAAAATCTAAGTTTTATAATTGATGTTTTAGACCATGGCATAGAAGTTTTAAGAGGAGAAGCTACAGAATGTGCCACTAAAAAAAGTGAATAGTATATAATCTAGATAGATAAAAAATAGACAAAGAGGTAGATAAAGTATGATTGATAAGTATGGAAGAAAAATAGACTACCTTCGTATTTCACTTACAGATAAGTGTAATTTAAGGTGTGTCTATTGTATGCCACCAGATGTAAAATTTGATAAAAATTATATAAATGAAAATCTAAGCTTTGAAGACTACAAGTTTATTATAAAGGCTATGGCTGAACAAGGTATAACAAAAATTAGATTTACTGGAGGAGAACCTCTTTTATATCCTAAATTAAATGAGCTTATAAAATTTACAAAAGAAGAATGTGGAATAAATAACATAGGAATGACCACTAATGCTATTGGGCTTTCTGATAGAATCTTTGAGCTTGAAAAATGTGGCTTAAATAAAGTTAATATAAGTTTAGATTCTTTGAAGGAATATAAGTATAAATCCGTAACAAGAGGAGGAAACTTAAAAGATGTCTTAAAATCGATTGAATCTTGTTTAAACTTAGGTATAAAAGTAAAGTTAAATTGCGTTGCTATAAGTGGGTTTAATGATGATGAGCTTAAAGATTTTATGTTTTTAACAGTTAAATCACCAATTGATGTAAGATTTATAGAGCTTATGCCATTAGGTGAGGCTAATAGAGTTTATAAGAAGGGTTATTTTAATGTAAAAGAAATGATTGAAAAAATATATGGTTTATATAAAGTCAAAAATGATGAAAAAAGTACAGCAGAATATTATATGTTTAAAGGAGCTAAAGGAAGAATAGGAATTATAACTCCATTAAGCTGTTCATTTTGTAACACTTGTAATCGTATTAGACTTACTTCTAGTGGTGCAATAAAATTATGTCTACATTCAAAAGAAGAAATAGATATAAAACCATTTTTACATAAACCATTGTTATTTAGAGAATCTATGAAAGATATAATAAAACAAAAACCAGAAAAACATCATTTACTAGAAAATAAATGTAGTGATACAAATAGGCGTATGTATGAAATTGGAGGATAAGTAATGTTAACACATATAAATGAAAAAGGGTATGCCAAGATGGTGGACATAAGTGAAAAAGATGATACTAAAAGAACGGCCGTAGCTACAGCTACAATTACTCTTAGTAAGGAAGCATTAGAAAAAGTAAAAAATGGTCAGATAAAAAAAGGAGACGTATTGTCTGTAGCTCAAGTTGCAGGTATAATGGGAGCTAAAAATACATCTTCAAACATACCAATGTGCCATCAGATTAAATTAGTTGGATGTGATTTAGAATTTGATGTAGATGATTCTATGTCTGCTATTAAGATATACGCAACCTGTAAATCTCTTGGGAAAACTGGAGTAGAAATGGAAGCTTTAAATGCATGTTCTTTAGCAGCACTTACAATTTATGATATGTGTAAAGCAGTTGATAAAAAAATGGTTATAAGTAATATCCATCTTGTAGAGAAGACTGGTGGAAAATCAGGAGATTTTAAGTTCGAGTAAATTAATAATATATTGGGTTAAAATTTGGAGGAAATATGGCGAAGGTAGTGTCAATAAATATAAGTGAGAAAAAAGGTGTAATTAAAGTTCCTGTACAATGTGCAGAGCTAAAAATAAATCATGGGATAGTTGGAGATGCACATGCAGGAAACTGGCATCGTCAGATAAGCTTACTTGGAAAAGAAAGCATAGATAAAATGAAAATGAAAGGCTTTGACCAATTAAAATATGGAGATTTTGCTGAAAATGTAACTACAGAAGGGATAGAAGTTTTTTCCCTGCCTGTTGGTACAAAGTTAAGAATAGGGCAATGTGAAGTTGAAGTAACTCAAATAGGGAAAAAATGTCACAATGGATGTGAAATTAAGAAATTGACAGGTGACTGTGTGATGCCACGAGAAGGAATTTTTGTAAAGGTTCTAAAAGAAGGAATTATAAATGTGAATGATTCAATAGATGTAATCTAATGAAGTGACTATTAAAATATAATTATAAGTAAATACTATTAAGATTTAAATATATATTTTAAGAGAGAATTAATTTTAATAAAATATTTTAGTTATAAATTGGAATATTGGTTATATAAAGCTATGAATGTAAAATCATAGCTTTTTGTTTTTGAATTTTAAAATATAATATTTTATTTATATGTATTAAATTATATTTTATATAAAATCAATTGTTTAAATATATATTATTTATACTGTAAATTTATAGATAATAAAGTATAAAAAAAATATATTTTGATGAAATTTAAAAAAATACATTATATAAATATAGTAATAGTATGAAAATTTACATATAAAATTAAAAAATGCAAGTAATTGACTTTTTAAGTTGACAAAATATTGCATATATATTATGATATAAATCATAAATTAACTACAAATCAATATTATATATTCGTAGAAGAAGAAAGTAGCATAAAGGAATTTTACAGAGAGTTAGATTTGGCTGAGAACTAATATTGGAATTTATGTGAAAAGGACTTTGGAGAATACTATTGTAATTATGTTAGAATAGTGGTTTAATTCGCCTTAAGAAAATGAGTGAGTAAAATTAATTTTTACTAATAAGAGTGGTAACACGGATTTATATTCGTCTCTTGGATTTTTCCAAGAGGCGTTTTTTATTATAAACTTATTTCAGAAAATTTAAAACTATATATTAAATGAAAATTATAAAAATATGATAGTTAATAAATTTATAAATTAGAAAATTGTAAAATATGCTAAGGTCAGTAGTTTTACGATTTAAATGGAGGGATGAAAATGGAAGAAGAAAAAATTAACTATGCTCTGGAACAGATTCCAGAGAATCAAAAACGTGGTTGGGTAGCTATGTTTTCAGTTTTAGTAGCAATAGGTGTGGATTTATCATCTGTTATTTTAGGCGCTGAGTTGGCACAGAGTATGCCAATGAAACAAGCAATATTGTCAGTAATTGTTGGTTCATTTTTTTCTGCAATTTTGTATACTACATGCTCTTTGGTTGGTTCATCTACAAGTTTATCTACATCTATGATAACAAAGTATGTATTTGGAGAAGCTGGAGCAAAAATATTTTCTCTAGTTATAGGGGTTTCTCTATTAGGTTGGTTTGGAGTTCAAGTAGGTTTCTTTGCTCAAAATGCACAGATAATAATAAAAGATATATTTAATTTAGATGTAAGTATGCAGATTTTAAGCCTAATAGGTGGTCTCTTGATGATGAGTACTGCAATTTATGGATATAAGGCAATGGAGAAGTTGAGTGTGTATTCAGTACCATTTTTATTAGTTCTTATGATGCTAACTATATTCTTAGCTTTTAGAGCAAATGGAATTTCAGTTGATGATAATATGAAATCTACTATGACATTTGCAGGTGGAGTTTCTCTGTCAATGAGTATAATAATAGTTGGTGCAATTGTATCTCCTGATATAAGTCGTTGGGCTAAAAGTAGAAGAGACTGTGCTCTTTCAAGCTTTTTGGGAATACAATTTGGAAATGCTTTTATGATAATAGTTTCGATAGTATTAGTAAAATGTATGGGAACTTCAGATATTATGAGAATTTTTATTACATTAGGAATTGCTATACCAGGTATAATAGTACTTACATTAGCACAATGGACTACAAATACAAGTAATGTATATTCAGCATCATTAAGTATAGCTCTTGTACTTAAGAAGGCTCCTGAGAAAGTATTAACTATAGTCCTTGGTATTATAGCAACATTATTGGCTGTATTTGGAATATATGAAGGTTTTATAGGATTTTTAAATTTACTTGGAATTGTAATTGCACCTGTTGGTGGTGTATATACAGCAGAATATTACATAGTAAAGCAAGAACTTAAAGGCTTTGATAAAGGAGTATTATATAAACCAATAGTTAAACGTTCAATAGTGTCTTGGATAATTGGTATATTAATAACTTACCTTTCAACATATGGATTTATAACTCTTACTACTATAGCACCTTTAGATGGTTTTATAGCAGGGTTTGTAGTACAATCTATTATTGGAAAAGTGCTTTGTTCAACAAAAAATAAGCAAGAAATAGACAAAGCAGTATAAAGAAATTTGTTTATAAAGTATAAAATAAATTAGAAATATGAGGAGAAAGTAACATGAGATTTTTAACAGAAGAAAGTGTAGATAAAATAGCAGTTGGTGCAGCAGTGCTTGGAACTGGAGGTGGAGGTGACCCATATGTAGGTAAATTGGTTGCAAAACAAGCCATTAAAAAGTATGGTCCTGTAAAAGTAATAAGTTTAGATGAACTTGATGATGATGCTTTGGTAGTTCCAGTATCTGGTATGGGTTCTCCTGTAATTACAATAGAAAAATTACTTTCAGAAGTTGAGTTAACTACCCCTTTAGAAATAATGGAGAAATTATTAAATAGAAAAGTGGATGTTATAATTCCTATAGAAATAGGAGGGATAAACTCACTTATGCCTATAGCAGTTGCTGCTAAAAAAGGACTTCCTATCTTAGATGCAGATTCTATGGGTAGAGCTTTCCCTGAAGCTCAAATGGTAACTTTTTATCTTGAAGGATATGAGGCATCTCCTGCCGTAATGTCTGATGAAAAAGGTAATTCTGCCATCCTTTATCCTGTGGATGGAATTTGGTCAGAAAGATTAGCTAGAACTTTAACTGTAGAAATGGGAGGAAGTTCTTCTATTAGTGACTATAATTTAAGTGGAGCTCAAGTTAAAAAAGCTGCTATAGGTAATACTCTTACAATAGCTGAAACTATAGGAGGGTTTTTACTTGAAAATAAATCTGATTCAAAAGGTGCTGTTGAGAATATACTAAAAGAATTGCGTGGATACAAGTTATTTGAAGGAAAAGTAATTGATATTAAGAGAGAGTTGAAAGGTGGATTTACTAGAGGACATGCCTTTTTTGCTGGGATTAATGAGTATGATGGAGAGTATTCTATATTATTCCAAAATGAGAATTTAATTGCCAAAAAAGGTGATACACCACTTTGTATTACACCAGATTTAATAGCAGTATTAGATTTAGAAACTGGATTTCCAATAACTACAGAGAGAATAAAATATGGCTCTCGTGTTATGGTAGTAGCTTTTCCTTGTAATGAAAAGTGGAGAACAGAAAAAGGAATTGAGACAGTTGGACCTGGATACTTTGGATATGATGTGGAATATAAAACAGTAGAAGAATTACAAGGAAAATAAAAGTTTAGGAGGAAATTTTGATGTATCGTGTAGGAATTGACGTTGGAGGAACAAATACAGATGCTTGTATACTGGATGGGGAATTAAAAGTAATTCATTCAGTTAAGGTGGCAACTACAAAAGATGTTGAAACTGGTGTTTACAATGCCTTAAAAAAAGTTATAGATGAAAGTAAGATTGACCATTCATTAATAAAATATGCTATGCTTGGTACAACTCATTGTACAAATGCTATTGTAGAAAGAAAAAGACTTAATAATGTGGCTATGATAAGAATAGGAAAGCCAGCCACTACTGCCATTCTTCCATTTATAGATTGGCCAGAAGACTTAAGAGAAAAAATAGAATTAGATTCAATATTGGTATCTGGTGGATATGAGTTTGATTAAAAAATAGCTACGCACACTCGTGACTTTAGTCATGAGTTAGTAGCTAAAATAGTCAGCATATAGGGAAACCTATATGTAGAGATAGGATAGAACCTATCCAATACTACTTGAATTGCTGGAAACCCCTAAAGCTAACCAAACTAAAACATAAGGATGAAATAAACCTAAGTGTGAAAGTTACGAAAGTAGAAAAAATTGGTTAGATGGTATAAGGTTAAACCCTAAGTACTTTAAAATGGGCAATCAGCAGGTAAGCTCCGAATAGGAGAAACTTCAACGACTATTCCTCTTGAGGGAAGTACACTACAAGCTATTGGTAGTGGAAGTGGGTAGACCTTAACGGATAATGCCGAAGGATAAGATATAGTCTGTGCTTACATGAAAGTGTAAGAAGTTCATAAGAGAACTGCATAGGTAGTAGCGAGCTTATGTGAACGACAACCTCAAAAATGATAAAAGTTAAGACTTACGGTTCTTAAATATGTTATTTAAAATTAAATATAAAACCTTCTAAATAATTGTTTTAAATAATTACATTTGTTAATATTATGATAGGTGGTTAATAAATTGTTCACCACAGCATTATATAATATATTAAAATCATTAAAAAGTGTATCAAAAAACAATTAAAGTGAGGTGATAGCAGTGAAAAAAGCTTATAAGTTTAGACTGTATCCAAATAAAAAGCAACAAGAGTTAATTAACAAAACTTTTGGATGTTGTAGATTTGTATATAATAAGTATCTTGCTAAAAGAATAGATGTTTATAAAAACAATAAAGAAACTTTTACTTATAAACAGTGTAGTTCTGATTTGACCAATTTAAAAAAAGAATTAAAATGGCTTAAAGAACCTGACAAATTTTCACTACAAAACGCCTTAAAAGATTTAGATAATGCATATAAAAAATTCTTTAAAGAAAAAGCAGGATTTCCTAAATTTAAATCAAAGAAAATTAATAGATTTTCATATAAAACTAACTTTACAAATGGAAACATTATGTATTGTGGTCAACATATAAAACTACCTAAACTTGGTATGGTTAAGGTAAGGGATAAACAAGTACCTAAAGGGAGAATACTTAATGCTACTATATCTAAAGAGCCAAGTGGTAGATATTGAAGCATTTGAAAATACTAATAATCAGATAGGTTTAGATTTAGGAATTAAAGAATTTTGTATCTCAAGTTGTGGAGAATTTATAGAAAATCCTAAGTATCTTAAGAAGTCATTAAACAAACTTGCTAAATTACAAAGAGAATTATCGAGAAAAACAATCGGTAGTTTAAATAGAAATAAAGCAAGATTAAAAGTTGCAAGATTTCAAGAACATATAGCTAATCAAAGAAATGATTTTCTACAAAAACTATCTACTAAATTAATAAAAGAGAATGATATTATTTGCATAGAAGATTTACAAGTAAAGAATATGATTAGAAATCGTAAACTATCTCGCTTAATTTCAGATGTATCATGGTCAGAATTTATTCGTCAATTAGAATACAAGGCTAATTGGTATGGTAGACAAATTGTAAAGGTAGGTAAATTCTTTGCAAGTTCACAAATATGCAATAAATGTGGGTATAAAAACGAGGAAGTGAAGGACTTAAATATAAGAGAATGGATTTGTCCTAGTTGTAATGAAACTCACGATAGAGATATAAATGCAAGTATAAATATATTAAAAGAAGGATTAAGACTAATAACAATTCAAAATAAATAACTTATGTAAGAACCGTAGGAACTACTGGGATAGCCTGTGGAGAATTAGTAAGACATATTTTAGTATGCAAAATTCTGTGAAGCAGGAACCCTGTGACTTTAGTCATGGGAGGTTCAGGGTAGAAAGATAAATAAACTTTGTAAAGATGAAGTTGTAGAGTTTTGCAATAGAATAAAAGGTAAAGTGGAAAGTGTTGCAATAAGTGGAGTATTTGCTCCAGTAAATAAACAACAAGAAGAAGAAGTTGCAAAATGGGTTAGAGAAATTTTAGGGGATATTCCTATATCTTTATCAAATGAAATAGGTAATATAGGTATATTAGAAAGAGAAAATGGAGCTATTTTAAATTCTGCATTGTCTCAAGTAGGTAAAGCTGTATCTTTAGGATTTGAAAAAGCACTTAAAGACTTAGGTATAGATGCTCAAATATATTTCAGTCAAAATGATGGAACATTAATGAATTTAGAGTATACAATGAAATACCCAATTTTTACAATTGGATGTGGAATAACAAATTCTATAAGAGGAGCTTCCTTCTTATCAAAAGTAAAAAATGCAATAGTATTAGATGTTGGTGGAACTACAAGCGACTTGGGTGTACTATATAATGGATTCCCTAGAGAATCATCTATTCCAGTTACAATTGGAGGAGTACATACAAACTTTAGAATGCCAGATGTTTTAACTATTGGTCTTGCTGGTGGTACATGTGTAAAAGGCGAAAAAGATAATATAAAGATAGGTCCTGAAAGTGTGGGATATAGAATAACTGAAGATGCAATAATATTTGGTGGAGACACTCTAACTTTATCAGATGTTGTTACAAAATTAGATATGGCGTTTGAAGATAGAAAAAGCAATGTTGAAAACTTAGATAAAGAGTATTGTAATGAGGTATATAAGAAGGTTATTTTAAAATTAGAAGATGCTGTAGACCAAATGAAGACTAGTCAAGATGATGTTGAATTGGTTTTAACTGGTGGAGGAAGTATAATTGTTCCTGAAAAACTAAAAGGCATAAGCAATGTTATAAGACCTCCTCATTATACTGCTGCAAATGCTATTGGTGCAGCTTTAGGACAAATAAGTGGAGATGTAGAAAAAGTATACAGTTTAGATAAAATGTCGAGAGAAGATGCCATAGAAGATGCAAAAAAAGAGGCTGTAAATAAAGCTCTAAAAGCTGGTGCTAAAGAAGATACTATAGAAGTATTAAATATAGAAGATGTTCCACTTGCATACCTTCCTGGTAATGCACTTCTTATAAAAGTAAAAGTTGTTGGTGATTTAATTTAAAGAATAAATATAAGTATTTCCAGAATTATATAAATATTTCTGGACTCATTTTTAAACTTATTTTATCAATAAAAACAGCATAACTTTTGACTATATTCTTATAAGTTTCCGAACAGCCGATATATACCTATTTTTTGAGGTTTATCGGCTGTTTGTTATCTTTTATCGCATTCCAACTATTTTTCTTACCGTATTTGCTGTACGAATTGTAATCTTATCACTTACATTTGAACTGGCAGTCTTTGACCACCAATTTGTCTTTTTATAATCTTTACGACTAAAAGACCAAAAGATAGCATTTTTATAATGATATACTTTTTCATACTCTTCTTTAGGATTTCCAACCTCATCATAAAACTCGTCATAAGATAAGTCAGGAAACATAAAAATAAGATTATCATATATTTCTTTGTTGTTATCTCCCCACCAATTAGGAGCATTATTTAGTATATCTTTTAACTCTTCTTGTGAAATAATAAAAACTGGTATTTCCAATTCAAACTGTTTTTTTATCATTAATCTTATTGTATTTGAGATAACCTTGCTGTCATCTACATCACTTAAAAAGACAACATTACCACTATTAAGGTATGTAGAAACTTCTGAATAACCAAGTTCTACAAAGCTTGCTTTTAATTCAGACATAATTATCTTGTTCTTACCACTTATATTGATACCTCTTAATAATGCGATATAACTTTTCATATAATAATTTCACCTCTAAATATTCACATTTTTCTATGTAGTACAAACTGGAATTTGCATCTTTTATAATTCTTTCAAAACTTCTTCATATGTAATTTTTTTAATATAAAAAAATCGGTGCTTAATTTGTACCGATTTTTGTTTTTCTTAGTAAAGAACTCGTTTTTTTGCTTCTGCTATAGCTCTAGCAGCACTTTTTGCTTGCATTCTTTTTTCTTCTTCTTTTTTAAATTCATTTATTGTTTCATTTAGATTCTTATCATGTTCATTTTTTTCTTTATCTTCGTTTTCTCTGTATACTAATATATAATCTATTATTGATTCGTTTATTATCTGAGATATACTTTTATTTTCATTAATTCCTATTCTCTTAACTTCCTTAAGTAGAGTCTCATCAATATGAACCGTTGTTTGCTTTGTATTTTTTGCCACCTTAATCACCTCTTAAAAAAAATTCTAACATTAAAATTTTTTTTAGTCAATAAATTTTAATATTAAAATTCTTTAAATGTTTTATTTGATTTTCTAAAATTTTCTATTGTATTTATCATCTTATTTTTTATATTTTCACCTAGTACAGAAGACTTTAGTCTAGGATTTTCGATATGGTCATAAATTGGTTCTAAAAATTCGACTTCGACAGGAACAGAGTTAATTTTACCAATAGGTTGGTATCCTTCATAAGTATCTTTTGAATTTTTTATTACTAGTGGAACAATAGGGCATTTTGCTTTATATGCTATCTTTAAAGCTCCACTTCTAAACTCCGAAACCAATGAATTTGGTTCTTTAATCCATGTTAAATCTCCTTCTGGAAACACTGCCATACTTTGACCTGTAAGTATATTTTGAGAGGCTTGGGTTATACTCTTTATACCCTCACGATTGTTTTTTCTGTTTACATATACACATCTTAGTAATTTTGCCCATTCTTTAAATATAGGTATATTTCTCCAAACTGGTTCATCTGCAATTACACATCCAATTGGTCTTTCTACACTTGCTGTTAGTATGAAGCTGTCAAGCATACTAGAATGATTTACAACAAATAGAAGTGGTTCTTTTGGCAGTGTTTCCTTACCAATTATATTAAGCTCTATGTTCACTATATCTAAAGATTTTTTAGCTTGTTTTTGCATAAATTCAAATTTTTCCTTTAAGCTAAATTTATCAGGATTCTTTTTAATTTTAATAAGCCTAGGTATAGAAGATGTAAAACCTATAAGTTGATATGTAGCAAATTTTAAGTAATTATTCATAAAATTATCTCCTTAAAATAAAATTATTTATTACTGTAAAGATTTTAACATAAAATAAAATTTAAGTCTATTTTAATTCAATTTTGTAACATATATTTTAAATATACAGAGATTGAGATTTTATATTTCCAATTTTAGTAATCAGATTTTATCAATAAATTACTATTCTATTAATTTAATTAAATAACCTTTAAATTTAATTATAAAAACTGTTGCAGAAATTTCTACAACAGTTTAAAAAATTTACCTTACAAAAACTTATTTTATAACAAGAGAGTATATTATAAGGCTAGTACAGCCCATTTTTTGCACTGAGAAATTCTTTTGCCATCATCACCTTGTTCTTTGTCATATGCAAATTGATTAAGCATTTCACATGGAAATGTATCACATAGACCACAATGTGTAAGGTTTTTATCTTCACAACAAGATTTTACAGGACATTGTTCACCCCAAAATGGTTTCTCAATCTCTGTACAACCTTTACAATTGACTTTTTCCTTGTATCCACATTCATAACATAAAATTCCACATCTTGATTCTATCATTTTAAGTCACTCCTTAAATATAAATTTTATATGATTGTATATCAAAATTTATACTTTTCATTGTAAAAATCGGACAAATTTTTTATATAGGTTGTTGGATTAACACCACAAATAGATTTAAAATCATTTATAAAATGAGATTGGTCGTAATAACCAATATCTTGTGCTAAAGTTGCAAATGGTATTTTATTATTTTGTATTTCTTGTAATACAAGGTTTATACGAAGTAATCTAAGGTATGATTTAACACTCATACCAAGAGAATTATTAAAAATTCTATTTAAATGTCGTTCACTATAACAACTAATTTGTGAAATGTTTTTAACAGACATAATAGAGTTTTGTTTTCTAGCATTTTCAAGAATTGGTATAGTCATATCTACTATATTTGATTTCAATAAGTATGATAAGAATAACATATCTAATTGTTCTACTAATTCCTTTATAGTACTTGTTCTTTCAAAAATGGAATTAACCTCTAAGCTAAATAATGTGTTAAAATCTTCAAGTGAAATTTTTAAATCTGTAGATTCTCTTTGAGAAAGACCTGTCAAATAATATACTCCACCTGGGCGAAACTCAACGAATACTCTAAAAAGTACATTTTCTATATCATTTTTTACAATAGTAGTTTTTGTTGTGGCTCCCCAGAATGCGCTTTCTATACCTTTTTTGTCAAATTTAAATATCATACATCCACTAGCATCAGGTATTAATGTAAGATTTTCTTTAATACTTGTATCTGGAATAGATATTGTATAGTGTGCTATATACTGTCTTAACAATTTATGTGGCAAAATATATGTATACTGTTTGCAGGTATTTAAAATGTTATTGATTATTTTATTCATAAGTATATCCTCCTGATATATAAAAAATAAGTATACTAATTTATTTTTTATATAATAAACCAGTTTTGTTTTAATTGAAATATTCTAATAAGATATTTTGTTAAATTTAGATACAATAATTGTAAAGTAAAATCTCAAAATATACAATTATTATAAATCATAGATATTTATTAAATAAATATATTAAAGAAGAAGGAATATAAAACAAGATTAGAAAATAATAGTGTTACTTTCATAATAAATACATATAAAGATATTTTTAAGAATAAAATTTATTATTAAATAAAAAATAAAGGAGAGTGATTTAATAGCATGGCATCAAAACAAACACCAAGAAACAATTTAGAAAAGTTTTTAAGAATAAGAGTCTTATCACATACAGGCGATAAAATACATATAAAGTTACCTGTAAATTTTGCAAAGAGAATGATTGAGAATAATGCTTTGGATTTATTTAATGGAAAAGATGATATAGTAGATGGTAAAAAAGTTACTGAAATATTAGTTAAAGCATTTGACTATGATTTAACTGGAGAAGTAGTTCACTTGGAGAGAAAAAATGGAGACATTATTAAAGTTTCAATTGTACAATAGAATTATTTTATATGAATTTTATTTTTGAATAGTTATAAATAATTAGAAATTTGTAAAAAAGTATAATATATTATTAGTAATGGTACAGAATACACATTTATAATTTATAGATGTGTATTTTTTGTTTAAAAAATTTAAATATATAAAACTATAAAGGTTACAATTTTGGAAATAGATGTAAATATATGTTGTATTGTATAATAAGAGTAATATAAAATCTAGTAAAAATAATCAAATAAATTTAGCTTATGAGAGGGATAACTATGGAAAATAAGGATTTTAAATTAACAATATGTATATTTGCTTTTGTAATTGGAGTAGTAGTATTATTCTGTTGTATAGGTTTAGGTGAATTTAGTGCAGAGCATATTATTCAACAAAATGGTGGAATCATGGATACTGACCAATATAATATTTATCTAGACCAATCTATTTCTCAATATAGAAATTTTGGTTCTATATTAGCTCTGTTAGGAGGAATAGGGATATTGTTTGATAAATATATCAGAAAATACTAGAGATTATGTTTTGTCTAAAATAAATTCTTATGAGGAGATAAAAAATGGCAACAGAAATATTTACTGTAAAAATTACACCCTTAGAGGCACAAAAAATGATAAAAGAAAATCTTGATGCAGATTTAGTTTTTAGTGATTCTTATAATTTAGGAGATGATAAATTTATACTAATTACAACTTTTGAGAAGTATTATGCAAGAAATAATAGTGATGCAGGATTAATAGTAGTTTATGAAAATACCACAGGAAAAACAGTTATTAAAGCTACTTCAACAGGCAGTGCAATTGGAATTTTAAAAATTGATTGGGGTGCAGGTGGAAATTTACTTAAAAGAGTAAAAAACATACTTGCTGATTATATTATTTAATTATTTTATCTAACTGATAATATGTCAAGAAAATCTCGTAAAAGAGGTTAAGAACATTTTTATAATATATAGATAAATAAGAATTTGAAGGTAAAGTTTTTAAGGTATAAAGAAAAATAATATAATAAAACGAATTGGCTTTATAATTCTTTATAAGGCAAAGAGCACATTTCTTTATATAATTGTTGGATATTAAATAATATGTAAATACACCATTTACATATAAAAGTTTAATTAATATGTTAAGAGAAAATGAAATGGAAATTACTAAAAAATATTTTTAAATTGGATAATGGTTGATATTATGTTTATACAAAAATCATGTAGAATTTTATATATTTTAAATATGATAGTTTAAAATTATGAAAGAATGATAAATTCCAGTTTGTAGGGTAATTTTGATAAATAATATTAATAAGTATGAGTAAAAAGTAGGAGCATATTAATATAATGTCCCTACTTTTTTATTATTAAAATTGTTTATAATATCAACACTACATTAAAACACAACCTAAATTTGAAAAACAAATAGTTTAGAAATATGTACTTTTTTATCTATTATATTCTTTTAAATCGAATTTTTTCATCTGAACATAAAGTCTCAAATCTATATGCGTCTGTCATATCATAAAAACCAAAAAATATAAAGCCATCACGAGAAGTAAATTCATATTGTATATTTTCAATTTTCAACATGTTTTCTACTTCGCTTATTTTTTCGCTATATATAATTTCTACCATATAATTTATCATTGTAGAATCCCTCCTATTAATATGAAAATATCCAAATATATAATAACATATTTAGATGATATAATAGTATCCAAATAAAAAATAATCTTATTACATTATTGAATGAAGAATTAAAATGAAGATAAATAAAACAAATATTGGTTATAATTGATTAAAAAATAGTTATGTATACTTGTGACTTTATTTATGGGCAGTTCAAGTTTTATGAAAGAAGTCATATATATATGGAATATTCTAGGCAGAAACTGTTTAATAATAAGAGAATACTATAAAAATTTGAGTATTACATAAAAAATAAGAAGCCATAAATGATATAAGCATTATCTATAGCTTCTTACTTCTCATTGATTAAGATTATATATAAAAATAATCACTATATTTTTTGTTTAAGTTTTAGTACTTGTTTTACTATATTTGTTGAGTGGTCAGAAATTCTTTCTAGATTAGTAAGTAAGTCAAGATAAAGTACACCAGCATCAATTGTACAACTTCCATTATTTAGTCTAATCATATGTGAATTTCTAAAAGTTTTTTCTAAATAATTTACTTCATTTTCAACTTCTAAAACTTTATTTGCTAACTCAAAATCTTTAACATCTAAAACTATTAAGGCATCCTTAAAATTAGTAATTGTCTTATTGTATATTTCGTATATTTCTCTTATCGCACTATCAGAAAAACTAATGTTCATTTCCTTAACACTCATGGCCAATTCAGCTATATTTTCTGCATGGTCAGAGACTCTTTCAATGTCATTTACAGTATTAAAAAGCAAATCTGTTCTAAAGCGTTCATCATCTCTAAGAGGTTCTTTAGAAAGTTTTAACAAATAGTTCAATATATCTTTCTGTAACTTATTGACAACTTTTTCTGACTCAAAAGCTTTATTAATATCTTCATTGCTCTTATTTAAAAATCCTGCAATTGAATGTTCCAAAGAGTTTGTAGCTTTATGACCCATTCTTACAACTTCTTGTACAGTATTACCAAGTGCTATAGATGGAGTGCTAAACATCCTTTCATCTAAGTACTTAGTATTATTTACTATTTCTGATTCAGTTTCTTTAATAGGTATAAGTCTATTTGCTAATTTAACTATGTATTTAGAAAATGGTAATAATATTATAACATTTGTAAGATTAAATAAAGTATGTGCATTTGCTATTTGTCTAGCTGTATCAGTTGGGTCAAAATGAGTAACTATGGCTGATATAGGTTTATTTAAAACAAGCATAAATATTATTGTACCAATTACATTAAAACTTAAATGCATTACAGCTGCACGTCGAGCATTTCTACTTGCACCAACACTTGATAAAAGTGAAGTAACACAAGTACCTATATTATCTCCATAAAGAATAGGTAAAGCAGATGATAGAGGAAGTATTCCTTGAGAAGCTAGTGCTATTAACATACCCATAGATGCACTTGAACTTTGAACAATACCAGTTATGGCAAATCCTGCCAATATACCTAATACAGGATTTTTACTAAAATATAAAAGTGCATCAGTGAATGCTTTGTATTCAGCAAGTGGAGCTACTGCATCTTTCATAAACTCCATTCCTGTAAATAATATACCGAAACCTATAAGTATCTCAGATAAATGCTTTGTTTTTTGATTTGATGTAAATAAATAGAATAAAATACCTATACCTAAAGCAATTGGTGCAATTCCTTCAAGATTAAATGAAACTAATTGAGCAGTAACTGTAGTACCTATATTTGCCCCCATTATTACACCAATAGCTTGACTTAGATTCATTATACCTGCATTTACAAATCCTACAACCATAACAGTAGTAGCACTTGAACTTTGTATAATACCTGTAACGACTGTACCCACCAGTACACCCATAACAACATTACTTGTTAAGAGTTCAATAATTTTTTTTAATTTGTCTCCTGCTGATTTTTGTAAACCTTCTCCCATTAAACTCATTCCGTAAAGAAAAAGTCCAAGTCCACCGATAAGGCTAATTACTATATTCACGATATTTCCTCCCTTAAGAAATTAATAATTTTTTTATCTGAATTATAAACTTTATTAACTAAAATTTATTGTTTCCATAATATAGAATAACAAATTTTGTCAATAAAAATATTAATGTTTTGTTAAGTATACGTTAAGAGAATGTTAAATTTTTAAGTTGTTGTTAATTTTAGAAAATTTATGATATATAGCAATTTAAATACTTGAACTTAGATTTTTAGTATTTTATGTACAATCAATTTAACAAAGAATTAACTATAATTGTAAAAAATATGTAAAAAAATAACATCTTTTTAGAATGATATTTTTTAGTTATAAATATTTTTATATTCAATTGGTGTAAAGTTATTAAACTTTTTAAAAATTATACTATAGTAATTTTGACTATTGAATCCAATTAGTACAGCAACGTCTAAAGTAGACAAGTCTTTTTTTAATATATACTTTTTGCTTTTTTCAACTCTAACTTTACTTAAAAAATTAGTAAAAGTATATCCACTTTTTTTCTTAAACAAAGAAAAAAACAACTTTTATTAAGTTGTAATTCATTACATATATTACTTACTGTTATATCTTCTGAGTAATTTTTGTGAATATAATCTATAGTTTTCTTTAAGTTTTCTTTACATAAAACTAAGAGTTGGTCTATGTTTCATTTTATCAAGGCATATTTATTAAAAAATCAATCTCTATTTGTTAAAATAATTTATGAATGATGTTAGAAACTGTAATATATTGGATATAATATAATTAAGATAAACTCTGTATTAAGAGGATATATAGTTTATCTTAATTATAGGGGAAGTGAGGATATATTATGGAAAGATTAATGGAACTCATAGAAAGAAAATTTTTAAAGGATGTAGAACTTTTAGAATTAGAAGACATAGAAAATGTAATAGAATGCAAAATGACACAGCCATATAATGCTCATTATAATGAATATTTAGTAAAAGTAAAAAATGGAGATGAAGTAGAAGAATATTTTGTGTATTTAAAACATAGATAAACATAAAAGAGGTTTATATTTATTTGTATGATTATAAAATAAATACAAGCCTCTTTTTTTGATAAATATAAAATTATAAAATTTTTATTTATTTAATTTTTTCAACAACATTAGTCAATATTGAATCTAAATCATCACTAATTTCTGTAACTCCATTATGAGTAATATCTATAATTTCTTTAGTCATAGGAAGTTCTCCTAAAAGTTCTAAGTCTAAATCATCTAAAAACTTTTCAGTAGATTCTCCTTCAAATAACTTGATTTTTTTAGAACAATCAGGACATTGGATATAACTCATATTTTCAATAACTCCAAGGACATTTATGTTCATTTTTTTAGCCATATTAACAGCTTTTGATACAATCATAGATACCAAATCTTGAGGTACTGAAACCATAACTATTCCACTTATAGGAATAGATTGCATAACTGTTAAGGCAACATCTCCAGTACCAGGAGGCATATCTATTAATAAATAGTCTAATTCTTCCCAAAGTACATCAGTATAAAATTGCTTTACAACCCCTCCAAGTAAAGGTCCTCTCCAAACAACAGGTTCATTTTCATCATCTATCATAAGGTTTATAGACATTACTTTTATGTTATTTGAGTTTTCTACAGGGTAAATATAAGAGCCATCAGAATAAGCTTTTACATTTTTTACACCCATAAGTCTAGGAATACTTGGTCCAGTTATATCTGAGTCTAATATACCAACCTTATATCCCATTTTGTTTAGCTTATTAGCAAGTAAAGCAGTTACAGTTGATTTTCCAACTCCACCCTTCCCACTCATAACACCAATTATTTTTCCAAATTTATTGTTAGGGTTATTTTCAATAGAACAATTTGATTGACTATTACAATTTCCCTTTGATGGACATGAATTACAATCTGCCATATCTATTACCTCCAAACTTTAATATTTATTAGATTATTTGTAACCTACATATACTATTTTAGTACAATTGAACCATAAAGTCATTATTTAAAAGCAACTTAGAAGATTTTCTATTGATTTATTCATAGACTATAGCAAAAAGAATACAATAAAAAAATTATAACATTCTTGAAAAAGTGATTATTTCAATTTAGTTATAGAACTTAGTCATATAAATATATAGAAAATATTTTAATATATTATACATAACGGGTTATTTTATAAGTTTAACTATAAATTAGGTTTATATTTTATAAAAATTTGCTAAAAAAAACAATTAAAAATTGTAAAGAAAAAAGATATAATTAGAACTGTAGTAATAAATGTTTTATTATAGATAATAGAGTTTTAAGTATCTTAAATAATATTTGGAGGAATATGAATGGAATTAAGACCAAGAAGTGCAAAATTAGAAGAATTTGATAAAGTAATAGAATTAATAAACTATGTATTTAGAATATCAAGAAATCATAAACCAACTATGATGGAAGAATTTCCTCTTTTACTAAGTAAAAATAATATAGAAAATATGATTATAATATCAGAAGATGATAAAGTGGTTTCTGATGTAAACTATCTAATTCAGGATGTATCTATTCAAGGAAACAGATTGAAGGTTGCAGCTATAGGTGGAGTATGTACTCATCCAGATTATGAAAAGAGAGGCTATTCATCTAAGATATTGGATAAAGTAGAAGAAAAAATGTTTTATGATGGTGTAGATATTGTAATTATATCAGGAACAAGAAGTCTATACAGTAGAAGAAATTGTAGTTTGGTAAAGAGTTTTTATAAATATACAATAAAACCTGAAGATGTAAAAATAGCATATGAAATAGTTGAATTTGATGAAACTAATTTTGAAAAAGATAATGATTTAGATAAAATGATTGAACTATATAATCAAAATAGTACTAGATTTATAAGAACGAGAGATGAGTTTCAAAAACTATTGCATGCAGCAACTATTGCCTGGGGACCAATTGGTTACAAGAAGGTATTTATAAAGGAAAATAATAATATAATAGGATATTTGATAATAAGAACAATAAAAAAAGAAGATTCTACTGTAGGAGAAGTTGCTGAAATAGGGTTAAACTCTGTAAATGTTGAAAATATATTGAAATATGTTGCAAATAAATTTGGATTAGAATATTTAAATTATAAAGTACATGTGAAAAATCTTAAAGACCAGTTGAAATGTAATGGGACAAAATCTTTGGATTATCAACAAGGAACTATGAAAATAATAAATTTTACTAAGTTGTGTGATAGTTTAAGAAGTTATTTTAGTCAATATGTAGATTTTGAATTACTAAAATACATGGAATTTAAACAAGTTGAAAATAAATATATTATTAAATACAAAGAAGAAGAACTTGTAATAGAAAATTTGGATAAGCTTAATAAACTGTTTTTTGAAAAAAATGAGGAACAGTACAATGACTTTAAACATCTAAAAAGTATATATGAATTTGCTACAAAGGCATTTCCTGTAGATTTTCCATGGACTGCAAATTTAAATTATCAATAGTTTTAGATGATATTAAATAAAATTGATTGATACCTAGAGTTAGTCCTTGTTAAATAAGAGAAATTATTGGATATTGAAAAAGCAATTTTGTAAGTAATTAGAAAGGATGAGTATTATATGGACATACTTGATGATATAGCAGAATGTATATTAAATATGGGTGTAGATAATATAGAGAATTTAGTAAAAATTGCTATAGATAAAAATATTGATGTGGAAGATATTTATGAATATGGTTTAAACAAAGGTATGATAGGAGCTTTAGATAAGTTTGAGAATAAGGAATACTATCTTTCAGAAGTTATAGTATGCACAGATGCATTAAATAAAGGTATTAATCTTTTGAAGGGAACTGGAAAAGTAAAGAAAAAATCAAAGGGAGTAATTCTGATGTCTGTAGTAGAAGGAGATACTCATGAGATAGGAAAAAATATTGTAAAAGTAATGGTAGAAGCCACTGGATATAAGGTTATTGACTTAGGTGTAAATAGAAAAAGTGAAGATATAATAGAAGAAGCTATAAAAAACAATGTAGATATAATAGGCTTATCTTCAATGATGACAACTACAATGGAAAATATGAAATCGGTTATAGACGAACTTAATATGATTGAGATAGATAAAAGACCAAAAGTAATAATTGGTGGAGGACCTGTAAGTATGGAGTTTGCAGAAGAAATAGGAGCAGATGGATACAGTTCAAATGCTCCAAAAGCAGTTAAATTAATAAATAAACTTATAGGAGGTGAAGTTTAAATGTTTTCAGATATGACTTTACTTCAGTATATAAATAGTGAAGATAGAGGTTTTTTTCTGCCTGATATGGGTACAAATGGATTGTTCTTAATAAATAAAAAGGCATATGAAGTATATGATAGTGTAGATTTGCAATTAGAATTAGCAAAGACTATGGACAAGTATTTTGAATCAGATTTTATATACTCATTCTGTGATGGGATTACATTTTGTGAAACTCTGGGTTTAGAGACATTAAGACCAGATTATGATTTTCCAAGTGTATTGACACATACTATAACTGACAGAGATAAATTAAGAAAATTAGATGTTCCAGACCCTTATACGAGTGGACGTATGCCACTCAATATAGAGAGCTTATCAGTTATATCAAAAAGTATTAAAAAACCACTATATGAATCGATACAAGGTCCATTTACACTTGCAGGTCAATTAGCTGGAGCTACTCAACTTTTAAGATGTATAATAACTGATAAAAAATTTGTAGAAGAATTATTGGAATTTACAACTGAATTGGTAAGAAGATATGCTGTAGCTGCAAATAAAGCAGGAGCAAAATATATTTCAATAGCAGAGCCAACATCAGTAACCCTAAGTAAAGATAGATTTGATGAATTTATAGTAAAAAATTTAAATAAAATCTACAATGAACTTGATTGTTGGAAAGGTATGCATATATGTGGAGACACCAGAGAATTATTAGATAATATGCTAAGTTGTAATATAGATGCAGTAAGTTTAGACCAAATTTTAGACTATGAAGAAATTGCTCCAATGATTCCTAGAGATATAGTTTTGATTGGTAATTTAGACCCAATAAAACTTCTTGGACGTTCTAAGCCAGATAAGATTAGAAGAGAGACACTAAAATTGTTAAAGAAGATGAGAGGATATGATAACTTTTTATGTGATTTTGGCTGTAACTGCTTAAATACCACTCCAGTAGAAAATTTACAAGCAGCTATAAAGGCAGGAAGAATTAGTTATAAAGAATTAGATAGGATTGATATTGATGAATTATAATAGTAATAAAAATAAATATCTTTTAAAGGATATAAATTTAGATGATATTTTTATAGATAAGAATATTGTGCTAAAGTTTTTGGGGTATGGAAATAGAAAAGCTCCAGATACAATTAGTAAAATCGTTGAAAGAGAAATAAGAAATATAAATGATATTTTAGATATCAAGATATATATAAGTGAAGTTGATATTAATAAAACACCTAAAGAATGTAAAAAAGCATTTGCTGTACTATATACAATAGGGGATAAAATTGATATTAAGATGAATGACTATATGGAAAATTGCAATATGATGGCAGGGCTAGCATTGGATAAAATAGGTATAGTATGTTTAGATTGTATTAATGAGAAAATAAAAATGTATTTAAAAGGAAAGTATGATAGTCTCAAAATATCGCATGAAATATATCCAGGAGATAAAGATTTTGAAGTAGAGAGACAAAAGGATATTTATAACTATGTAAAAAATAAATATAATAGTATAGAAATAGAAATCAATGATTATCATCAACTATCCCCCATAAAAAGTGTTGCAATGCTTATTTTAATGGGGGATGAAGAAAATTTAGAATCAAGATGTAGCAAATGTCCTAGAAAATGCTTTTAACTAGTTTTCAAGACTAAGATTTGTTTTGTGTATGAATTGCAATAATTTTTTTGGTCATTTTATGTATAAACTAAAAAAATTATTGCAAAGTAATATTCTATTTAATTTGAACAGACTTACAAACTATAGTAGTTTCTTTAATTCAATAAGTGTATTTATTTCATAAGTTGGTATATGATTAGTATAATTTATACTGTTATTGGAATTTAACCAACAAGTATCTATTCCTGAATTTATTCCACCTAAGACATCAGAGGTTAAGCTATCCCCAATCATTAAGGCAGAAGATTTATCATGACAATTAAACTTTTTGAGAGCGTATTTAAATATTTCAGGATTTGGTTTTGATATTTTCAACTCTTCAGATACAACCATTCCATCAATATATTCTTTTATTTTTGAATTTTCAAGTCTTTTCTTTTGAACTGCAGAAATTCCATTTGTTATTATAACAATAGTATACTTTTTTTTAAGATATTGTAATATATCGATTGCACCTGGAATTAAAAATGTACATTCACCTAAAAAATTTAAGTACATTTTGCTAAGAGTTTCAGAATCAACATCCAAAGATATTTTATTTGCAAAAAGTTCAAATCTAAGTAATTTAAGTTCATTCAAAGTTATAATATTTTTTTCAAGGTCGAGCCAAAGCTTATCACTTATATTTCTATATGACTCTATATAATTCTCAAAATTAAATTCTAAATCAAACTCAGATAGAAGTTTTTTAAAAGCATGTGATTCACTTTTCTTAAAATCAAATAAAGTATCATCTGCATCAAAAAATATAAATTTATATGTCTTCATGGTTTTTACTCCTTTACAAGATGACTGCAAAAATTACTTTACTTTCACTATTTGAGTCATTTTGCCATTTATGTTTTGTTCCTAAAGGAACTTTTACACTATCTCCTTTGGACAAAGTAAATTCATCATCATCCATAAAAAGTTTAACTTCTCCCTCCAAAACATATGCAATTTCATCTCCATTATGAGTAATCCTATCAACACAAGAAGAAGTGTTTGGAGCTAAATCCATAATTGCAAATTCTAAATTACCACTAGAGTCTGGAATTAAAATCTCATATATAACTTCTTTGCTTCCAGGTAAAATAACTTTTTTTCTATTATCATGTCTTACTATCAAGTTTTTTTTATCTACTTCAGATACAAAAAATGTAAATAAAGGAACATTTAGAGAAGAGGCTATAGATTTTAATGAATTTACAGATGGATTAGCAAGACCTCGTTCTATTTGGCTCAATAATGATGGTGTAACATCAGCTAGTTTTGCTAAATCTCGAATACTTAAGTTTTGTTTTTTTCGAACTTCAGCTATTTTTTCCCCTAAATTTAAATCATTCATATAAATATCCTCTCTTTTTAATTTAAAAAATATTAACTTAAAATAATCAAGTAAAATGATTATGTAGTATGAAATTATTATAACATATAGAATTAGGTTTTGAAAAAACTATGTTCAATATAATTAAATAAATTAAAATATAATTGACAAAGTGGATACAGAATACTTAAAATATATTTAAATAAAATTAAGCAAAAGATAGTTAATTTATGATAGGAGGGGATATTATGCAAATAACGACTTTTGGAGCTATATTTGGTTTATTAATAGCAATTATTTTAATTATAAAAAAATTTCAAGCTGTATATAGTTTAATGTTAGGAGCATTTATTGGAGGATTAGTTGGAGGAGCAAATATAACACAAACTGTAGATTTTATGGCAAATGGAGCTATGAATATATCACCATCAATTCTTAGAGCTTTGGCATCAGGTGTATTAGCTGGAAGTTTAATAAAAACAGGGGCAGTAGATAAAATATCAGAACAGATTGTAAAAATATTTGGTGAAAAGAGGGCTTTATTTTCGATTGCCATTTCAACTATGGTACTTGCTGGAGTAGGCGTAAATTTGGATGTATCTATAATAACTGTAGCACCTATAGGATTATATATAGGTAGAAAATTAAATTATTCTAAATTGTCAATACTATTAGCTATGTTGGGAGGGGGTAAAGCAGGTAATATAATATCACCAAATCCAAATACTATAGCAGTAGCAGATAATTTTTCTGTCAATCTCTCTAGTGTTATGATGGCAAATATAATTCCAGCAATTATTGGAGTTGTTATTACAGTTATTTTAGCAAGTATATTAATAAATAAAGGAAATAAAGTACAATCATATGAAATTTTAGAGCAAAGAGAAGATTTACCAAGTTTATTTAAATCATTATGTGGTCCAATTATAGCTATATTTCTATTGTTTTTAGGAAATGTATCTCCTATAGTTATAGACCCAATGATAGCCCTTCCAATAGGAGGAATCGTAACTCTAATTGTCACAGGAAACTTGAACAATTCAAGAGAATATTTAGCTTTTGGATTATCTAAGATGCAAGGGGTATGCATATTATTACTTGGAACAGGGACTATCGCAGGAATTATACAGATGTCTGAATTACAACAGAGTACAATAGGTGCTTTACAATTTTTAAATATGCCACAATTTTTATTGGCACCAGTTTCGGGTATACTTATGTCATTAGCAACAGCATCATCAACAGCTGGTGCTACTATAGCATCATCTACTTTTCATGATGCTATAATAAATGGTGGGCTATCACCGATTTCAGGTGCATCAATAGTAAATGCTGGTTCTAGTGTATTCGAGCAATTACCGCATGGCTCACTATTTCATACTAGTTCAGGTAGTATAAACATGGATATAGGTGAAAGATTTAAGTTAATTCCATATGAAGCATTGATAGGAATAGTAATGACTATAATTTCAACATCTATTCAATTAGTTTTATAATAAATATAAATATTTAATGAAAAAAGTAGGATTTTGTTATTAAATATTGAATTTATTATAGTAAAAAAGAAGATTGGAGTTTTAAAGTGAATAAAAAAAAGATTGTTATTATAGGGATTATTTATTCATTTTTAGTAGTATTTTCACTTACAAATATGTATGTAAATATGGAGTATAATTTAAATGTATTTGAATATATTAAGAA